>JAYZBK010000072.1:0-6250 GCA_036339295.1 Planctomycetota bacterium
GCACGCCCCGGACCGGATCTTCGATCTCGATCCCGCTTCGGCGCCCGGCGCCTACGCGGCGACCGGTCCGGGCGGGTCCGCGTTCCTCGACGCCGTCCTGCTGGGCATCGCCGCGTTCGCGCTGTGGCGGGAGGCTTCGCGACGCGGGCTCGATCCATGGCTCCTCGCCCTCGGCCTCCTTCCGCTTCCGGTCCTCCTCGTGCACGGATCGGGGGATCTCCTCCAGGCCTGGCGCGGGGCCGACTGGTTCGCCGCATCGATCACCGCCGTGGCCCTCGCCCACCTCGTGCGGAGCGCCGGGAATCGAAGGGCCGTCCTCTCGATCGTCGTCGGTGCCGTGGCGGTCGGCGGGGTCCGCGGCGCCTTCCAGGTGTTCTGGGAGCACCCCGGCACGGTCGCGTACTTCGAGGCGAACCGGGAAGCGATCCTCGCCGCACGCGGGTGGACCGTGGACTCGCCCGAGGCGTTGTCCTTCGAGCGACGACTCCGACAGCCGGAGGCGACCGGATGGACCGGTTTCTCCAACGTCTTCAGCGGCATCTCCGGCGCGGCGGCGGTGGCCCTGGTCGGGATCCTCGCGAGCCGACGGATGGACCGAGTCGTCGCCCCGGGCACGCCGCCGGAGGGCGCCGGTGGCCCCGTGGCACTCGGCCTCGTGGCGATCGGCCTCGCGATGCTGGTCGGGGTCAACGGATCGAAGGGCGCGATCGCGGCGACGTTCCTGGGCGTCGCGGTCCTCCTCCTCGTCCTCGGACCCGCTCGCGGATCGGTCGAGCGGCGGCCGGGAACGCCGATCCTCGTCGCCACCGCCCTCGTGGTCGCGGCGGTCGTCCTCCGAGGGGTCCTGGGCGAGTCCTTCGCCGACGAGCGTTCGCTCCTCTTCCGATGGCACTACCTGCAGGGCGCCATCGGTGCGTTCGTCTCGGCGCCGTGGACCGGGGTGGGCCCCGACGGATTCCAGGCCGCGTACCTCGCGACCAAGCCCGCGACGAGTCCCGAGAACGTCGCCAGCGCCCACTCGCTCGTCCTCGACTGGCTCGCGTCGCTCGGCGTCCTCGGCCTGGCCTGGATGGCGCTCGTGTTCGTGATGACCGGTCGTCGGTCGGTCGTCCCGGCGGCATCCGACCCGGGTCCCTCGACCTCGCGCCTCCCGATGCTCGTCGTCTCGTTCCTCGTCGTCGGCGTCGTCGGCTACGAGCAGTGGCGGACCGAGTGGCCCCTCGACGAGACGGCGCTCGCGATCCGCGTCGGGGCGCTGGCGATCGGCGTCCTCGTCGGGACGTCGTGCTGGGGGGCGACCGCGTGTCTTCGGCCATCCACGGTTCGAGTCGTCGCGATCGCCGCCGCGACGGTCGTCGTCGCCCATGCGGGGATCGAGATGCTCTTCTGGCAGCCGGGATCGATCGCCATCTCATGGGTCATCGTGGCGGTCGCCGGGGCGGCGGCGGAACGGACCATGCCGGAGGCCCGTCCGGCGGCCTGGTCCCGGATCGCCTCGCTCACCGTGGCCGGCACGGCCGTGCTGGCCGCCGTGGTGTCGATCCAGGCCCGCCTGCACGAGGATCGATCCCTCGCGGCGGTCGAGCAACTGCATGCCGGGCATGCGGCCGGCGGACCGGTCGATCCCGGGACCCGGCTCGCGGCCGCCCGGGAACTCCGGGACGCGATCGACGACCATGGCTGGTGGGATCCTCGGCTGCCACCCGGTGCGATCGAGCAGTTCCTCCGCTCGGAGACCGAGGCCGGTCGATCCGAGGCGTTCGAGCTCGCGGATGCCTGGTACGACCGTCGTCCCGGACCCCGGAGCGCCGGGCTTCGCGCGGCGGTGCGGTGGAGCGACCCGGCTTGCGAGCCGGCCTCGCGACTCGTGGCGATCGAGGATGCGCTCGCCTTCGATCCCATGAATCCGCGGAGCCAGCTCCGGAAGGCGGCACTCCTGCTCGAGCTGGGGCGGGCCGACGAGGCCCGATCGGCCGCGCTGCGCGCGCGGGACCTCGACCAGGCGCGTCGATTCGATCCACTCGTGCAGTTCGGCGACGGTGATCGGGCCCGCATCGACGCCGTGATCGAGGCATCCGGGCCCGACGCGGCCGACTGACTCCGACGCACCGATCCGGACGCGTGGTTCAGCCGGGCTCGTTCCCGGCCGACTCCGCGGCGGCGGCCGAAGCGGATCGGCCGTAGGTGCCGTCGGCCTCCTCGATCGCCCCGAGCACCTGGCTCGGCGTGTACGCGTCGCTCTTCCAGATCTCGGTCCCGTCCTTCCCGTAGACCACGAGCAGGGGGATCGTGAGGCGTCCGGCCTCGTTGCGCTTGGCGACACCGTCGGGATTCTCGCCGGTGAGGTCGATCTTCATCGGAACGACGTCGCCCCGATCGAGGGCGGCCACGACATCCGGCGTCTGGAGGACGGTCGCTTCGAGGGTCTTGCAGTTGAGGCACCACTCGGCGGTGAAGTCGAGCACCACCACCTTGTCCTCCGCCACCGCCGCCGCGAAGCGATCCGGCGTGTAGTAGACCCAGTCGATCGGACCCTTCGCGGTCATGACGAGGCCGATCCAGATCGAGAGGGCGGCGATGAACGCCCCGAGTCCTCCGAACACGACCCTCGGCAACGCCTTCCTCGAGAGCCTGATCGTCCGGACGAGCAGCCATCCGCCCGCTGCGAACGCCGCCGCGGCGACGAACCACCAGTAGAGGCGGCTCGGGGGTTCGCCGGGCACCACGGTGAGTCCGGAGATCCCGCTTCCGATGAAGTACGCGCCGGCCGCGAGCAGCAGGAGGCCCATCACCTGCTTGACGACCTCGCTCGCGGGACCCGTCCGCGGCATCCGCTTCACCAGGTCGGGGAAGGCGCTCAGGATGAGGTAGGGGATCGCCATGCCGGCGCCGATCGCCCCGAAGACGACCAGCACCGTGGCGGGCGACTGGGTCGTGGCCCACGCCGCGGCCGCGCCCATCAGCGGCGCGGTGCACGGGGTGGAGAGGACCGCGGTCATGATCCCGAAGAGGAAGGACCCGAAGATCGAGTCGTGGCTCGTCTGGACCGCGTAGACCTTGCTCGGGAGGCGGATGGTGAAGAAGCCCGCCATCCCGACCGCCATGACGGCGATCACCACCCCGACCGAGATGGTGAAGATGGGGTACTGGAAGAACTCGCTGATCGACTGGAAGCTCTTGAGGCCGGCGATCAGGCCGCCGAGCACCATCCAGAAGAACACCACGCCGACCGACATCGACGTGCCGAGGGCGAGGCACCGCCGTCGATTCTCCGCGGCGGCGCTGAGTCCCATGATCTTGAGGGGAATGACCGGCAGGACGCACGGCGTGAAGTTCAGCAGGAGTCCCCCGATGGCCGCCACCAGGAGGAGCAGGAGGAAACCACCGGTTCCGTTGACGTCGATCGAGAAGCCCGCCCCGAAGACGTCGAAGTCGACGATCTCGGGGGCGGCGGCCCCACCCCGGATCTCCGCGAAGACCGCCGAGTCGAAGCCGGCGAAGACCGGATCCGACGTGTTGACGTCGCCGCCGCGGGCACCGCCGGCCGCGACGACCTCGATCGTCGTCTCCAGCGTCTCGGTCGCGGGGGCCAGGCAGAACTGGTCGTCGCAGGTCTGGAAGGTCACCTCGACCGCGATCGACCGGGGTCCCGGGGCGGCGTCCGCCGCCACGGTCATGGGCACGAGCACGCCCACCCGCCCCTCGTAGACGCCGTAGTTCATGGGACCGTCGCCGAGATCGGTCTCGATGCCGTGGACCTCGGGCCACCGAGCGAATCCGAGATGGGCGGTGACACCGGAGTCGGGGCCCGGCGTCACCGCGACTTCGGTCCGGATGGCCCCGGCGAAGGTGGCGTAGGGCTCGGGGACCTGCCCGGGGCCCGGCCAGACGTGCCAGCCCGGCTTGGCATCGAACACCACGGCGAGGATGAAGTCCCCGCCCGCCGAGACCTCGGTCTGCGAGGGGATCACCGACGTCGTCACCTGGTCCCGCGAGTCGTTGAAGGACGGGCGTTCCGCCTGGAACCCGGGAAGACCGAAGTCCACCTGGCCACGAGCCGGGCCGGCGACCAGCAGGATCGCCGCCAGCACGACCAGGAGGGAGGAGATGCCGCGAGTGGTGATGGGTGACATGTGGGTGAGGATACGACCGCCCGGGGGCGAGAGGTTCGCCGCGGCCCCGGACCGCCGTCCGGGAACCAAGTCCGTCGAACCAGGCGAGCGGATCCGCGGGGCTGGGGATTGTCCGACCGGGGACCGGCTCAAGCGGCGAGGAGCCGCTGGCCGATGACCCCGAGGGGTGTTTCGTGCCGGCAGGATGCCGGCGACCCCGTTCGGTGTTTCCCAACAGGTGCCAGGACATGCCTGAACCGGACATGCTCGACCCGTCGGCCGTCGACACCCTCCTCCACGCGGTGGAGGCGGGGGGGCTCGGCGAGGAGGGCCAGGCCGCGAGGATCTTCTCGAGGACGCGTCGCGACTTCGAGAAGGTCGAGATCCGGCCGTACGACTTCAAGAGGCCGGAGCGGATCAGCAAGGACCAGATGAGGACCCTGCAGACGCTCCACGAGACCTTCGCCCGGGGCTTCGGGGCCCAGCTTTCCGGCTTCCTCCGATCGATCGTCGAGGTCCGGGTCGCCACCGCGGACCAGATGACCTACTCGGAGTTCATCAACAGCCTCCCCAACCCGACCTGCTTCACCCTGCTGAACTGCGAGCCGCTGGACGGCCAGTTCTGCATGGAGATCAGCCCGCTCATCGTCTACCCGTTCGTCGATCGCCTCCTCGGCGGGAACAACAAGGGCATGGTGATCCCCCAGCGACCGATGACCTCGATCGAGGCCCGGCTCGTTCGTCGGATCCTCCAGCTCGGGCTGGCCTCGCTCACCGAGGCGTGGACGGACGTGCAGGAGATGCGATTCGGGATCGGGGCGATGGAGTCCAATCCCCACCTGGTCCAGATCGTCCCGCCGAACGAGGTCGTGGTGGTCATCGGCTTCGAGGTCAAGCTCGGAGGCCGGGCCGGCACCATGAGCCTGTGCATGCCGTACAACGTGATCGAGCCGGTGATGGAGGCCCTCAACGCGGAGAGCTGGCTGGTCACCGGGCGCGGGGACGCATCCTCCGCCGATCCCGCGATCGTCTCCAGGTTGCACACCTCGGCCATGCAGGTCGAGGCGACCCTCGCGGAGACCACGATCACGCTCTCCGAGCTTGGGAGACTCGAGGTCGGCGACCTGATCACGACCGATCGACTCGCCCACGAGCCGGTCACGGTGAGCGTCGAGGGCCGCCCGAAGTACGAGGCCGTCCTCGGCCAGCACCGGGGCCAGCGGGCGCTCCGCATCGTCGGACCCGCCCGCGGGATGCCGATCGAGTCCGGGGCGGAGAGGGCCCGAGCGGTCACGCCACCGCCCGAATCGGCCTCCGAAGCCCCGGATTGAGCCTCCAGGCGGCTTCCACCGGCCTCGCGATCGTCCATTCATTGCCCGTCGGACCGGAACCGGATATCCTCCCGGATCGGTCGCGGTTCGCCGCGCCCGACGTCCCGCCCGTCGCTCGATGGTCGGGGAGGGCCGGTCCGCGTGGTGCGGGCCGGGAATTCGCGGCCCGGCGGACCCCGCCGGACCATGGACCCGACGATGAACTGGAACGACATGCGAGTCCACGCATCGAACCAGCCCCATCGCGTGATCTCCCGATGACCGTCTCCGCGACTGTCATCGAGTCGATCGCGAGCCACCGCCATCCGTGGATGGCGGTGACTGCAGGGAACCTCCCCTCGGAGTTCGTCGCCATGAGGTGACCGATTCCGACCATCACGGTCTCGACCGGCACCCGATCCCCCCGCGGGGATCGACGCCGAGCGACAGCGACGGGCCACGCGTCTCCAGGGACGCGTGGCTCGATTCGTGCGGGTCGGTCCCGGGGTGCCCGTCCGGCACCCTCGTCCGCGGCCGGTTCGACGGCCCTTCGATTCGTTCGACATCACATCTGGTTCGACAACCCACCAACTGGAACAGACCCCCCATGAACGCCGAGACCCTTCGCATCCTCGACTCCATCGCCCGCGACCGGAACATCGACCGGGAACTCCTCATCGAGGATCTCGAGCAGGCGATGATCAGCGCCGCCCGCAAGCACTTCAACTCCCTCGACACGGAGGAGTTCGGCTGCCACATGGATCGTCTCTCCGGCGCCATCCGCCTCTGGCGGGAGGACGAGGAGGGGGCCGAGGAGGAGATCTCGCT
>JAYZBK010000073.1:0-13401 GCA_036339295.1 Planctomycetota bacterium
CCGCCTGCAGGCGGGGGACTACTGGTTCCCCACGATCCGATCGATGGGCGGAGCGATCTTCGTCCTCTCGTTCGCCCTCTATCCCTACGTGTACTTCACGGCCCGGGTCGCGTTCCTCGAGCAGTCGCAGGCCCTGCTGGAGTCCAGTCGGACCCTGGGCCGGGGGCCGCTCAAGACGTTCCTCCTCGTGGGGCTGCCCCTCGCCCGACCCGCGATCGCGGGTGGGATCATGCTCGTGTTGATGGAGACCGTCGCCGACTTCGGCGCCGTCGATCATCTCGCCGTCGACACGTTCGCGACGGGGATCTACCGGACGAGGTACGCCCTCGCCTCGCCGGTCGCGGCGGCCCAGCTCTCGTCGGTCCTCCTGACGGCGGTCTTCATGGTGCTTGCCTTCGAACGCCTGCTCCGCCGTGGTCGGCGGTATCACCGGACGGAGAGTCGCAGCCTGTCGCGGCGTCGAAAGCGGCTGGGGCCCGCCTCCGGGACCGCCGTCTTCGTGCTCTGTTCGGTCCCGGTCCTCCTGGGATTCCTGCTCCCCGCATCGCGGCTCGTCCAACTGGCGATCGAGTCCGGCGACTCCCGCGGGACCGGCTACCTCCTGGCGCTGGCTCGCGACACCGCGACCGTGTCGCTTCTCGCCGCTTGCGTCGCCGTGCTGATCTCGCTGGTCATCGGGTACGCCTCGCGCGTCCGTCCCGGGCGTTCGACGACCGCGGTCCGCGGGATCGCCCGGGCCGGATACGCGATCCCGGGGCCCGTCATCGCCTTGGGGCTCCTCCTGCCGCTCGGCTGGATCGATCACCGCCTGAACGATGCCTGGACGACGTGGCTCGGCGCCGATTCGCGACCCGGGCTCGTCCTCACCGGCTCGGTGGTGGCTCTCGTGATCGGCTACCAGACGCGTTTCCTCGCCGTCGGTCTCTCGATGGTCCAGATCGGGCTGTCGAGGATCCACCAGAACGTCGACGACGCGGCGCGGGTGCTCGGATCCGGACCGTTCGGGAGTCTTCTCCGAGTCCACGTACCGCTCCTGCGGCGGAGCCTTCTCGTGGCCGGGCTGCTCGTGTTCGTCGACGTGGCCAAGGAGCTCCCGATGACGCTCATGCTCCGTCCGTTCAACTTCGATACGCTCGCCGTCCGCGTCTACGAGCTGGCCTCCGACGAACGGCTCGGCGAGGCTTCGACGGCCGCGCTGCTCATCGTGCTCGTCGGCATGCTGCCCGTCGTGCTCCTCGCCCGGCAGCTCGAACGTGGATTCGGATCAGGGAAGGAGCGGGACGAATCATGACCAGTCTTCCCTTCTTCGAACCCTCGCCCGTGCTGGAGATCGTCGATCTCGAGTTCGGTTACGCCGCAGGGCCCCCGGTGATCGACGGATGCCGACTCTCCGTGGCCGGCGGGGAGATCCACTGCGTGCTGGGGTGCTCGGGAGGCGGGAAGACGACGCTGCTTCGGCTGATCGCCGGACTCGAACGCGCCAGCCGCGGGACGATCTCCATCGATGGGGAGACCATGGACGGGCCCGGAGTGCATCTCCCGCCGGAGCGACGTCCGGTGGGCATGGTCTTCCAGGACTTCGCGCTCTTCCCGAACCGGACGGTTCGAGGCAACGTGATGTTCGGCATGGGTGGCGTCCGGCGCCGCGAGCGTCGGTCCCGGGCGGACGAACAGCTCGATCGGGTCGGGATCCTCGACCTCGCGGCCCGCATGCCCCACACCCTCAGTGGCGGCCAGCAGCAACGGGTCGCGATCGCCCGGTCCATGGCCCGCCGTCCACGTGTGATGCTGCTCGACGAGTCCTTCAGCAGCCTCGACGTCGAGACGCGGCAGGAGGTGCGGGGGGGAATCGCAAGCGTGCTCAAGGACGCCGGGGTCGCCACGATCATGGTGACGCACGATCCTTCCGAGGCCGAGGCCGTCGGAGATCGAGTCTCCTGGCTCGATGCCTGCTGTCGAACCCGGGAGGGAGCGCCGGAGGGCGCCTGCTGTCCCCGGCGATGAGCGTCGCCGGGAACGACGGCGGCGTGCTCAGTCCGCTCGTCGTCCCTCGATGGTGAGCGTGGTCCGCTTGCCGACCTTGGGATCGCCCGGCTTCGAGTTGCTCGGGCACGACCCGCATCCCGCGCCACCGCGACGCGACGGAATCAGCGGGCGCACGACCATGACGAGGCCGCCGAGGGCCATCAGCGTCACGATCCAGAATTGCCAGTCGGTCCACGGCATGCCTTGAGGGTATCCCATCGTCGGTCGGGCCAGGCGACTCCGGTCAGGCGAGTCCCGAGACCGCCGCGTAGGTGATGGCCGCGGCCACCCAGGCGAGCCCGCTCATCCATCCGAACTGGAGGGCGGGCCACTTCCAGCTGCCGGTCTCGCGTCGAGTGACCGCGAGGGTGGGCAGGCACTGCATCGCCAGGACGAAGAAGACGAGGACCGACGCCGCGGTCGGCGTGTCGAAGAGCGGCGTCCCGTCGTCCCGCCGGGCCTCCCGGACGAGGGTCAGGACCTGGCCGTCGTCCTCCGCGATGTCCTCGCCGCCACCCTGGAGGACGGCCACGGTGGAGACGAAGACCTCCCGGGCGAGGAAGCTCGTGAGGATCCCGACGGTCAGCGTGCGATCGGCGCCGATGGGGGCGAAGACCGGCTGCATCGCGGAGCCGATCCGACCGGCGAAGGACCCCGCCTGCTGGGCCCCGACCGCGAGGCGGTTCGCCTCCTCGCGGAGCGCCTCCGCATTCCCTGGATCGGCGGTCTCGATCTCCGCGGCCCGGGTCTCCAGGGCGATCGCCTCGGGCGGCGCATCGACCTTCGGGTAGGCGCTCAGCCACCACATGACGACGCAGATCGCCACGATGATCGTGCCGGCGTTCCGAAGGAACACGAACCCTCGGTCCCACGAGACCATGATCGCCGACTTGACGCTCGGCATCCGGTAGTCGGGAAGTTCGAGCACCATCGGGCGACTGCGTCCGGGCAGGATCGTCCGCCGGGCGATGAAGGCGGAGAGCAGGGCGGCCACCGCCCCGAGCAGGTAGCAGCCCGCGAAGGCCACGCCGGCCAGCCAGGCGCGGCCGTCGAAGAGCAGGCCGATGAGCAGGACGTACACGGGAAGCCGGGCGGTGCAGCTCATGAACGGCGCGACGAGGATCGTCGCCAGCCGGTCCTGACGATCGGGAACCAGGCGAGCCGACATGATCCCCGGCAGTGCGCAGGCGTGGCTCGAGAGAAGCGGGACGAACGCCTGGCCGGGAAGGCCGAATCGGCACATCACGCGGTCCATGACGAAGGCGGCTCGCGCGAGGTAGCCGGTGTCCTCGAGCAGGGCGAGCAGGAAGAACAGGATCAGGATCTGTGGAAGGAAGATCACGGTGCCTGCAATGCCGCCGATGATCCCGTCGACCGCCAGGTCGCGGATGGCGCCTTCGGGCAGCGCCGACGAGACGAACTCGCCGATCGTGCCGAACAGGCCGTCGACGAGGTCCATCGGCACGCCGGCGAGGGAGAAGATCGTCCAGAAGAGCCCCGACATCACCGCGACGAAGACCAGGAGCCCGAGGATCGGGTGCGTGAACGCCTTGTCGAGTCGGTCGGCGACGGAGTCCCGTGCGGTTCCGACGGCGTCGTGGCCGCCCATGCTCTCGGCGACGAGGTCGTCGAGCCAGGCCCGACGGGACTGGATCGAGTCCTCCGGGGTCGGCAGCGGGACTCGGCCGGGGGTCGCGGTCCGGATCGCTTCCATCAGGGCGTCGATGCCTCGGCCGGTTCGACCGCTCACGGCGACGACCGGGACACCGAGTCGTTCGGAGAGTCGTTCCTCGTCGAATGAGATGCCGCGGCGGGCCGCGAGGTCCGCGAGGTTCAGCGCGATCACCGTGGGGAGGCGGCGACGGATGGCTGCGATCGCCAGCGAGAGCCCCCGGACGGGGTTGGTGGCATCGATGACGACGAGCGTCGCATCGGGGGCGTCGTCCAGTCGGCCGTCGAGACAGTCGCGGCACATCCGGCTCTCGGGAAGGTCGAGGTCCATCCCGTAGATGCCCGGCAGGTCGACGACCTCGAACGGTTCGGCACCGGTGGCGCATCGTCCCACCCGGACCTCGGCGGTCGAGCCCGGATAGTTCGCGGTCCGGGCCCGGAGGCCGCAGAGCCGGTTGAACAGCGTGGTCTTGCCGCAGTTCGGATTGCCCAGGAGCGCGACGCGTCGCGGACGGACTCCCGAGGAGCCGTCGGCGGGATCGGTGTCTTGCGTGGGGGCCTTCGTCTCGTCCATGGGTCGCTGATCGGATCCGGCGACGGATCAGGCGCCGGCCGGGGCAGCGAGCGTGACACGGATTCGCGAGGCGACCTCGCGTCCGACGCCGAACCGCCGGGCGTCGACCTTGAGGATGCACGGTGATCCGACGTGGCAGATCTCGACCTCGCATCCATGTTCGACCCCCATCGCCTCGAGCATCGAGCGATCCGTCGCATCGAGGTCGGCGACGTCGATCAGGACCGTGGATCCGTCTTGGCAGAGGTGGAGGGGCGTGGTCTGGGTGTCGCGGTTCACGCAGGGACTCCTGGGGGACGCCCCATGATACTGCGACTCAGTCTCAGGTTCCATGCCCCCGGAACGTCGATTCAGGTGCGATAGTCGGCATTGATCCGCACGTACGACTCCGTGAGGTCGCAGGTGAGATGGCGGTCGGAGTGTCCGCCGGAGCCGAGTTCCACCCCGAGGACGACGGTCTCGGCCGAGAAGCAGTCCTCCGAGTCCCCGCCCTGGGGGCGCCCCGCCTCGAAGAGGAGCACGCCGTTGGCGGTGATCCGGACCCGATTCGGGTCGAACGTCGCCTCGGTCCGACCGAGGGCGGCGACGATCCGGCCCCAGTTGGGGTCGCCCCCGGCGACCGCGGTCCGCACGAGGAGGCTGCTGCCGATCGTCTGGGCGACCTCGCGGGCGTCCGCGGCGGTGGCGGCGCCGTGCACGACGACTTCGAGGACCCTCGACGCACCCTCGCCGTCCGCCACGATCATCCGCGCGAGTTCGAGGCAGGTCTCGTGGATCGCGGCTTCGAACGCGTCGGGATCCGCGGGCGGCCCGGCGGCGGCGCTCGCGAAGGCGAAGACCGCGTCGTTGGTCGACGTGTCGCCGTCGACGCTCACCCGGTTGAAGGTCGAGTCGCAGCTGCGGCGGAGGACGGCATCGAGATCGACCGGGGTCACGGTCGCGTCGGTCGTGATGGCGCCGATCATCGTCGCCATGTTGGGGTGGATCATCCCGGAGCCCTTCGCGATGCCGACGATCACGACCTCGCCGCCATCGGCCGCGGGCACGGTTCGTCGCACCGCCTTCGGGGCGGAGTCGGTGGTCATGATCGCCCGGGCGAACGAGTCCACCGCGTCCTGGTGGAGGTCCGCCTCGAGCGTCGCGATCGCTTCGAGCAGCTCCTCGATCGGCAGGTGTTCGCCGATCACGCCGGTCGAGTTCACGAGCACCGCCTCGGGCGGCACGTCGAGCATGGCGGCCACCGCCGACACGCAACGGTTCGCGTCCTCGACGCCGCGTGGACCGGTCGCCGCGTTGGCGCAGCCCGCGTTGATCAGGAGCGCCCGGCCGGAGCCCGCGGTCGCGGCGAGGTGACGCCGGGAGAGGTCGATCGGGGCGGCGGCGAATCGATTCCGGGTGAACACGCCGGCGACGGTGGTCCCGGGGGGGGCGACGAGCAGGGCGAGGTCGTCGCCGGGGCCGTGTCGCATGCCGACCCGGGTGCAGGCGGCCTCGAAGCCCGAGGGGAACCGGGATGGAAGCTCCAGCGACCGGGCGGCGTGCGGGGTCGGCGTCGCCAGGTCATCCATCGAGGGTGGTCCGGATCATGGCGATCTCGTCGCAGTTCTCCTTCTTCGGGCAGCGGGCGCAGTCCTTCAGGATCTTCTCCGGGAGCGCGTTCACGCTCACCGGGCGGAAGTCGAGTCGCTCGAAGAAGCGGGGAGCCCGGGTCAGGACGAACACGCGCTCGACGCGAAGGTCCCGCGCGACGCCGGCCAGGTGCTCGACCAGCCGGCTTCCGACCCCGCCTCCCTGGAGACCGGGTTCCACGCCGACCGACCGGATCTCCCCCAGCGTCGGGGTGTACAGCCAGAGGGCGCCGCAGCCGACGACCTCCCCCTCGTGGGTGGCGACGGCGAACTCCCCGATCGAATGGAGGATCTCGTCGGCGGTCCGGGGGAGGTTCTCGCCCGCCTCCGCCCAGTAGTCGACGAGTCGGGCGATGCCCGGGAGATCCTCCACCGTCGCCGGCCGGACCTCGACCGCCTCGGGGTCGATGGTCGGTGACGGTCGGGCGCCGCCGAGCCGGGCCAGGCGACCGGCGACCTGTACGGGCGACGTGCCGCCGGTCGCGGCGCGACGTGCGAGGGCGGCGTCGATGGTGAGGTCGACGTGCACCTCGGTCGAGGCCGACGGGGCGTGGCGTCGAATCGTCTCGAGCGGGAGATCCTCGAGCGTCGAACGGAGCTCGATCGCCTCGGCGACGAGCCGTCCCACCTGGTGATGGGCCTCCCGGAACGGGACACCGGCCCGGGCGAGGTGGTCCGCGAGTTCGGTGGCGTTGGCGAAGTCGCCGGTCGCCGCCTCGACCGCCCGGGTGCGATCGATGGTGATGCCGTCGAGGAGCGGGGCCAGGACCTGCAGGCAGATGGAGAGTTCGTCCATCGCCTCGAACAGCGGGACCTTGTCCTCCTGCATGTCCTTGTTGTAGGCCAGCGGCAGGGCCTTCATGGTCGTCAGGACGCCGACGAGGCGACCCAGCTGCATGCCGCACTTGCCGCGGATCAACTCGAGCGCATCGGGGTTCTTCTTCTGCGGCATGATCGACGACCCGGAGCACAGGCCGTCGGGGAGCACGACGAGTCCCGCCTCGCCCGACGCGTAGAAGACCAGGTCCTCCGCAAGCCGCGAGAGGTGCATCGAACAGGTCGCGATCGCCGCGAGGCTCTCGATGACGAAGTCGCGGTCGCTGACGGCGTCGAGGCTGTTCGGGGCGGCCGCCTCGAAGCCGAGGTCCACCGCGAGCTGCTCCCGGTCGATCGGCCACGCCGTGCCGGAAAGGGCGGCGGCCCCGAGCGGGCAGACCGCGGTCCGGGTCCGGGCGTCCATCAGTCGCGACACGTCCCGGCGGAGCATTTCGACGTAGGCGAGGCACCAGTGGGCGAAGAGGATCGGCTGGGCCCGCTGGAGGTGGGTGTAGCCCGGGAACGCCGTGTCGCGTTCCCGCTCGGCGAGCCGGACCAGCGCGTCGATCGACGCCTGGAGTTCGGCGACCCGGGCGTCGATCGCGGCGAGCGTCCACAGGCGGAGGTCGGTGGCGACCTGGTCGTTGCGGCTGCGGCCGGTGTGCAGGCGCGTCCCGAGATCGCCCACCCGCTCCACGAGTTCGCGTTCGACGAAGGAGTGGACGTCCTCGTCGACCGCGTCCTCGATCAGGGTGGGATCGGACTCGACGCTCGCGAGGATGTCCTCCAGGGCCGCGTCGATCCTCTCGACGTCCTCGGGGTCGAGCACGCCCGCCGACCCGAGCGCCGCCGCCCACGCCCGGCTTCCCACGACGTCCTGCGGGAGGAGGCGTCGATCGAAGGGGAGGGAGTCGTTGAACCGCTGGAAGAGCTCGTGGACCTCGCCGCTGAAGCGACCGCTCCAGAGCGCCTCGCGCACGGTCGGATCGGCGGTGGTCACGCGTGGGCTCCCTCGGTCGCCGCGGGCAGCGGGTCCCCGCCCTCGGCCAGGGTCTTCAGGGCGGCGATCCGGCTGGGGAGGGTGTGGAGCCGGATGAAACCCTCGGCGTGGGCCTGGTCGTAGACGTCGTCCTCGCCGAAGGTCGCGAAGTCCTCGGAGTAGAGGGAGTGCGGGCTCCGACGCCGAGTGGTCGTGGCCGTTCCCCGCGAGAGCGTCACCTCCACCTCGCCGTCGAGTCGCGTCGCGATCGAGGTGAAGGCGGCCTGCATCGCCTCGCGAGCCGGCGTCCACCAGTCGCCGTCGTAGACGAGATCGGTGAATTCGTGGGCCAGTCGCTGGCGGAGCCGCAGGGCCGAGCGGTCGAGCACGAGCTCCTCGAGGCCGCGGAGCGCCTCCATGAGGATCGTTCCGCCGGGGGTCTCGTAGCAGCCCCGGCTCTTCATGCCGACCAGCCGGTTCTCGACGATGTCGATGCGTCCGACGCCGTGGGCGCCGCCGAGCTCGTTGAGTCGCTCCAGGAGAGGCAGCGACGCCAGCGTCTCGCCGTCGAGCGAGACGGGCATGCCCTTCTCGAAGCCGATGATGACGCTGCCCGGAACCGCCGGGGCGTCGAGGGGATCGACCGTCCGGGTCCAGACGTCGGTCGGCGGCGCGTTCCAGGGGTCCTCGAGGACGCCGCCCTCGTGGCTGATGTGCCAGATGTTCTCGTCCCGCGACCAGATCTTCTCGCGGCTCGCGCTGCAGGGAATGCCGCGGGCGGAGAGGTAGTCGAGCGCATCCTCCCGGCTCCGGATCTCCCAGTGCCGCCAGGGCGCAATGACCTGCAGGTCCGGGGCGAGTGCCGTGAAGGTGGCCTCGAAGCGGACCTGGTCGTTCCCCTTGCCGGTGCACCCGTGGGCGAGGGTGTCGCAGTCGTGCCGACGGGCGAACTCCACCTGTGCCCGGGCGATGAGCGGGCGGGCGATCGAGGTGCCGAGCAGGTAGCGGCCTTCGTAGACCGCTCCCGAGATCGCCATCGGGAACGCGAAGTCCTCGAGGAACTCCTCGCGGAGGTCGATCACCTCGCAGGCGACCGCGCCGCTCGCGTGCGCCTTCTCCTCGATGCCGACGAGCTCGGCGCGGTCCTGGCCGACGTCGCCGACCACCGCGAGGACCTCGCAGCCGGGGTGGTTCTCGAGGAGCCAGGGGATGATGACGCTGGTGTCGAGTCCACCGGAGTAGGCGAGGGCGATTCGTCGAGGGGTCTTCATGGTGCTTGGACCGGTTGGAGGAGGGAGGAGGAACCGCCGAGGGCGGCGATGAACCAGGCGTTCTGGGCGTGCAGGCGATTCTCGGCCTGGTCGTAGACCACGCTGCGAGGGCCGTCGATCACCTCGTCGACCACCTCCTCGCCGCGATGGGCGGGAAGGCAGTGCATGAAGAGGCTCTCCGGGCCTGCGATCGACATGAGCGTCGCGTCCACTCGATAACGCTCGAGGGCCGCGCGCTTCTCGTCGGAATCGGTCTCGCCCATCGAGATCCACGCGTCGGTGTAGACGGCGTCGGTACCGGCCAGGGCGTCGGGATCGTCGGTGATCGTCAAGCGTCCCCCGGACCCGGCGGCGATCTCTTCGGCCCGGGCGACGTCGGTCTCCGAGGGGCCGTACTCGGGGGGCGAGACCACCACGATCTCCCCGCCGAGGGTGATGACGCCCTGGAGGAGCGAGCGGCAGACGTTGTTGCCGTCGCCGACGAACCCGACGCGGGCCCGTCCGGGATCGACGCCGTGCTCCACCATGGTCATGAGGTCCGCCAGGCACTGGCAGGGATGGTGGAGATCGCTCAGGGTGTTGAGGACCGGGACGTCGCACGATTCGGAGAGGGCTTCGAGCACCTCGTGCCGATGCACGCGAGCCGCGACGGCATGGAACCATCGCTCGAGGTTGCGTCCGAGGTCGTGGATGCTCTCGCGCACGCCCAGCGGGGAGTCCTGCTGGTCGAAGACCACGGCCTGGGCGCCGAGCCGGTGGAGCCCGACTTCGAGGCTCGCGCGGGTCCGCAGCGACGGCTTCTCGAAGATGAGCGCCACGCTGAGGCCCTCGAGGGCCTGGCGATGGGCGAGGGGGTCGGCCTTGATGGAGATGCCGAGGGCCAGCAGCGACTGGAGCGCAGCGGCATCGAGGTCCTCGATGGCGAGGAGGTTGCGGGGGATCCGAGGCGTGGCGGAGGCCGTCGGCTTCATGGGAAGGACGCTCGTCATCGGCTGGTCTCGACCGGCGGGGGGAGGATGGTGGTGGTCCGGGCTTCGGTGCGATCGTCGAGGAGCACGGCGGGGTCGGCCCAATGCCCGACGACGACGGGGATCCCGGTCGATCGCGCGACTTCGAGTCCGCCCCGGACCTTCGGCACCATGCCGCCCTCGATCACGCCGTCCGCGACGAGGCGGTCGATCCGCTCGGCGTCGAGGCTGGGCAGGGTGCGGCCTTCCGCGTCGAGCACGCCGGGCACGTCCGTCAGGAGGAGGAGCCGGTCGGCCGGCAGCGTGCGGGCGATGCCCGCCGCCGCGTCGTCGGCGTTGACGTTGACGGGCGAGCCGTCGGGAAGGAAGCCGATCGACGCGACCGCGGGGACCCGGCCGTTCGCCAGGAGCGCCTCGAGGAGCGGGGCGGTCCCGCCCTCCACGGTGCCGACCGCCCCGGGATCGGAGGCCGCCTCGAGCCGGGCGATCTCGATCGCGTCGTCGTCGCCGAGGCGGAGTCCCACGGCAGGAATCCCCGCGGCTCGGAGGTCGGACACGAGCATCGTGCCGACCTCGCCGACGAGGACGGCGGCGATCTCGGGCATGAGTTCGGCGGGGGTGTGTCGGATCCCGTCGACCCGACGGGTGCGAACGCCGATCCGATCGAGGTGGCGATCCACCGCCGCGCCGCCGCCGTGGACGAGCACGATCCGGCGTCCCGCGGCCGAGGCGCGAGCCACCGCGGCGATGAACGCCCTCCGGGCTTCCGGATCGTCGAGGAGCGTGCCGCCGATCTTGACGACGGTGATCGGATCGTCGGTCGACCGCTTCACGAGACGACCTCCGCGGCGACGGGCGAGGCGGGGCCGAAACCGAGGTCGACGGGCAGGCCGAGTCGGAGGTTCAGGCACTGGACGGCCTGGCCGGCGGCGCCCTTGACGAGGTTGTCGATGGCGCTGGAGACGACGAGGCGACGGTGCACCGGGGCGCCCGCGAGCCCGATGTCGCATCGATTGGTCCGGGCGACGGCCGCGACGCTCGGCCATCGACCGGGGTCGAGCACCTGCACATCGTCGTTCGCGGCGTAGGTCGACTCGAGCACCCGCCGGGCATCGGCCTCGCCCGCCCCGTCGACGAGCTTGAGATGGATCGACGAGAGGATGCCGCGATCGAACGCCCCCAGCTGTGGCGTGAAGAGGACGGGGAGGCCGGCGTGGACCTCCATCTCGGGCTGGTGTCGGTGTTCGAGGACCCCGTACGCCTGGAGGCTGACCTCGCAGAAGGAGGTGTGCGCCCGGGCCCCCCGGCCGGCGCCGCTCACCCCGCTGGTCGAGTCGACGATGGCGGGTTCGGCCGGATCGACCAGTCCGGCCTCCACGAGGGGGCGGACCGGCAGGATCATGGAGGTGGGGTAGCAGCCGGGGACCGCGACGATCTGGGCGATGGCGATGGCGTTCGCGTTCAGCGACGCGAGGCCGTAGGCCGCGGCCGCGAGGAGATCCGGCCGCTCGTGCTCGAATCCGTAGTGAACGGGATACGCGCCGGGATCCGGGAGACGGAAGGCGGCCGAGAGATCGACCACCGGGATCCCACGATCCGCGAACCACGCCCCGAGCTCGAGGCTGGCGTCGTGAGGGGTGGCCAGGAGAACCGCTTCCGGTCGTTGTTCATGGATGAGCTCCGGTCGAAGGGCGGAAAGGGGCAGGGGGGGGCCGCCTCGGAATCTCGGATGGATCTCCGAGAGGTCGGCGGCCACGGGCTTGTCGCGGCTGGAGCCGGTCAGGGTGATCGGCTCGATCGCGGGATGGGCCTGGAGCAACGACACGAGCTCGGCACCGGCGTAACCGGTGGCCCCGATGACGGCGACGGTCGACATGGGTCAGTCCTCGCCGTCGAAGGAAGGTGGGAAGAGCTCGCGTCCGATGCGACGCGCCGCAGCCAGTGATCTCGTGGCCACGAGCACGGTGTCGTCGCCCGCGATGGTGCCGAGGATGTCCTCCTCGCCGAGGGCGTCGATCCTGCGGGCCACCGGGTGCGCGTGGGCGGGAGGAGTCTTCAGGATGAGCATGGCGCTTCCGACGGAAGCGCCGATGACCGGGCCCCCGAGATCGTCCGAGGCGGGGGTGGAGGAGACGGGCACCGGCACGACCTCGCCGGCGATGTAGCCGTCGCTGGTCTTGACCGCGCCGATCGCCGCGAGGTCGCGGCTCAGGGTCGTCTGGGTCGCCGAGATGCCGCGGGAATGCAGTCGATGGGCGAGGGCCTGCTGGGTCGGGACCGCCCCCTCCTGGAGGAGGTCGGTGATCACGGCGCGTCGCTGCGAGGGGTTCATGCCATGATTATGCCATCATTGCATGAATATGTCAAAGTTGCTCCGGCGGGGGGCGTCAAGATCCGATTGGCGACCGGTCAGCGATCGGCAAGTTTGGCCGGTTCACCGGATTGGCCTTGGGTCGGCACCCCGTCGGCGGATAATGTTGAGGACGGCAGGTGCCCCGATCCGTTCCTGCCTCCGTTCCGTGCTTCCCCGTTTTCCCGTTTTCCTCCCCAAGGAAGAGAAGAGAGCCATGACCCGCACCACGATTGCTGTCCTTGCATCCACCTTGATCGCCACGCCCGCACTCGCGGGAGTCGCCAACTCGGCCTCCTACGGCTGGGACGACGGTTCCGCGAGCATTCTCGGCGGCTTCAACAACGAGGGCATGTTCTACGCGAACAGCTCCGACACCGTCTTCAGCGGCACCGGATCGCTGTTCCTCCAGGAGGTCGACCTCGGCGGCACCCCGCAGACCTTCGTCGCGCACGTCACCGGCCTGACCGACGGCGACACCGTCTTCGGCAGCTTCATGGCCTGGGACGACTCCTTCGGTGCGAGCTCCTCGCTTCGCATCTGGGGCAGCTACACCGACGACGCGAGCGACATCACGTCGTACGCCGGCAGCGCCGGTGGCAACAGCACCTACTCGGGCGCCGAGGGCGGCGACCTCTGGCAGGAGCTGAGCCACACCTGGACCTTCGACTCCAACGGTGGCGAGCGTGACGGCCTCGTGATCCAGATCCGCATGTACGCCAACTCCAATGGCGACCCGGGCCTCTACGTCGACGACCTCTACGTCGAGACCAGCTCCGAGACCGCGGTGATCAACGTCGCCCCGGCCCCGGGCGCCCTGGCGCTCCTCGGCCTCGCCGGCATCGCCGGCCGTCGCCGTCGCGGCTGAACCGCGATCACGAGATTCTCTTCCCTGGGAGCAGGGTCGAGCCAAGAGATGACGCCGGGCCCCGCCTCCTGCAGGCGGGGCCCGGTTCGTTTTCCGTCGAAGGGCCCAGAATTTCCCATTCGTTCTCGATGAATCGGCGGATCGCTCGTTGGGACGACGGGTGAAGGCAGGTAGTCTGCAGGCGCTCGAGGAAGTTCCCGCTTCATCGACAGGACCGTTCCCGCGGGTCGTCCCGGCCCGAGTTCCCCCCT
>JAYZBK010000074.1:0-2072 GCA_036339295.1 Planctomycetota bacterium
GGCGATTCGACCTTCTCGGTGTCGGGGCGAATGCAGGACGGCCACGCGACGCCGGATCGCATGGCCCGGGAGACCGTGGCGGAGGCCGGCCTCGTCTGGCCGCGGGGATTCACCCTGACCGACGTCCGGGCGGCCCTAGAGATCGACGATGAAGGCGTCGAACTGGTCAGCTTCACCGGGCGCCGGGACGATGGCGAGGTCATGGCGAGGGGACACTTCGACTTCGAGTCCGACCGAGGCCGGGGCATCGCCCGGTTGCGGGAGATGGGCGCGGACGACTTCCTCCTCGATCTGGTGCCGGAGGGATCGCTCGAGGATGCGCGCCGGCTCTGGGATCGGTGGTCGCCCCAGGGCCGTTTCAACGCCGAACTGACCTGGACACGGCGGGACGACGACACCGAACTCGACCTCAAGGCGGAGCCCCTCTGGGTGGAGTTCGACACCGCGGTCGGTCGAACGCGGCTGGATCGGGAGCGGGGTCGGATCAACTTCCACCCGGGTTGGGTCGAGATCGAGGACCTGGCCCTCCGCCTGTCGACCGCGGATCGCGAGGATGCCGCGCTGCGACTGGACGGCGGGTACGGATTCGACCGGGAGATCGGGATCCGAACGCTCCTCGGAAACCTGGACACGGCTCGGTTCGAGGCGCCCGCGGTCGAGGAGGTCCTCCGTCTCGCGGCGGGCGACGCGCTCGCCGACTGGTGGATCGAGCGGGCACCGGAGGGGCGGTTCAAGGGTCGCTTCGAGGTCTCGACGGGACGACGCGAGGGCGTCGACTTCTACATCGAACTCGACCCCCGGTGCTTCTCCAGCCTCTCGGGTATCGAGGATCCGACGAGCCGCGGCGGCGGCGAGGTGCTCGGAGATGGACGCATCGTCATCGACGATCGCCGGGTCGAGCTCGGCCCGATCGAGCTGATGGCGGCGGACGGGACCCGGACCCGATTCGAGGCGCGGGTCGAGGACGCGAGCCGTCCCGAGATCCGCGCCTCCTTCGACATCTCCCTCCCCGACACCGACGTCCCCGAGGTCGACTTCCTCCCCCCTCCCTTCTCGGCCATCCTCTCCGCCGAGGCGGTCGAGGCGAAGGACGTCGCGGTCCGGGGATCCCTCCTCGCCTCGTTCTGGGATCCGACCGACCTTCCGGGCGTGCGTGAAGCGGGCATCCCCCACCTCTTCCAGGCGGAGGGGGACATCGACGTCGACTCCATCACCTGGACGATCGGGGAGTGTCCGATCGTGATCCGCCCCGATGCGGACGGCATCGACATGTCGCTCACCGCCATCGACGGGAATCCCACCGACTTCGAGCTCGATGCCGAATTCGAACTGATCGACGTGGCCGGCCGCCCGGGGCACGGCGCCGTGGCCACGGGGGCGCTGGCGTCGCCGACGGGGTCGGCCTCCCCGGTCGTCCACGTGGACGTGCTCGGGGGCACGATCGGCGGCGGCGGGGTCGAGGTGGGGATCGACTTCGAGCCCGAGGTCGGACGCTACGGATTCAACGTCGTCATGGCGGACGTCGATCTCGGCTCGATCGCGGTCGTCGGCGACGAATACGAACGGACACCGGCGGACTCCGCGAGCCCCGGGAGGCTCTACGCGAACCTCTCGATCGGGGGATTCGAGGCCTTCCCCGCGAGCCGGGTGGGGTCGGGTCGGGTCGTGGTCCGGGACGCCAGCTTCGCGGGCGACGGTGCCCTGGCCCTGCTCCAGCTCGGCCAGCTCCTTCCCCCGATCCAGGACCAGCTCGCGGTCGCGACGACCGACCTGCTGATCGACGGCGACCAGGTGCTCCTCGATCCGATCATCCTCGACGCATCGACCATCACCGTCGAGGGCCTCGGACAGATGAGGCTCGACGACTGGGAGTGGTCGCTTCGACTCCGCCCCCGCGGACGCGTGCCGGGCTGGAGCGACCTCGTCTCGGCCATCTCCGGCACCATGGCGGCCGTCGACGTCCGAGGGACGCCGGCCGACCCGAGAATGACGGTCGTCCCGCTCCCCGTCATCGTCCCTCGAGGCGAACTGCCTCCCCTTGCTCAATCGACCCGCCCGATCGAAGATCCGGC
>JAYZBK010000075.1:0-16535 GCA_036339295.1 Planctomycetota bacterium
CAGAGCCGCGCGAGCACCTCGGGTCGGAGGGAGTCTCCGTCGCTCGAGGGTCGCTCCTCGACCGTCACCAGCCGCCCGTCGAGATCGAATCGCTCCGTCCATCCGAGGAGGCGCTACCCGCTCGACTCGTCGTCGGGAGCGTGGAAGAGCACGGCGGTGGGGCGGTCGACGTCGAAGAGGTCCCCGCCGTCGTTCGTCGGGGTCGCGGCGGCGCGTCGGCCGAGCACGCGGGTGGAGAACGTCGAGGGACCCACGGGAGGCTCCTCGTCGACGCGGAGCGTCATGACCTCGGTCCATCCGGTCGGCGGAACGGGATGGAACCAGTCCGGGGTCGAGCCTTCGTCGGTCCCGGCCGGCGCGCCCGACTCGGGCACGATCCAGTCGTGGAACTCCATCTCGACGACGGTCCCGTTCCGTCGGGGGAGCGCGAAGGCGAGTGGAAGCATCCGGGGTCCGGTGCCGAACGCCACGTGCGCGCGGGCGGTGCGGGCCTCGTCGACGAGCAGGCTGCAGGCGTAGGCCCTGGCGTCGACCGGTCCGAGGTCGACGAGTCGGGCCTCGCCGATCGGGGCGACCGTCTCCAGTCCGTTCCGGAAGAACAGGTCGAGGACCATGGCGTTGGCGGGGCCGAGTCGGGCCGCCACCTCGTCGGCGCCGAGCCAGTCCCAACGGTCAGCGTCGCCGTCGATGGCGAGTCGCTCGAATTCCCGGTCGGCCTGGACGCCCCAGACGATGGTCTCGCCGTCGCAGGTCATCCGGACGTAGTCGCGAACGCCGCCCCATCGCTCGGCCGTCAGGAACGGACGGTCGTCGATGACCTCGAACCGGATGCGACCCTGCACCGCTCGGCCGGTGACTCGTCCATCGGCGGACGTGGCCTGCGAACGAGTCAGCACCTCGAAGGCGGGGAGATCCCGCCAGGTCGCCGGGTCGACGCCGACCTGTCGCCAGTCGATCCCTTCGGTGGGTGCCACCGCGGGCGCCTCCGCCGGAACCGGTGGGGCGAGAACGGATGCGGCGAGCAGGGAAATGGTCCACATGGCGGGGCTCCTCGGGATCTCGAGACCTCGTGGTCATCGGTGGCCGGGGCATGCGACTCCGCACAACTCCTGCCTGAATCGAGGAATGGGGCGATTCCTGCGCATCCTTCTGCGGCCTGTCCCGCCTGCACGGCTCGCATGAACCCAACGCAACGCTGACGGGACCTGAACATTCGGTCCCTACCTTCCCGGGTCGAACACCGACCCGGAGGACGCGGATGAGCGCGAAACGAATCGGAACGTAGCGAACCCCTGACCTCGAGCCCGCGGGCACGAGGCACGATTCGCACTTTGCCAAGGGCGTTCGCAGGCAATGTTCCCCGCCACTTCGTTCGCCGACCAGGCATCGCTTCTCCAACGTCGACTCTCGAAAGGACAAAGAATGAGACGTCAGTTCATCCTCAGCCTCGCCGGAATCGTCGGCCTCTCCGCCGCCGCCACCGCCGAGGAGATCCTCGTCACCGACGACATCACCACCTCCGTCGTGTGGACCGCGGACAACACCTACAACCTCCAGAACCAGATCTACGTGCTCCCGGGCGCGAGCCTCACGATCGAGGCCGGGACGATCATCGCCTCGACTCCCAGCGTCGACGGATCGGGCTCGTTCGCGATCTGCCGCGGCGCGAAGATCCAGGCCCTCGGCACCGCCGAGGAGCCGATCATCATGACCTCCACCTCGGACGACTTCACGAACTGGCGCGAGGCCTGCAACGAGTGGGGCAACCTCACCATCATGGGGAACGCCTACATCTCGAACAGCTTCGAGTCCGGCAACAGCGCCACCTTCGGCAACAACCAGTCGCCGATGGAGGGCCTCACCGAGGAGTTCCCCGGTGACACCCGCGTCCTGTACGGCGGCATGGACGACGACGACAACTCCGGCGCCCTCTCCTATCTCTCGCTTCGCTACGGCGGTCGCGTGATCGGCCTCGGCAACGAGCTGAACGGGATCTCGCTCGGCGGCCTCGGTCGCGCCACCACCATCTCGCACGTCGAGGTGATGAACAACGTCGACGACGGCATCGAGATCTGGGGCGGCACCGTCAACCTCAACTACGTCAACATCTGGAACATCGGTGACGACTCCTTCGACATCGACCAGGGATGGCGTGGGTCGGCCCAGTACGGCCTGATCGTCCAGGGCTACAGCCGCGACGCGAGCCAGGGATCGGGCGTGGGCGACAACATGTGCGAGACCGACGGTGCGGAGAACTCCGACCCCCAGCCGGTCACCACCGCCCAGATCGCCAACTTCACGCTCGTCGGCCAGCCGTTCGACGGCGACGGTGCGACCGCCTGGCGCGACGGCGCGCGTGTCCAGTACCGACAGTGCATCATCATGGACTGCGGCGAGAAGGTCGTCCGCCCCGACGGTGACGACGGTGACGGTTCGGCCGGCTACGGGCACAACGGCACGCTGACCCTCGCCGAGGTGTTCAACACTCCGGCGGGCACGACCTCCACGGTCAACGACGCCGGGATCGCGGCCGCCGGCGGCGCCGCCTTCCTCTACTCGGCGCAGGTCGACGGCACGCTCTCGGGCATCAACGACTCCGTCCTGTACGGCAACGACAACTACAGCGACTTCGATGCCCTGAACGGTGCCCGCGACAACGTGATCGAGCCGAAGGTCATGCCGATCGTCTCGATCGAGCGTGACGCCACCCCGGTCATCCGAGGCGGCAAGCTGATGCAGCGGGTCGTCTCGATCGACCCGCGTGCGGCCGGCGACGCGGTCGCCGCGATCGGCACCAACGGCGAGAACGGCTTCGTCGAGGCCGCCGCGTTCCGTGGTGGATTCGCCGCCGACAGCACCTGGCTCTGCGGCTGGTCGGCCGCCGACCAGTTCGGCATGCTCGCCACCCCCGAGGAGTTCTGTGCCGCGGCCGAGCCGTGTCCGCAGGACCTCAACGGCGACGGTCTCGTGAGCGGTGCCGACGTCGGGTTCCTCCTCGCCGCCTGGGACACCCCCGGCGCCGACCTCAACGGGGACGGGACGACGAACGGAGCCGACTTCGGCCTCCTGCTCGCCGGCTTCGGCCCCTGCCCGTGACCCAAGGGCGGCTTCGTGCCGCCGACGCATCCGGATCGGCGGTGGGGCCTCTTAGCCCCACCGCCGAGCACCGGGTCGAGAAGATCCGGCCCCGATCGACGCTCCGAGCGTCCGGGGACCCAGGCTCCTGGAAGACATGAAGATCACGTCCCTCCTCTCCCTTGTCCTCCTCTTCTCCGAGCCGGCGATCCAGCCGACCCAGGAGAGCCCCGCTCGCGGGGCGGACGAGCATGCACGAATCGACGCGGCGGCCGAGGGGCAGACGGCCGACGAGGTCGAGGAGTCGCGTCCGACCGACCGCCTGGTGGACGTGGAGCTGGAGCCCTGGAGGATCGGACTGCTCGAGCGGGCGTTCGAAGTGGCCTCGAGGCTCCCGCACGCAGGCCATCCCAAGGACCGCGCCCGCACCCAGGCGATCGTCCTCGAGGCCATGCTCGAACTCGGCCAGCCCAACCGGGTCCTCGAGCTCGCCGGTCGCATCGAGAACTGGCGACGTGCGGAGATGCTGGCCGCGGTCGCGCTCCACGCGGCGCGGGTGGGCTGCGACGAGGGACTCGTGCGTGAGCTCATCGCGAGAAGCGACCGGAACCACCCGGCCGACATCGAGCGCTGGAGGCACGATCGAATCGACCTGAAGATCGCCCAGGCTCTCGCGGAGATCGGCGACCTCGATGGGGCGGTCGCGCTCGAGACGGATTTCGAGCCTGCGAGCCAGGGCAGGATCGTGGCGGGACAGGTGGGGGGGATGGATCGTGCCGACGTCGATCGGCTGCTGGAGCAGCTCGACCGCGTCCTGGAGACCCGGGACTTCGACCTGGCGCTGAACTCGATCGACATCATGATCCGAATGCACGATCGCTTCTACGCCGACGTGGCACTGCGGTCGGACCTCGAACGTCGGATCGACGAGGCCGCCGTGCTGGCGAAGATCCCGCACGATCGTCGCATCCTCTCCACGCTCGCCCTCGCGGACACCGCGATCGGGCGAGGGGACGAGGCGCACGGCAGGCTCCTCACCGGTCGTGCGAGGGGGATCTTCGAGGCGATCGAGTCCCGGCATCCGTTTCCGGTGGAATTCGGCGTCCCGGTGATCGGCGAGCTCGCACGACGCCGGGCGGAATCCGGGGACATCGATGGTGCGGTCGCCCAGATCGAGGACGCCCGGGCCCGATACGAGGCGGACCCCCGCCGCATCGCCGACGTCTTCCGTGCGGGCGCCTTCCGCCCCGTGCTGGAGGCCGCGATCGCCACCGGCCGCGACGAGGTGATCGATCCCTTGATGTTGTTCGTGCTCGAGGTCGGATCGACCAACCCGAACGGCCGGCCGCGGGTCCAGGACCTGGCGAGGACCCTGGCGACGATCTCGCTCGCCGGGCGAGCACCCTCTCCCGAGGCCATGGCCTCGATCGATTCGATCGAAGCCGGTCTGGCGTCGCCGTGGTAGGAACGTCATCGCATCGCTTCATCGCCGCCCTGCCGGCCCTCGTGATGGCCGGCACGGTCGCGGCCCAGGACGTCGGGTCGATCCGCGGTGTGGTGAGCGATCGCGACTTCGATTCCCCGATACCCGGTGTCGTCGTCCAGGTGCTGGGGAAGGACCTGGAGACCACGACGGGCCCTCGCGGCGACTACGTCCTGGAGGGACTCGAGCCCGGGGTCTACACGCTGGTCTTCACGGGCGACGGATACCAGAGGCAGGTCCGGACACCGGTCCAGGTGTCCGCGAACGGCCTGACGGACGAGGACGTCTTCCTCTCCGGCGACTTCGCGGACATGGAGGAGTTCATCGTCGAGGACGTCCAGCTCGACGCGGGATCCGAGGCGGGGCTCCTGCAGCTCCGGCTCGACAGTCCGGCGCTCCTGGACTCGATCAGCGCGGAGCTCATGAGCCAGGCCGGCGCGAGCGATGCGGGGGCGGCCCTGAACCTCGTCGCCGGAGCGACGGTCCAGGATGGGAAGTACGCCACCATTCGCGGCCTTCCCGACCGCTACGTGCCGACGCTGCTGAACGGTGTCCGGCTCCCCACGAGCGACGAGGACAAGCGGGCGGTCCAGCTGGACCTCTTCCCCTCGGCGGTGATCGAGAGCATCCAGGTCTCGAAGAGCTTCACGCCCGACCAGCAGGGCGATTCCTCCGGCGGCAGCGTCGACATCGTCCTCAAGGGGATCCCGGAGGAGAGCTTCCTCAAGTTCAAGACCGAGTACAAGTGGAACTCCCAGGTCCGCAATCGCGACGACTTCCTGACCTACCGCGGCGGCGGGGTCTCGCAGTGGGGCGACGACGGCGGCCAGCGCGACATCCCCGGGGTGAAGAACCCGCTGGCCGACCCGGCGGAGTGGGTGTACGACTTCGACGGCCAGGCCCTGGGCACCGACACCGGCATCGCCCCGCCCATGTACAAGTGGTCCGCCGACCTCGGCCTGCGGCACGAGTTCGACGAGGGCCTGACGATCGGCGGCTTCGCGAGCTTCTTCTACGACCGGGACGCGGCGTACAGCGAGGACGGGCAGATCAACTCGTACGTGGTCGATCGTGGTGACGGCGTCGACGATCGGTCGGCGCTGGTGCCGCAGGTCGGCGGCCAGGACGGTCAGCCGATCCCCGGCAACGACTTCGAGACGTCGCTCTTCGACGTGACCGAAGGCGTCCAGACCGTGCAGTGGGGCACCCTGCTGACCGGCGGGGTCGAGTGGGATAACCACTCGATCGGCCTGACGTTCCTCTACAGTCGGACGACCGAGGACAGCGCGGTCCTCGCGGAGGACACGCGAGGCCGGCAGTGGTTCGTCGACACGTACTACCCCGACTCCGGACCGTACGACCCCTACGACCTCCAGAACCCGGCGAACGCGGTGGACAATCGATTCTCCGCCCCGTATCTCCGGTCGCAGACGCTCAACTACGTGGAGCGGACGACCCAGTCGCTGCAGCTCGCGGGAAGCCACCTCTTCCCGCTCGACGATGCGGGGCCTGCCGTCCCGGGAGTGATCGCCTTCAATGCGATCGAGTTCGACTGGAACGTCTCGGACAACCGTGCGAGGCAGAACGAGCCCGACAAGGTCCAGTTCGGGTCCCGCTGGCTCGCCCCGGCCGAGCGGATCACCCCGATCGCCGGCGACTTCTACTTCTGGGAGTACTACTCGCCCGCCTACGCAGGCCTGCTCCCCGGGCCGAACGTGAATCTCGGCAACATCCAGCATGTCTACAAGGACATCGAGGAGACGAGCCGGCAGTACTCCGGCGACCTGAAGCTGCTCTTCGAGCAGTGGACGGAGGACGAGGGCTACCTCAAGTTCGGCTTCTTCAACGACAACCTCGATCGAACCTACGACCAGGAGACCTTCGCGAACTATCGCAGCCTCCTCGACCCGCTGGCGGGATGGCCGACGGCCGACTACCCCTACTTCGACGGCGGCACCGGGGCGATCCTCGGCCTCAACCCGACCGATCCCGACCCCGGCGGCCCGCCGCCCGGTCCCGGCTGGGACGACATCTTCTGGTCCGACGTGGCGCCGTACCAGGGTTTCCCGATCACGGCCGGAGGGGCGCTCAACCCGGACGTCGACTACACGGGCAACCAGCGGATCAGCGCGTACTACGCGATGGCGGACGTCCCGATCGTCGACGACGTCAACCTGATCGGCGGCTACCGCTTCGAGTCGACGGAGATCTCGATCGTCAACCAGCCCGGCCCGAACGCGAAGTGGTTCCCGGCCGGGTCGACGGCGCTGGTCGACCTGCGTCCGGGGGACGCCGACGTCGACTTCAAGCAGTTCGACCTGCTGCCGTCCCTGGCGATGGTCTGGGCACCCGATCCGACGTTGACGCTCCGTGGCGCGTTCAGCCGGACGACCGCGAGACAGACGTTCAAGGAGCTCTCGCCCATCCTCCAGCAGGAGTACCTCGGCGGCCCGATCTTCGTCGGCAACCCCGACCTGGTCATGAGCTCGCTGCAGAACTACGACCTGCGGGTCGACTGGTCCCCCTATGGCGGAAGCCTCTTCTCGGCGAGTTGGTTCCGGAAGCGGGTGACCGATCCGATCGAGTACGTCGAGCGCGGCACGCCGTCGTTCAGCTTCACGACGCCGGAGAACTACCCGGTCGGCTGGCTCGAGGGCTTCGAGGTCGAGGCGCGGATCGGGATGGGTGAACTGTACGAGCCCCTGACCGGCCTCACGATCGGCGGGAACGCCACGCTGATCGACAGCCAGGTGCAGGTCGCCCAGGAGGATCTCGACCGTTTCGAGCTCGCCGGCGTCACCGCGGACCTCTCGAAGAGGGACATGACCGGCGCGCCGAACTACCTCTACAACGTCTATGCGACGGTGGGGCTCGAGGACACCGGCACGAACATCGGTCTCTTCTACACCGCCCAGGGGGAGACGCTGCTGAGCGGCGCCGGCATCAACGGCAACTTCGACTTCATCCCAAGCATCTACGCGAAGCCGGTGGGGACCCTCAACTTCACGGTCACCCAGCGACTCTTCGAGAACTTCCAGGTCTTCTTCAAGGCCAAGAACCTCACCAACCCCGACATCAGGACCGTGTACCGGTCCCCGAGCGGCAGCTACGAGGCCACCCGCTCGACCTACACCTCCGGCATCGACCTCTCGCTCGGCATCACCGCGAGCTTCGACTTCTGACCCGCCGCACCCCCGGCGCCGACCGTCGGCGTCGCACGAGACAGACAGGATCCACCATGACGCATGCACACGATGGAATGAGGCGAACCGTCGACCGCCTCGGCCGCCGACTGATCCCCGCCGTGGTCCTCGCCTCGATGGCCGTCGCGCCGCTCGCGGCCGAGGACGACACGGCGGTCTCCGAGGGCATCGAGCGGACCCGCGAGGCCATGCGGCTCTGGGTCGAGACCCGGCGGATGATCTCGGCCGAGGAGCGTGACTGGAGGCTCGGCCGGGAGCTGCTGGAATCCCAGATCCTCGCGACCCGGAACGAGATCGAGGCCCGTCGACGCGACATCGAGGAGGCCCGGGCCGGGATCACCGAGAACGACCGCAAGCGACTCGAGCTCGTCGAGGAGAACGATGCCCTGAAGGCGTCGACGGAGGGTCTGGAAGCGATCATCGTCGAGCTCGAGGAGCGTGTCCGCATGCTCGTGCCCCGGATGCCCCGGCCGCTCGCCGGCCAGGACGTGGTCAAGGGACTGTTGGCCGCCCTGGGCGACGGCGAGGCCGAGACGGACTCGTCGCTCGCCGACCGCTACCTCGTGGTGGCGGACATCCTCACGGCCCTCGACCGTTTCAATCGCGAGATCACCGAATCGAGGGAGACCATCGTGATGCCCGACGGTTCGGAGGCCGAGTACACGACCGTCTACATCGGGCTCGGGCAGGCCTACTTCCTCGACCGCGAGGAGACCGTGGCCGGAGTCGGCATCCCCGGCCCCGAGGGATGGACCTGGACCGTTCGCGAGGATGCGGTCGTGCCCGTCGTCGAACTCGTGAAGGTCGTTCGCAACGAGACGCCCGCCAAGTACGTCGAACTTCCCGTGGTCATCGACTGAGCGCCATCCGCATGCCATCGAAGCACACCATGAAGCACTTCAACCAACTCCTCGTGTCCATCATCGCCTCGTTCCCCGTCTGCCTCGGGGCGTCGGCGATGGGTCAGGACGAAGAACCCGCCCCGCCTTCCGCCGGCACCTTTGACGAGGCGACCGCCGTCGCCCAGGAGCGTCTCGAGTCGTCGCTCCAGGAGCTCGCCGCCCTGCGAAGGAGGATCGCCGACGAGTCCATCCCGTTGAGCCGCGAGCTGAACGGTCTCCAGGAGGAGTACGAGTCCCTCCAGGCCGAGTACCGCGAACTCGATCGGATCAAGGACAGTCGGAGCCTCGACATCATCCGACTCACGGAGGAGATCCAGCGACGCAAGGACCAGTCGGTCTACCTCGAGAACACGCTCGGCAAGTACATCACCGACTGGGGCGCGCGGCTCCCGGTCTCGGAGCTCCAGCGGTACTACGACGATCTCGATCGAGCCGGCGTCGCGACCCAGGACGAGTCGTATTCGCGCGACGACGTCTTCCGAATCCAGGCCGCGGTCGTCGGGCGTTCGATCGACCGGCTGGAGGAGGCGTTCGGCGGAGTCCGCTTCGCGGGTCAGTCGCTCGATCCGAAGGGAGTCATGAAGCCCGGCGTGTTCATCGTCGTGGGGCCGGCGCAGTTCTTCCGGGCCTCGGACGGATCGATGACCGGTCCCGTCGAGCAGCTCAACAACTCGTCCGAGCCGTCGGTCGTGGCCTACACCTTCCCGGAGCAGGCCGAAGCGGCGGACATCGTGATCAACAACGGTCGAGGCCCGCTCCCGCTCGACGTCACGCTCGGCAACGCCCGGGTCATGGAACAGACCAGCGAGACCATCACGGAGCACGTCCTCAAGGGCGGCCCCGTCGTCTGGCCGATCCTCGCGCTTGCGGCGGCCTCCCTGTTGACGGCGCTCCTCAAGTGGATCGGGCTCTCGACGGTCAGGAATCCTGGCGGCAAGCGGCTCGAAGCGCTGCTCCTCGCCGTCCGGGAGCACCGCAACGAGGCTGCCCTCGAGGCCGCGAAGGCGATCCCGGGGCCGGCGGGTCGGATGCTGGTCTCCGGCGTCGAGCACATCGAGGAACCGAAGGACCTCGTCGAGGAGATCATGTACGAGAAGATCCTCGCGACCAGGCTCCGGGTCCAGCGTTTCCTCCCGTTCATCGCGATCAGCGCCGCCGCCGCGCCGCTCCTCGGCCTCCTCGGAACGGTGACCGGCATCATCAGCACGTTCAAGATGATCACGCTCTTCGGGACCGGGAACGTGCAGACGCTGTCCGGCGGCATCTCCGAGGCGTTGATCACGACGGAGCTCGGCCTCGTCGCCGCGATTCCCGCGCTGCTCCTGCACGCGTTCCTCTCGCGCAAGGCGAAGGGGATCACCGATCGTATGGAGCAGGCGGCCATCGCCTTCGTCAACGCGGTCGCGGTCGCCCATCCGGAGACGAGCCGCGGGCCCGCCCCGACGCCTTCCTCGGGCGACGGGGGGTCCTCCCGCGAGGGAACGCGGGAGGCGCTCGCCGAGCTCCTCCGGCCGATCCTCGACGATCGGAAGGACCGTCCCGAGCCGGGGGCCTCCGCATGATCTCGATCCACGCAGGCGAGGCTCCGAGAATGGGGACCCGTCCATGAATCCGGACCAGGTGGCCGCCGCCCTCGCCGCGGAGGCGAACATGTCCCTGTGGGAGCGTGCCGTCGGGATCTGGATCGACGGCGGGTGGGCGATGATCGCGCTGGCGATCGTCGCCTTCGCGATCTTCGGCATCGGGACCGATCTCTTCCTCCTGCTCAAGGGCAAGGGCTTCTCCCGCCTGCAGGAGGAGACCTGGCGTTCCTGGATCGAGCACCCCGATCGGCGGCGTGGTCGGATGGGCCGCATCCTCGACGTCGTGACGGTGGGTCGGAACGTCGACGAGGTGTCCGGTTTCTTCGACGCGGTCCGGGTCGCCGAGCTCGCACCGATCCAGCGGGGACTGCGTGTCATGCGGACGTGCGTCGCGGCCGCACCGCTCCTCGGGCTCCTCGGGACGGTCACCGGCATGCTGACCACCTTCGCGGCGCTCGCCTCGGGATCGGGTGGCGACAAGACCATGGCCGCGATCTCCGCGGGCATCTCCGAGGCGCTGATCACGACCGAGACCGGACTGAGCATCGCCCTGCCGGGCCTCTTCTTCCAGTACGTCATCAACCGCAGCTACGAGCGATACCGGGTGTTCCTGGCCCAGCTCGAGTCCGCCTGTCACCAGCACGTGTATCGCAGCCGGGCGACGGTACGAAAGGCCGCCTGACGGAATCCGGCTCCGGCCGGGAAAGGTAGATCCCATGTCGAGATTCAGGGACAGATCGGAGGACGACGGAGGAGAGGCCTCGGTCGACATGTCACCTCTGATCGACTGCGTGTTCATCCTGCTGATCTTCTTCATCGTCACGACGACCTTCGTGGAGGAGACCGGCGTCGACGTCGAGAAGCCGCAGGCGACCTCCGCTCGATCGCTCGAGAAGAACAGCATGCTCATCGCGCTCACGGCGGACGGGGAGGTTCGCTACGGGGGGCGGGAGATCGGCGTGGGCGGCGTGCGACGGGAGGTCAAGCGGATCCTCGCCGGCGGCGAGGACATCCCGGTGATCATCCAGGCGGACAAGAACAGCCGGACCGATCTCCTCATCAAGATCATCGACGAGGCGCAGCTCGCCGAGGCCACGACGATCAGCGTGTCCACGGCAAGCGAGTGAGGACTCCGCCGCCGAGCCGCGCCAGGGAAGCCACCCCATGCTGAATCGATGCTGGAATCTCCTGAAGACCCTCGTGAACCGGACGGTGGTGGTGGCTGGTGCGCTGGCGCTCACGCTCATCTTCTTCATCGTGCTCCCGCTGACCCAGACGATCACCGACCGAGGCGACGAGACCCTCGTGGCCCGGCAGGTTCGATCCGATCCCTACGAACCGCCTCCCGAGGAGATCGAGGAGGAGGAAGAGGAGGAGGAGCAGGAGGAGGAGCCGCCGCCTCCGGAGTTCGAACCGCCCGACCAGCTGCTGGAACTGGATCAGCTCGAGATGCTGCTGGGGGGCGGGGGCTTCGGCGGCTACGGAGACGGCACGATGGTGGTCGACCTCGGTGATCTCGCGGGGGAGGCGAAGGACGCCACCGAGCTCTTCAACGCCGCCGATCTCGACAAGAAGCCGCAGGCGATCTCCCAGCCCGAGCCGGACGCGAGCGCCCCGGAACTCCAGCGTCGAATGCCCGGCCGGGTCCGGGTCATCTTCATCGTGGACGAACAGGGGCGCGTCCAGAACCCGAAGGTCACGGAGTCGACCGACCCGATCTTCGAGCGCCCCGCCCTGAACGCCGTCCGCCGATGGACGTTCGAGCCCGGCGAACGCAAGGGCCAGCCCGTGCCGTTCCGGATGCGGGTCTGGATCGGCTTCGGCCGCAAGTGAAACCCGTCGAGTCGAGCGAGCAAGCCACCTCCCCAGGATGTCGAGCATCATGAACCTCTCATCGAACCTCCATCATCTTCCTGCCTTCGTCCTCGTCGCGGTCCTTGCCGGAACGGCGACCGGCGACGAGCCGCAGTCCGACGGCGAGGAAGCCGTGGGCGGGCGGCCCGGTCCCACCCAGCTCGAGCTGGCGATCTGGCGGACGCCCTCCTACCAGCGTCGCTTCGCCGAGAGCTTCGTCGCCGAAGGGTCGGTCGAGCCGGCGGTCGCGCCCCGCGAGGCCGAGCTCATGGGGGAGGCGCTCGACCTCATGGCCGCGAACGACTTCGACGGTGCGATTGCGCTCCTGCGGGACGAACTGACGCCTCGAAGCAGCGCGTCGATCGACTTCATGATCGGGAACCTCCTCTACCTGCAGGCTCGACTCGACGACGCGGCGGAGTCCCTCCGCATGGCGGTCGGCAAGTTCCCCGGCTTCCGACGGGCGTGGACCCGTCTCGGGGACCTGGAGGCGAGGCGGGGCGATCCCGTCGCCGCCCATCGGGCGCTGTCACGAGCGCACGCACTCGGTGCCAACGATCCGGACACCCTGGGGCTGCTCGGTTGGTCCAACGCGGGACTCCAGCGATGGCTGGCCGCCGAGACGGCGTATCGACGGGCCCTGATGCTCGATCCGGGCTCGTACGACTGGCGTCTCGGGCTCGCCGATGCCCTCGTTCGGCAGCAGCGTGCGGATGAGGGGCTGCTCATCCTCGGGGAGCTCATCGAGGAGCGACCGGAGTCGATCGCGCTCTGGCGACGGCAGGCGATGGCGCATCTCGCGGCCGGCAAGCGGATCGAGGCGGCGGAAGACCTGGAGATCCTCGAGGGCCTGGGCGGCGGCGACTTCGAGACGAGGTCCCTGCTGGGGGATCTCTACCTCGAGCAGGACATGCCGGCGCTGGCCGCCAGCCAGCACATTGCGGCGCTCGCCGACGTGGCGGCACCCGATCCCTCGAGGGCGTTCGAGGCGCTGCGAACCTTGACGCGTCAGCGGCAGCTGGTCGCGGCCCAGTCGCTGGTCGACCGGCTCGAGGCCGACCACGTGGCGGAGTTCGACGAGCCGGAGCGACGCGAGCTGGAGGGTCTCGTCGCCCGACTGGCGGTCCAGAGGACCCAGGGGGCCGCGGAGGCCGCGGCGCTCGAACGGATCGTCGACGCGGACCCGCTCGACGGCGAGGCGCTGATCCTCCTCGGCGAGTACCACGCCGCCCGGCCCGGTGGATTCGAGAAGGCCGAGTACTGGTTCGAACGGGCGGCGATGCTCGACGACTTCAGGCTCGATGCGCGGCTCAAGCGGGCCGAGATGCTCGTCGCCGCCGGGCGGTATCCGCAGGCGATCGGGCTCCTGAAGCAGGTCCAGCTCGAGGAGCCGCGGCCGGAGGTCAAGGCCTACCTCGACCGCATCGAATCCTACGAGCGGAATCGACCTCGGAGGCAGGGGGAGGGAGGAACGAGATGACGCACGCCTCCATCCAGTCGATCCTCGCCGCCACGATCCTCGTGGTGACGACCGCCACCGCCACGCGGGCGGACGACGCTGCCGGAGTCGTGTCGCCGCATGTCGTGCGCGAGGCCGATCCTCCGCTGGAGATGTTCACGCCCGAAGGCCTGGAGCGTCGTCACCGATGGCTTTCCACACCCGTCTCCGAAGAGGAGCCGGAGGTCGATTCCGGCGATCGGGAGTCGATGGTGGCCGCGACGGACCTCATCAACTTGGGCGACTCGCTCGGGGCGATCGGGGTGCTCGAAGCCGCCCGCGGGGCGAGCACCGGTGCGATGGCGGAGTACTTCCTGGGGACGCTCCACTACGGTCTCAAGGACTGGGACCGGGCGGAGGCGGCGTTCCTTCTCGCCACGGAGAAGGCGCCGGGCTTCCGGCGTGCGTGGATGCAGCTCGGCGACACCCGGATGCGGAAGGGCGATTTCGCCGGCGCCCTGCCCGCGCTCTCGAGGGCGCGTTCGCTCGGGGCGATCGATCCGGTCACGGCCGGCATGATCGGCTTCGCTTCGGCGAAGACCGGGGGACTTCGTGCCGCCGAGGCCGCCTATCGGGACGCGACCCTCACCGACCCGGAGTCGCAGGAGTACCGCCTGGGTCTCACCCAGGCCCTCGACGCCCAGGGGCGGTACGGAGCCGTCGCGACGGCCCTCGGTCGGTTCGCTCGGGAACAACCCGACGATCCCCAGTGGTGGTTCTACCAGGCGGTCGCCTTCAATCGCCTCGGTCGGAACGACCTGATGATCCAGAACTTCGAACTGCTCGAGGAACTCGGTGGGGCGAGCACCGAAAGCACGCTGAACCTCGCGCGGGCCTACGTGAACCAAGGGCTCTCGGACGCCGCGGTCGAACGGTTCCTCCGATACCTCCGCATGCAGGAGGATCCGCCGACGGATCCCGTGTTCGACGCCGCCTCGGCGATGATTCGGCGACAGGATCTCGAACCCGTCGATCGTCTTCTCTCGGGACTTCGCGCCTGCTGCGAGGATGCGCTCGACGGGCTCGAGCGGCGAGAGTTGCTCAAGCTCGAGGCCCGGCTCGCGAGTCTTCGCGGCGATCGGGACACCGAAGCCGCGATCCTCGCCGACGTCGTGGCCCTTGCTCCCGACGACGGCGAGACCATGCTCCTGCTCGCCCAGTACCACGCGCGTCGCGACGGTGGGATGGAAGAGGCGGTCTCGTGGTACCGGAAGGCCGCGGCGGTTCCCGCGGTCGCCACCCAGGCTCGGGTCGAACACGCCGGGATGCTGGCGCGAAACGGGCGGATCGCGGATGCGATCGAGATCCTCCGGGCCTCCGAGCAGGCCGACCCTCGCCCCGAGGTGGCCGACTTCCTGGAGCGACTCGAGGACTACGAGAGGGCTCGGACGGAGTGACGGCTCCCGGTCGGGGACGGGGTCCGCGTCCGCCGGCCGCTCAGAGGACCCGCTTCGCCTTCGGGTAGGACCCCCGGACGTGGAGGCTCGCACAGTGCGAGGAGGCGGCCTCGATCGCCGCGGCGACATGGGGATCGGCGCGATGGCCCTCGAGGTCGACGAAGAACGTGTAGCTCCAATTGTCGATCCGCGAAGGCCGCTTGTCGATGTGCGCAAGGTTGACGCCGGCATCGCGGAACTCGGCGAGGACGTCGACGAGGGCGCCCGGTCGGTGGTCGGTCTGGAACTGGACCGTGGTGCGATCGTCGCCGGTGGGTCCCGGCTCCTGCCGGCCGATCACGAGGAACCGCGTGATGTTCTGGGCGCGATCCTGGATGCGATCGAAGAGCACCTTCACCCCGTGGATCTCCCCGCCCAGTCGACAGCCGATCGCCGCCGTCCGAGGCGCGGTCGCCGCCCGCTGCACGGCGGCCGAGGTGCTGGTGGTCTCGATGATCTCCACCGTGGGCAGGTTCGTCCGGAGGAACTTGCGGCACTGGGCGAGCGCCTCCGGCTTGCTGGCGACGGCCTTGATCTCGTCCGGGCCGCAGTTGGCCATGAGCGCCTGGTCGATGGCCACGAGCGTCTCCGCGCAGACCGGGGCGTCCAGTTCGGCGATCGCGTCGAGCGTCTCGGTGATGCTGCCGCCGATCGAGTTCTCGTAGGGGACGAGGCCGTAGTCGGCGCGGCCGGTCACCACGTCCTCCACGACCGATTCGATCGCGGGGACCGGCACGAGCTCGGTGCTCGACCCGAAGTGCCGAAGCGACGCGAGGTGGCTGAAGGAGCCGTTGGGGCCGAGGAAGCCGATCCGGAGGGGGCGCTCGAGCCGGAACGACCCCGACATGAGTTCACGCCAGATGCCCTCCAGGGTGCGGTCGGGCAGGGGGCCGTCGTTCGAGTCGAGCACGCGGGACAGCACGGACGACTCGCGATCCGGCGCGTAGATGGGCGTCCCGTCGGTCTGCTTCGTCCGGCCCACCTCGACGACGACCCGGGCTCGCTCGTTGAGCAGCTCGACGAGCTTCCGGTCGAGCCCGTCGATCCGGTCACGGAGCTCGGAAAGCGGCGGGGGGGGAGGGGAGGGTTCGTCGGCCACGCACTTGCTCCTTAGTTCGATCCGCGAAGGGTCGTCGCACCGATATCGTCCGAGCGGGCCCGCTTCGTCCAGCGACGGGCCTTCCGATCGTCATTCACCGTACGGACGTTCCATGCCGGTCATCCAGTCCGACGATCCCAGCCCCAGCCCCAGCTCCAGCCCCAGCTCCGGGCCCGGTGCCGCCTCCGCGGACACCGAAGCCCCCGTCGATGCCGACGGGGCCTCGACCGTCGATCCCGACATCGCCGCGGCGATTTCCGGCGACTGGAGCGGGATCGATCCCTGGGTGCTGCTGGGGGTGGCCGGGGTCGGCGTCCTTCTCCTCTTCCGCGGGGGGCGGATCCTCAAGCCGGCGGTCATCCTCGCCGCCGCCTCCTTCGGGGCCCTTCTCGGCCTGCGGCT
>JAYZBK010000076.1:0-37514 GCA_036339295.1 Planctomycetota bacterium
GCATGCGTTCCTCGGTCTTCGTGTCGGCCGAGCGGCACGAGCCCGGATCGGTCGAGTTCGACCCGACATCCCTCGCCGGCCTGCCGTCGCGGTACTCGATGCACCTGGACCGCCATCTCTTCCAACCGACCCGCGTCCTCGTGCTCGACCGGGGCACCGGTCTTCCCGCCGAGGGCATCGTGGTCCGGGTCGCGCTCCTCGATGCCGAGGACGGTTCGCCGGTCCGCGATTCGATCTGGCGCACCGGGCCCGACGGCACGGTGGTGGTCATGAAGCCCTCCTCGGGGCTCGGCGTCCTGAGCATCGAGTGCGAGAACCGACTGCCCAGCGAGTTCAGCGTCGTCGAGATGGTGTCGGGCGATCTTCGCTCGGTCGCGATCGGCTTCGACGGCTTCGACTGATTCGACGTCCGGTCAGGGACGGGGATGGTGGCTCTTGACCACCTCCCGGAGCTGTCCGCGATCGACGTGGGTGTAGACCTGCGTCGTGCCGATGTCGGAGTGGCCGAGCATCTCCTGCACGATGCGCAGGTCGGCACCGCCCACGAGGAGATGGGTCGCGAAGCTGTGCCGGAGCTTGTGGGGATGGACGTCGCGGAGGCCCGCGACGCTCGCGTACTTCCGCACGATCTGCCAGATCGCGACCCGCTCCAGCGGGCGACCGCTGAACGACAGCAGCAGGCGCTGTCGGTCCCGTCCGTCGTCGAAGCGGACGAGGTTCGGTCGCAGCTCCGCGAGGTAGCGGTTCGTCCAGTGGAGGGCGGGCTCGCCGATCGGCACGATCCGCTGCTTCGACCCCTTGCCGGTGACCGTGACGCTCGCGAGTTCCTGGTGGAGCTCGTCCAGTCGGATCGCCCCGACCTCGCTGGCCCGGAGCCCGGCCGCGTACATCAGTTCGAGGATCGACCGGTCCCGCACCCAGAGGCTCCCGTGTTCCGGGGCGGGGGCCTCGACCAGGGACCTCATCTCCCGCGGGCTCATAACGCCGGGGACGCGGCGCCAGCGGTGGGGGCGTTCGAGCAGGCGGGCCGGGTCGAGCGGGATCCGATCGTTCGCGGCGAGCCACCGGAAGAAGACCCGGATGGTCGCCAGGTGGCGGGTGATCGAACTCGGCTCGAGACCCCGCTCCCGGGAGAGGGCTCGGAGGTGCTCGGCCAGGTGGTCGAGACCGACGCGGGCGGGCTCGTCGACCCCGGCACGAGCGAGGAACGCGGACAGCTCGCCGAGATCGCGACCGTACGCCTCGAGCGTGGCCGGTGCGAGTCCCGCCTCGATGCGAGCCCAGGTCAGGAACTCACGAACCGGTCGGGCGAAGGGGGATGGGCTGTCCGTCATGGGTCGGTTGCACTGGTTCGACGCGGGACGCCGCGGCACGGTCGTCCTCCCGTCGGAGTCGATGGAACATGAAGCAGCCCTGCACGCCCGGACCAAGGCAGACCTCGAACATCTGGTCGAGACGGTCGAGCGAGAAGCGACTGCTGCAGCGGCCGTCGTTCCGCTCGAGGTAGGGGCACGAGTTCGAGACCATCGGCCCCTCCGGGACGGTCGCCGCCGGTCGGGCGCCGGCGAGCGGGTCGGGGCGTTTCTTGAGATGGATCATCGAACGTCTCCTGGCCGCCGGGCCCGGCACGAGGTCGTCCCGGGACTTCGGCTTCATCGGCCGACCGACTCGGCCCGCGACAGAACGCCCCTCCTCGACCGGCGTGGCGGTCGGCGCCGAGGTCCGCCGATTTCGGCACGGGGGTTGTTTCCACCACGGCAGACCAACGATCAACCGCCCATGGCAAGGAGTGCCTCGATGCGGAACGAACCCCTCGCGGGCCTCGACGCGGAGTCGTCGGACCCCCGAAACAACCCCCTGGGGCCCGATTCGGGCTCGAACGGGACTTCCCCGGCCGCTTCCGGATCCACCGGAGACGCGTCGATCCTGCCTGCGCGTCTGATGCAGGAACTGCGCGATCGAGGGCGCAACGTCGGTCGCCTCGAGTCGGTCGCGGCCGAGTGCCTCCGCCTCGGGACCCTCGCAGCGGGCCTCCACCGGCATGCCCGGGTCGCTTCCACCACGCCCGCCCTCGCTGGCATCGGGGTTGCGGAAGGGATCGGGTCGACCGCGGGATCGGACCGCGAGTCGCTGTCGGAGGACCACGCGTGAACTACGGACTCTGGATGTCGGCCGCCGGTCTCGCCACCGAGGTGCATCGACAGGACATCATCGCGAACAACGTGGCCAATGCCGAGACGGCCGGTTTCAAGGCCGACAAGGCGTTCACGATCGAGCGTCCCGCCCCCGAGCAGCCGTTCGGCCCCGGGACCTCGCCCGACCAGCTGCTCACCCGGCTCGGTGGCGGGGTGCTCGCCAACGACACCTGGACCGACTTCAGTCCCGGCGGGCTCGTCGACGGGGGCGACCTCGACCTCGCCCTCGAGGGCGACGGCTTCTTCGCGGTCCGCGACGGCGAGGAGATCGCCTTCACCCGGGACGGCCGCTTCAACCGGGATCGAAACGGGTTCCTCGTCGACCTCGACGGTCGGCAGGTTCTCTCCGATCGCAACCGGCCGATCCGCCTGACCGAGGGCAGCGTGCAGGTCTCGGTCGACGGGATCGTCTCGATGGTCGGCGCGGAGGGCGACACCTCCGAGGTCGGCCGCCTCCGGATCGCCGCGGCCCCGACCGAAAGCCTTCGCAAGGTCGGTGACAACCTCTACCACGCCCCGGCCGACGTGAAGATCGGATCCGCGAGCTCGACCAGCGTCCTCCAGGGCCGGTACGAGACCTCGAACGTCGACCCGATCCGAAGCATGAGCGACCTCATCCAGAGCAGCCGTTCGGTCCAGGCCGCGGCCCGCTTCATCGACTTCCACGACCGCATGATGGAACTCGCGGTCACCCGGATCGCGGTCGGCTGACCGGCCGCTCGATCCACCGACCGCCCTCAAGGAACCACCCCATGAGCTTCCTCGCCCTCAGCAGTTCGTCCTCCGGCATGTCCGCCCTCAACACCCGCCTCGACGTCATCGCGAACAACATCGCGAACGCCGAGACGACCGGTTTCAAGGGCAGCCGGGCCAACTTCCAGGATCTCTACTACGTCGAGAAGAAGCAGCCCGGCGTCGAGAACCAGGTCCTCGGCACCCGCAGTCCGCTCGGCCTCTTCGTGGGCCTCGGGGTCGAGACCGCCGGCACCCAGCTCGACTTCGGGCAGGGAGACGCGATCCCGACCGGCCGGCCGCTCGACATCATGATCGAGGGCGACGGCTTCCTCCGCGTCGACATGGGCGACCTGAGCCCGACCGGCGTCGGCTACACGCGGGCGGGCAACCTCGCCACGAACGCCGACGGCGACCTCGTGATGGCGAACGGCGCCGGCTATCGCCTCGAGCCGGCCATCAACATTCCCTTCGGGGCGACCACCGTGACCATCGGCCAGGACGGCACCGTGTCCTACCAGGACCCCGCCTCCACCGATCCGGTCATCGCCGGGCAGATCGAGCTCTCGGTGTTCCTGAACCCTGCCGGCCTCCAGAGCTTCGGGGACAACCTCTACCTCGAGACCGCCGGTTCCGGCCCGCCGCAGGACGGCGTTCCCGGGGACCCCGGCATCGGTCGGAACGAGATCAGGGCCGGATTCCTCGAGGGCTCGAACGTCGATGCGGTCACCGAACTCGTCGATCTCATCCGCACCCAGCGGGCGTTCGAGATGAACAGCCAGAGCTTCAGTGCCGCGGACGAGACCCTGCAGACCGTCGTGAACCTCGGCCGCTGATCCGGCCCCTCCCTTCCGCCTGAACGAGTCCGCGTCGGAGACCGACTCATGATGCCCGCCCGACCCTTCATCCTCGCCCTCGGCCTCGTCGCCGTGATCGTCGGCACCGCCGAGCGCGCCCTGGCCGACCACGTCGAGCTTCGCCGCTCCATCCGCCGAGCCGCCGCCACCGAGCCGGTCCGGCTCGAGGACGTCGCCCGACTCGAGGGCGACGCCGCGAATCGGTTCCGGCATCTCGTGGTGATCCCGGTCGAGGCGGGAAGCATCGACCGCCCGTGTCGCATCGACGTGTCCGAGGTGCGACGACTTCTCGACGAGGCCGGCGCCGACTGGCCGAACCTCGAACTTCGCGGCGGCACCGTCGTCGTGCGACCCGCCCACGATGCGGGCCGCGTCGCCGTCTCGAACACCGCGACCGCCCCTGGGATCGATGGGGACGCCCCGATCCTCTCGCAGGTCGCCGAGGACTGGCGGCCGGTCACCGACTGGTCGACCTCCAGGACCCTCGGCCGCCCGATCGCACGGGCGGTGCAGCAGGCCATGGAGTGGTTCGAGCCCGACTCCTCGCGGCTCCTCTGCTGGATCGATCGCCGCCCGCTCGAACGTCTCCCCGAGATGCTCACCGACGTGCAGGTCGTTCCGGTGACGCCGCTCGAGCAGGTCGGCCCCGCCGATCGCCTGGTCTTCCGCGTCTCCGGGTTCGACGAGGGCGGGATCCGCCGTTGCGTCAACGTCGCGGCCGAGATCAAGGTCCTCCGGCTCGCCCCGGTCGCGACCGACGACATCCGCCGGGGTCGATCGATCCGAGGCGACGGAGCGGACGTTCGAATCGAACTCCGACCGGTGCGACCGAGCGAGGTCGTCGACGGCATCGACGCGATCGCGGGTCGCAAGGTCCTCGAGGCCGTGCCGGCCGGCACCGTGCTCGTGCCCGGCCTGTTCGAGCCCGAGACGATCGTGTCCCGCAACGCCCCGATCCAGGTGCGGACCGTCGTGCACGATCACGAGATCCGCTTCGAGATGAAGTGCCTCGAGGACGGTTGTCTCGGACAGCTCGTCAAGTGCGCCGGCCCCGACGGTCGTCCCGTCCTGGCGCGGGTCGTCGGACCCAACCGGGCCGAGGTCGTCGCCGACCGTTGAAGTCGATCCCATGAACCAGAACCACCGAACCATGTTCCGAATCGGGAAGTCCACCATGAAGCTCGTTCCATGCCTCGCCACGGGTCTCCTCCTCGCCACCGGCCTGCTCGGGCTCGCCTCGACGACCGCCCACGCGGGCGACGCCCTGCCCCTCGTGCTCCCCGGCGGCGGCAGCCAGGCGTCGGCCGATCCGATCGCGCTCCAGAGCCCGCTCCTCCGGGCCCGGTCGGGAGCCGCGGCCTCCGCCCGCTACTCGCAGCTGCCACGCGCCCGCGACTGGGCGGTCGAGGACCTTCTCCAGATCGTGGTGGTCGAGCAGAGCACCGAGCGGATCGACCAGCGCCGCGAACTCGACAAGGAGGGGCTCGCCCAGGCCCAGGTCGCGGAGTTCACGCGGCTCAACCTCGGGTCGTTCAACTTCGCGCCGGTCACCTCCGACAGCCTGCCGGGGGTCGAGATCGGGGCCCAGAAGGGCTTCGAGGGCGAGGGCCGCTACCAGCGCAAGGACGAGATGTCCGATCGCTTCACCGCCAAGGTCGTCGAGGTCAAGCCGAACGGCAACCTCGTGGTCGAGGCGCGGGTGGTGCGGAACTGGAGCGGCGACCAGACCGAGATCACGCTCTCCGGCGTCGTGAACCCGAAGTGGATCACCGCGAACGACGCGATCCTGTCGAGCCAGATCGGCGACCTTCGAATCGACAAGAAGCACAGCGGCGCGGTCGAGGGATCGACCCAGCGAGGATTCATCGCCGAGGCGCTCGACTTCCTCTTCGCCTTCTGAGCCGTGCCCCGGTTCCCCCGGCCCCCCGGGACCCGAGGACGAGACGACACCCCCGGCCAGCCGGGGGTGTCGTCGTTCGATCGCATCGGCCGGGTTCACACGCCGGTCAGCCGTCCGCACTCGGGACACCGCTCCGGCACCCCGGGGCCCAGCACGTTCCCGCATTCCTCGCACGCCCGTGGATCCGGGTCCTTCCGGAGCAGCACGCCCGCCCACACCGCGACGAGGGCACCGAGCAGGATCAGGTCGAGGATCAGGTAGCCGAAGGCCCATCCGGTCCCCGGGGCTTCGCCCCGGGCATGGAGGTAGCCGACGATGCCGAAGCCGAGGCAGGGCAGGAGCAGCAGCGAGGCCAGCGAGGCGAAGGCGATGCGGAAGAACATGGACGTTGCTCCGTGAAGCCGGACGTGGCGTCCCCGGGAGCCGGAGACGATCGACGCCCCCTTCCTGGGGAGACCGTCAGCCGAGTTCCAGCCGTCGAGGGAAGAACCCGAGGCCGCAGGCGTCCTTCGCCCGGGCGAGGGTCTCCTCCGCCACCGCGTTCGCGCGGGCGGTGCCGGATCGGAGGATCTCGATCACCTTGGCGTCGTCGCCCTCGTAGGCCGCCCGTCGCTCGCGCATGGGGTCGAGCATCTCGTTGATCGCCGCCCCGAGCTCCTGCTTGATGTGCCCGTCGCCGATGTCGGCGCCGCGGGCGTACTGGTCCTTGATCTCCGCGACGCGATCGGCGTCGGGGATGAAGATCTCGCAGTACTGCATGAGGACGTTCGTCGGATCGCCGGGCTCGGTGGCGCTCTGGCGTCCGGTGTAGATCTTGTTGATCTTCTTCTGGACCTGCTTCGCCGTGTCGGAGATGAACACCGCGTTGTTCAGCGACTTGCTCATCTTGTTCTCCCCGTCGATCCCGACGAGGCGGCCGACCTTGCCCACGTCGGCCCGTGGCACGGGGAAGACTCCGCCTTCGGCGACGTGGTCGTCGTCCTCGACCTTGTCGCCGACGCCGCAGTACATCTGGTTGAACCGTCGCGCGACCTCGCGGGTGAGTTCGAGGTGGGGGACCTGGTCCTCGCCCACCGGGACCCCGACGGGCCGGAACGCGAGGATGTCCGCGGTCTGTCCGACCGCGTAGAGCGGGAACCCGAAGGAGTAGGTGTCGCCGAGGTTCTTGACCTTGATCTCGTCCTTGAGGGTCGGGTTCCTCATGACGCGGTTGTAGGGGAGCAGCATCGCGAAGAGGAACGTCAGTTCCGCGATCGCCGGGACCTCCGACTGGAGGAAGATCGCCGACCGCTCGGGGTCGATGCCCATCGCGAGCAGGTCGCGCACGATCTCCAGCGTGTCGGCCCGGATCTCGTCCGGCTTGTCCGACCGCGTGGTGAAGGCGTGCATGTTCGCCAGGATGAAGAAGCAGTCGTGGCTCTCCTGGAGCTCGACCCGTCGCCTGACCGAGCCGACCCAGTGACCGAGGTGGAGCTTCCCGGTGGGGGTGTCGCCGGTGAGGATGCGAGGACGTTCGGACATGGATGCGGGTCTCGTTGGGGCGGATCGAAGCCGTCGGAGGCGGTGGTCCGCAAGGGTACCGGAGGAGGTCAGCCGGCCGAGGACGCGATGATCAGATTGAAGGCGTTGAAGCCCATGTGCGCGAGGATGCAGGGGAGGAGCCGCCCGGTCCGCTCCCGCAGGATTCCGAGGGCGATCCCGAGGACCAGCAGCCCGGAGAGCCCCGCGATCCGGCTGTCCTCCGGCAGGGCGGGGATGTGGACGAGGGCGAAGATCCCGCCCACCAGCACCGAGGCCATCACGGGGCCGACCCCCGCCCGGCGGGCCGATTGCTGGACGAACCCGCGGTAGGCGATCTCCTCGACGATCGGTGCCCCGATCGCGGCGGCGGCGGTCATCGCCCACCATCCGGGGGTGCCCATCGAGTCCACCATCAGTCGAAGGGTCTCGTGACCGAGCGGGGAGGGCTGCTCGCCGGAAATCGCGGTCTGAAGCAGCTGGCCGAGGGCGGAGACGGTCTGGACGATCGGCACGACGAGGAGGAGGAGCACCACCGCCCCCGCGATCGAGGGTCCGAGCGGCGTCGGCGTCCTCGCGTTTGCCGGCGTCGGGTGGCTGCTCCAGAGGATTCCCCCGACCAGGCAGGCGGATCCACCGCCCAGCAGGCCGCCCCAGGTCAGGATCGCGGCGCGGGCGAGGGGATCGGACTCGGGCGGGGCCACCGCGGACGCGATCGTGGCCCCGACCCCGCCGGCGACGATGAACATCCCGAAGAGCGCGGCCCCGACCAGCGTCGGCAGCCGCCAGGGCGTGCCTCCGAGGAGCGCGTCCGGCCCGGGCCGCCAGAACCTCGTGCCGAGGAGGATTCCGATCGAGACCGCGGTCAGGACGTAGGAGACGAGGGTCACCGCGACGAGGACCCGGTTCGGCGCCGCCGCGGCGTCATTCCCGTCGGCGAGTAGAATTCCCGTCGCTCCCAGCACCGTCGCGAGCATCGCGACGGACTCGCGGGTTCTCCCGGTGGTCGATCCACCGGCCCGCCGCACCCGCCTCCGGGACCCCTTCCTCTCGATGTCCAACGTGCTCGACGAGATCGTGGCCCGCAAGCGGGTCGAGGTGGAGAAGGCCCGGGCGAGGACGCCGCTCGAGTCGATCAAGGCCCGGATCAAGGAGCTCGGTCGGCCCCGCAACTTCTTCCGCGCGGTGGTCGCGGATCGGGAGCCCCGGACCTTCCGGGTGATCGCCGAGGTGAAGCGAAAGAGCCCCTCGGCCGGCGTCATTCGCGATGACTTCGATCCTGCCGACATCGCCGAACGCTACCACTCGGCGGGGGCCGCCGCGATCAGCTGCCTCACCGACGAGCACTACTTCGGCGGCGACCTCTCCTACATCCACCGGATCAAGGACCGGGTCCCGATCCCGGTCCTTCGCAAGGACTTCATCGTCGACGAGTACCAGGTCTGGGAGGCCCGGGCGGCCGGGGCGGACGCGATCCTCCTGATCGCGGAGTGCCTCAGCGAGGGGGCGGTCATCGACCTGCAGATCCTCGCCACCGAGCTCGGGATGACCACGCTGGTCGAGGCCCACTCGGTCGAGAACCTCTACCGGGTGGTCAACCACGTCGGCTTCCCCCATGCCGGGTACTCGCTCCTCGGGATCAACAACCGCGATCTCTCGACGATGACGACCGACCTCTCCCACACCTTCCGGATGCTCGAGCTGGTCGAGGATCCCCGCGTGCTGGTCAGCGAGTCGGGCATCCGCACCGGCGAGGACCTTCGCCGCCTCCGGGACCACGGCATCAACATCGCGCTCGTGGGCGAGCATCTCATGCGCGAGGACGACCCCGGCGCGGCCCTCGCCCGCATGCTCGAATCCGTCGACTGAACCAACCCACCCCGCCCCGGCCCCGAGATGTCCCCCACCCCCCACAACGTCGACCCCTGCAACCGGGTCAACTTCGGCGCCTCCGGTGATCTCACGGCGCGGAAGCTCGTCCCGTCGATGTACGAGATGGCGAAGGCCGGGCTCCTGCGTCCGGAGACCCGCGTGCTCGGGGTCGCCCGGCGGGAGAAGAGCGACGACCAGTGGCGGGAGGAGCTCGAGCCCTGGGTCCGGGAGCACAATGCCGATCTCGACGAGGCGACCTGGCGCGACCTCGCGTCGCGGATCCACTACCAGCCGGCCGACGCGACCACCACCGAGGGAATGGCGTCGGTGGCGAGGCGCATCGCCGCGATCGACGCCGAGGCGGGCACGGGCGGCAACGTCCTCTTCTTCCTGAGCGTGGCGAGTTCGCTGTACGAGCCCATCGTCGAGAAGATCGACGCGGCCGGCCTCGTCGTCGAAGGCAAGCGGTGGTGCAGCATCGACCCGTCGAGGGCGAGCTGGCAGCGGATCATCGTGGAGAAGCCGTTCGGCCACGACGACCAGTCGTCGCGGGCGCTCAACCGATCGCTCGGCCGGGCGTTCGAGGAGGAGTCGATCTACCGGATCGACCACTACCTCGCGAAGGAGGTCGTCCAGAGCCTTCTCATCTTCCGCTTCGCCAACATCCTCTGGGAACCGGTCTGGAACCAGCAGTACATCGACCACGTGCAGATCAGCGCCGTGGAGACGGTGGGGGTCGGGCAGCGGACCGCGTTCTACGACCAGACCGGGGCGATCAGGGACATGATCCAGTCGCACCTCTTCCAGGTGCTGACCTTCGTGGCGATGGAACCGCCGACCGACTACACGCCGGCACACGTGCGGAACGAGAAGGTCAAGGTGACCGACGCGATCGTCCCGACACCGCGCGACCGGGTGGCGGAGTTCTGCGCCCTCGGCCAGTACGGCCCCGACGGCGAGGGGGACCCCGGATACGCGGCGAGCGAGGGTGTCGCCGCCGGTTCGACCACCGAGACCTTCGCCGCCCTCCAGCTCCAGTTCGAGAACTGGCGATGGGCCGGGACGCCCTTCTATCTTCGGAGCGGGAAGCGCCTCGCCGAGAAGCGGACCGAGGTCGTGGTCCAGTTCAAGCCGCCCGCCGCGAATCTCTTCCGCAAGCTGCCGATCACCGCGGAGGCGGGAAGCCTCGAGCCCAACCGGCTCGTCTTCTCCGTGGCGCCGCACGAGGAGCTCTCGCTCCGCTTCGAGACGAAGCGGCCCGGCCTGGGCATCCGCGTCGACCCGCTCGAGATGGTGGCGGCGCTCGATCGCGACCTCGAGGGGCCGGTGGTCGAGTCGTACGGCCCGCTGATCATCGACGCGATGCGGGGCGACCAGACGCTCTTCAAGAGTCGCATCGAGGTGGAGAGCGCGTGGGACGCGGTCATGCCCTTCCTCGACGGCGACAGCGCCGAGGCGAGGAAGGACATCCGCGACAACTACACTCCGGGAAGCTGGGGCCCCGAGTCGGCCCGGACGCTGCTCGCGAGGCACGGTCGCCGCTGGTACGAGGAGGAGCGCGGTTGAGCTACGAGATCGAACAGGACGCCTTCGAGGTCCCCTCCCTTCCCGGCGGGGTCAACGTGGCCGCGGACGAGGAGGACGCCCAGGAGCGGATCGGGCGCGATCTCCTGACCTTCGCCAAGCAGGCGGTCGGCAAGCGCGGGGTGTTCCACCTCGCCTTGTCCGGCGGCGGGACGCCGATGCCGCTCTATCGCCGGTTGATGATCGACCCGCTCTTCCGCGAGATGCCCTGGAGCCGGACGCACCTCTGGATCGTCGACGAGCGCCGCGCCCCGTTCGACAGCGACACGAACAACTTCAAGCACATCGACGAACTGCTGGTCGAGCATGCCGACATCCCCCGGGTGAACATCCATCCGATGCCCGTCGATCGGGATTCGGCCGCCGAGGACTACGAGGACGAGCTCCGCGAGACCCTCGCGATCGGCGGGGTTCCCGGGGATCCCGATCGCGGCCGACTCGACTTCGTGCTCCTGGGGATGGGACCGGACGGCCACACCGCGAGCCTCTTCCCGCACACCGCGGCCCTCAACGAGGAGGATCGCTGGGTGGTCGACAACGACGGCCCGAGCGTCGTCCCCCCGCCCCGCGTCACGATGACCTATCCACTGCTGAATGCGGCGCGATTCATCGCGTTCTACGTGCTCGGCTCGGGGAAGGCGGACATCATCCGCCAGGTCGCGTCGGGCACCGAGGGGTTCGAGGTCCTGCCGTGCAAGGGGATCCGGCCGCACTCGGGCGAACTCGTGTGGTACCTGGACCAGGCCGCCTGCGGCGGCTGATCCATCACCGGCCGAGCCAGTCCTCGAGGATCGTCGCGGCGGCGATCGAGTCCTGCACCTTCTTCTTCCCGCGGCGGGTGAGGCCGGAACCCTTCAACCGTTCGTCGGCGTCGAAGCTGGTGAGGCGTTCGTCCTGGTAGTCGACCGGAACACCGATCCTCCCGGCCAGCGCCTCGCCGAAGCGGCGAGCCGCGACCGCCGCCTCGCCCTCGGTGCCGTCCATGTTCAACGGAAGCCCGACCACGATGCGATCGGCGCCGTGGCGATCGATCTCGTCCGCCACCCGTTCGAGCCTCCGAGCCGGGTCGCGCTCCTCGACCACCTTGAGTGGTTGGACGATCCGGACGACGTCGTCGCCGGCCGCGAGGCCGGTCCGCACGTCCCCGAGATCGACGGCCACGATCCTCATCCGGCCTCCCGGCTCACCGATGGTCCTCGGGAACGAGCCCCGCGATCTCCTTGACCCGCTGCGCCTCCGACGCCTTGCAGACCAGGGTGGCGTCGGCGGTGTGCACCACGACCAGGTCGTCGCAGCCGATCGTGCAGATCCGGTGGTCCGGATCGGTGCTGAAGACGAGCAGTCCCTTCGATCCGAGGTCGGTGCTTCCGGTGCCCGGGGCGATGCGATTCCCCGAAGCATCGGGTTCGATGGTCTCGCCGAGGCTGGGCCAGCTTCCCACGTCGATCCACGAGAGATCCATGGGCACCACGCCGATCGTGATGCGATCGTCGCGGGAGACCGGCTCCATCAGTCCGTAGTCCACGCTGATCCGCTTGAGGTCGGGGTAGACGGCCTCGATCGTCTCCTGCCGGGACGGGCCGTCCCATGCGGCCGCGATCCGCTCGAGACCCTCGAGGGTCGCGGGCTCGAACCGGCCGATCGTCTCGAGGACGGTGCGGGCGTGGAAGACGAACATGCCGCTGTTCCAGCCGAAGGTGCCCGCCTCCAGGTACGCCTCGGCGGTCTCGAGGTCGGGCTTCTCCACGAATCGATCGGCGATGAAGCAGCCGTCGTGACCGGCGATCGCCTCCCCACGCTCGACGTACCCGAAGCCGGTCGCCGGATGCGTCGGTCGGATCGCGAAGGTGACGAACCGGTTCGGGTCCTCCTCGACCAGCCGGAAGCCGGCGTCGAGTCGGTCGGCGAAGACCGACTGCGGCTCGATCAGGTGGTCGGCGGTCAGGACCGCGAAGATCGCATCCGGGTCGCTCGCCGCGAGGACGGCCGCGGTCAAGCCGACCGCGTTGAGCGTGTCGCGTCCGCACGGTTCGCCGATGATCCGCTCGTCGGCCATCGACGGCACGGCGTCCCGCACCTGGGAACGAAACCGCTCGCCGGTGCAGATCCATCGATGGTCCACGTCGACCACGCCCTCGAGGCGATCGCAGGCGATCCGCAGGAGGCTCTTCCCGCCGATGAGCGGCACGAGCTGCTTCGGGAGTCCGCCCCGGCTCACCGGCCAGAGGCGGGTGCCGGATCCACCGGCCATGACCATGGCGTGTCTCATGCCGCGCGGCCTCCAGCGAGATCGGTCCGACGAAGCATCAGACCGTCAGTTCCTTGAGTCGAAGGGCGGCGGCCACGAGGGCGTCGCTCTCCGCGAGTTCGGGGTCCGCGCGGCAGGCGCGGTCGACCAGTTCGACGGCGGCGAGGCGGCTCTCGCCCAGCTGGACCAGCACGAGGACGGCCTCCCGCGCCGCCGCCGTCGTGCCTCCGCCGCCCTCGGCCTCCGTTCCGTCCGTCCCGCCGGCATCCTCGACCAGCACGCCGGGCATCAGCTGCTCCACCTTCTCCGCCAGGTCGAGCACGATCGTCTCGGCGGTCCGCTTGCCGATCTCCGGCAGGGCTCGAAGGGTGTCGACGTCCTTCTCCGCGACCGCCCGGGCGACCGTCGCGATCGGCATCGCCAGGGCCCGGAGGGCCTTGCGGTACCCGATGCCCTTGACCGAGGTCAGGAGCTCGAAGAACGCCCGATCGGCCTCCGAGGAGAAGCCGACGAGCCGCGGCCGGAAGACGGCCCCGTTCGCCTGGCTCTCGAGGTAGTGCAGGAGAAGGAACTCGACCTGTTCACCGACGGCGAGGCGGAGCCTCGCGGCGTCGCCCGCAGGGACGAGGACCTCGTAGTCGATCGGCCCGACGACGACGGCGGCCGACTGCTCACCCACGCCACGAAGTTCACCGCGTATTCGCTCGAGCATGTCGGGACTGTACCCCGCGCCGCGGCGGACCGGCCGGCCTCACCAGCGATCGCGGCCCTCGGCGACCTCCCGTTCCCAGCGGTCGACGACGCTCTCCTCGTTCGCCTCCCAGCCGGTGTGGTCGAGGAGGGCCTGCCGCAGCGTGTCCGAGGCGACCTGGGGGTCCTTCTCGGCTCGAAGGTCGAAGACGCCGACGACCTCGACCCGCGAGCGCGACCGGCGGAGGATCGAACCGAAGGCGGTGGGGGACTCCGGGGTCCCGTGGATCCAGAGCAGGAGGACCGGGGCCTTGCCCAGCCGGGCCAGGAGCCCCACCCCCGGCTGGAACGGGCGGATCTCGCCCCGGGGCCGGGCGATCCCGCCTTCGGCGAACACGCCGACGAGGCCGCCGTCCTTCAGCTCGCGGACGGCGGTCCGCACGGTCCCGGAATCCTCGTTCCCGTAGTTCACGGGCAGGATCCGGGCCGCCTTCCAGACGACGTCGAGCGCCGGGACCATCATGTCCGCCCACATCATCCAGCGGATGAACCGCCGGATCCCGGCCTGGACGAGGAGGGGGTCGATCCCGGCGGTGTGGTTGGCCACGACGAGGCCGGGCCCGCGATCCCCGGGCCGGAAGGGGGCCGGCAGGTCGTCGAACCCGACGAACTCGAGCCGGTGCCACCAGCGGACGTAGCCCTTGTTCAGGAGGTCGAGGAACCCCGCCATGGCGGAGTCCCCCAGCCGATCCTCGAGGCGGCGGCGGATGGTCCGGGCGACGGTCGGGATCACCCACATCCACGCGACGATCCAGCCGGCCACGGCGGCGAGGGCGAGGATCCAGGGGGAGACCTCCATGGGCTCCAAGCGTGACCGTGGCGGGGCGTCGCGTCAAGCGGTGGATGGGCGTTCGATCGCCCGCAGGGCCGCGTTCATGGAGTAAGCTGTCGCAAATTTGCGCGAATCGGCGGGCGGGCTCGGACTCGTTCACCGCACTCCGCGACCTCGGCGTACCCAGACAGATGCCCAAGCGGGACGACTTCTCAACGATCTTGCTGCTCGGCTCCGGCCCGATCGTCATCGGCCAGGGATGCGAGTTCGACTACTCGGGCACCCAGGCGTGCAAGGCCCTCCGGGAGGAGGGATACCGGGTCGTCCTGGTGAACTCGAACCCCGCGACCATCATGACCGACCCGGCGTACAGCGACCGGACGTACATCGAGCCGATCACGCCCGACGCGGTCACGCGGGTCATCGAGCGCGAGAAGGAGCTCGGCACGCCGATCGAGGCGATCCTGCCGACGCTCGGCGGCCAGACGGGCCTCAACTGCGCGTGCGAACTGTGGGATCGCGGCGTCCTGCAGGAGCATGGCATCGAGATGATCGGGGCCGACCGCGAGGTCATCCGTCGCGCGGAGGACCGCCAGGCCTTCCAAGAGGTCGTCGATCGAGTCGGGTTGAAGAACCCCGAGTCGAAGACCGTCACGACGGTCGACGAGGCGATCGAGTTCCTCGACCAGATCGGGCTCCCCGCGATCGTCCGTCCGGCGTTCACCCTCGGCGGCACCGGCGGCGGCGTCGCATGGAACCGCGAGGAGTACGAGGAGATCGTGCGGAGCGGCCTGAAGGCCTCGATGATCGGCCAGGTCCAGGTGGACAAGTCGCTGCTCGGCTGGAAGGAGTACGAGCTCGAGGTCGTCCGCGACCGGGCCGACAACTGCGTCGTGGTCTGCGGCATCGAGAACATCGACGCGATGGGCGTCCACACCGGCGACTCGATCACCGTCGCGCCGATCATGACGCTCTCCGACAAGGAGTACCAGCGACTCCGCGACGGGGCCTTCGCCATCATGCGCGAGGTCGGCGTCGACACCGGCGGTTCCAACGTCCAGTTCGCGGTCAACCCGCAGAACGGCGACGTCGTGGTGGTGGAGATGAACCCCCGCGTCTCCCGGAGCTCCGCCCTCGCCTCGAAGGCCACGGGCTTCCCGATCGCCCGGATCGCGGCGAAGCTCGCGGTGGGATACACGCTCGACGAGCTTCGCAACGACATCACGGGCACCACGTCCGCCTGCTTCGAGCCGTCGATCGACTACGTCGTCGTGAAGATGCCGCGGTGGACGTTCGAGAAGTTCCCGGAGGCGGACGAGACGCTCACCACGCAGATGAAGTCGGTGGGCGAGGCGATGTCGATCGGCCGGACGTTCAAGGAGGCGCTGCAGAAGGCGATCCGCTCGATGGAGGTCAAGCGGTTCGGCCTCGGTCTCGACGCGAACGACTGGTGGCTCGAGGCCAGGCGATCCGGGGGCGACGACCCGGGGAACGACGCCGAGGCCCCGATGTGGCCGGTTCCCGAGGACACCCTCGTCCGGAAGCTCTCGGTGCCGAGCCAGGGCCGCCTCTACTACGTCCGCTACGCGTTCAAGCAGGGATGGTCGCTCGAGCGCATCCGCGAGCTCACGGGCATCGATCCCTGGTACCTCGACCAGATCGCCCAGCTCGTGGAGTTCGAGGACCGCCTCGTCGAGCACGAGAGCTTCGACACCGTGCCCGAGGAACTGCTCTTCGAGGCGAAGCGACTCGGCTACTCCGACCCGCAGCTGGCCAACCTCTGGCTGGGCGGCATCTCCACGCCGACGATCCTCGAGGCTCGCCGTCGCCGCAAGGCGATGGGGGTCGAGCCGGTGTTCAAGCTGGTCGACACGTGCGCCGCGGAGTTCGAGGCGGTGACGCCCTACTTCTACTCCACGTACGAGCGGGCGCACCGGATGCTCGCGGAGGACGGATCGACCATCGAGGTGCTCGACGACGAGGCCCGGATCGGTGATCGCCCGAAGATCATCATCCTCGGCGGCGGTCCGAACCGCGTCGGCCAGGGCATCGAGTTCGACTACTGCTGCTGCCAGGCGAGCTTCGCGGCGGAGGAGATGGGCTTCGAGTCGGTGATGGTGAACTCCAACCCGGAGACCGTCTCGCCCGACTACGACACGAGCCACCAGCTCTTCTTCGAGCCGCTCACGCTCGCGGACGTCCTGGACATCGTCGAGCGGCTCAACGGCGGGGGCATCGATCGCCCCGACCGATCGGGCGGCGTGGTGGGCTGCATCGTGCAGTACGGCGGGCAGACCCCGCTCAACCTCGCGCACGGCCTGGTCGCCGCCGGCGTGCCCCTCATCGGCACGGGGCTCGACTCGATCGACCTCGCCGAGGACCGCGACCGGTTCAAGGCCGTGCTCGACGAGCTCGGACTCGTCCAGCCGGAGAACGGGATCGCCCACTCCCTCGAGGAGGCGGTCGAGGTCGCGTCGCGGATCGGGTTCCCGGTGCTGGTCCGGCCGAGCTACGTGCTCGGGGGACGCGGGATGGAGACGTGCTACGACGAGGCGGCGCTTCGTCGCTACATGGTGGCGGCGGTCGGCGCAAGCGACCTGCAGGACGCTCCGGTGCTCATCGATCGCTTCCTCGGCGACGCGGTCGAGGTCGACGTGGACGTCGTCGCCGACTTCGAGCCGCACGAGGGCTCCCGTCCGGCCACCCTCGAACTGGCGTCGGATCCGCCGCAGGCCCTCGTCTGCGGGGTGATGGAGCACATCGAGGAGGCCGGCGTCCACTCCGGCGACTCCGCCTGCACGATCCCCCCGTACTCGCTGGGTCCCTCGATCGTCGATCGGATCCGGGAGCAGGCGCGGGCGCTCGCCGAACGGCTGCGGGTCCGCGGCCTGATGAACCTCCAGCTGGCGGTGAAGGACGACGAGATCTTCATCCTCGAGGTGAACCCCCGGGCGAGCCGCACGGCGCCGTTCGTCTCCAAGGCGAAGGGCGTGCCGTGGCCCCGCATCGCGGCGAAGGTCATGATGGGCGCCTCCCTGAGCGGGCTCGACGCGACCGAGGTGCCGGACGCGGGCTTCTTCGCCGTGAAGGAGTCGGTCTTCCCCTTCAGCAAGTTCCCCGGCGTCGACGTCATCCTCGGTCCCGAGATGCGGTCGACCGGCGAGGTGATGGGGGCGGACCGATCGCTGCCGCTCGCGTTCGCCAAGGCCTGCATGGCCGCGGGGCTCACCCTGCCCACCGAGGGCACGGTGTTCCTCTCGGTCCGCGACGAGGACAAGGCGGCGGCGGTCGAGATCGCCCAGTCGCTCCGCTCGATGGGCTACCGCGTCGTCTCGACCGGCGGCACGCACGAGCATCTCCGCGGCTTCGGCATCGACGTCGAGTCGCTCCCGAAGATCGCCGAGGGACTCCGTCCGAACATCCTGGACCTCATCGCCGACGGGGACGTCGCGCTCATCCTGAACACCGCGACCCGGAAGGGCGCGGACACGGACGAGGGGCGGATCCGGGCCACCGCGGTGCGGGCCGGGATCACCATGATCACCACGATCCCCGGGGCCCGGGCGACGGTGAAGGCCATGGCCGCGCTTCGAGCGGGCGAGTGGTCGGTGGCGGCGACCCAGGACTACTTCCCCTCGGTGGCGAGGCCGCCCTTCAGCCCGGCTTCGGCCTCCCCGGCCGAGGGCGACTCGGTCGGCTGCCCGAGCTGAGCCGGCATTCCCGAGCGGTGGTTCCGGGACCCGCCCGGCGGCCTTCCGCATGCGATCCGGGCCCCCGAATTCCCGCGGGCCCGCATGGGCCCGGGCGTGATCGGCGATAGACTCTCGATTCCTCGGGTGCGGAATGCGCCGCCCCTCCCGGAAGCACCATGTTCACCGCGACGCCAGACCAGGTCCAGCTCGGCTTCTCGATCCTCTCGATCGTCGTCCTCCTGCACGTCTTCCTGGGCGCCTGCGCCTACTCGATCATGCTCGAGCGGAAGCTCAGTGCGTGGATGCAGGACCGGGTCGGTCCCAATCGCGTCGGTCCCAAGGGCCTGCTCCAGCCGATCGCCGACGGGCTCAAGTTCCTCCTCAAGGAGGACTACGCCCCCGCGGGCGTCGACCGGGCCCTCTTCACGCTCGCCCCCGGGCTGATCATGCTGCCGGCGATGATCGGCTTCATCATCGTCCCCTTCACGGGGCCGATCGACATCACCGGTCTCGTGCAGTGGCTCGGAATCGCCCAGGCCAACGCCATCTACGAGGTCTCGGTCGTCGGGGCCGAGATCAACATCGGCGTCGTCTACCTGATCGCGGTCGCCTCCCTCGGCGTCTTCGGCGTCACCCTCGGTGGCTGGGCCAGCAACAACAAGTGGTCGTTCCTCGGCGGTCTCCGGGCCGGGGCCCAGATGATCTCCTACGAGATCCCGATGGGACTCTCGCTGCTCGCCGTGATCCTCGTGGCGGGCTCGATCCGCCCCGACCTGATCATCGGCGGCCAGCTCGGCGGGGCGTGGAACCTCGTCCAGCTCCCCGTGGCGGCGATCATCTTCTACACCTGCATGCTCGCGGAGAGCAACCGGGCCCCCTTCGACCTCGCCGAATGCGAGAGCGAACTGGTGGGCGGCTACCACACCGAGTACTCCTCGATGCGGTTCGCCATGTTCTTCCTCGCCGAGTACTTCCACATGATCACCGGGGCGGCGTTCTTCACGATGCTCTTCCTCGGTGGCTGGTCGGTGAACCCCTTCGGCGGCTGGGATCTCCCGGCCTCCGGACCGTGGTGGATCGCCCTGGTCCAGTTCGGCGTCGTGGCGACCAAGATGTTCCTGCTGATCGCCTTCGCCATGGCGATCCGCTGGACGGTCCCGCGATTCCGCTTCGACCAGCTCATGCGGCTCGCCTGGGAGGGCATGATCCCGGCGTCGCTCCTCGTGATGCTGGTCACCTCGGTGTTCCTCTTCCTCGGGTGGAGCGACTGGATGTGGGCCGGGTCCCTCGGCACGATCGCGATCATCTACCTGGTGCTTCCGATCATGCCCCGGCAGTCCGATCCGAACCACCGTGTGCGGCTCATCGGCAGCCGGTTCAGCCCGGCCGACGACGGCACCGAACGCGGCCGGCTGGCCGATTCGGGCGCCGGCTGATCCGTGAGGCACCTCCTCTCCGGTCTTCTCGGCCTCCTCGCCCTCGGCTGGGCGACGAAGTTCCGCCTGCGGGGCCGGTACTGGACATGGCGGATGGAGACGGCACTCGGATCCGATCGATCCGCCTGGCCCTCGCCTTCGGAGAGAAGGCGGGCGATCCTGCGATACGGGGCGTGGGCGAGGCGACTCCGCCGCGCCTCCCGCTGACCGGTTGCCGACCGGGTGCCGACCGGGTGCCGACCGACCGTTGATCGCCCGGCGCCGCCGATCAGGGAAAACCGGACGATCCGATCAGCAGCCGAAACCCGAGTCGTAGACTCGCCGGCATGGCCAAGACCCGGACGACCTTCCTCTGCGGCGAATGCGGGGCGGTCCACCCCAAGTGGATCGGCCGATGCCCCGATTGCAATGCCTGGGACAGCCTGGAGGCGTTCAACGAGCCGGCCGACGGCTCGGCCACCGTCGGCACGGTCGCGGGCGTGGCGGTCCGCGGCGAGCATCGGGCCGATGGCGCACTCGGGCTGCTCTCCGGGGCGGTTCCGCTGATCGAGGTCGAACGGCTGGAGGTCCCGAGGGTGCCGAGCGGGCTGGGGGAGCTCGATCGGGTGCTCGGAGGCGGCTTCGTCCCGGGCTCATCGGTCCTTCTGGGCGGGGAACCGGGCATCGGCAAGAGCACCATCCTCCTGCAGGCGGCCGCGAGCGTGGTCGAGAGGCAGGGGCGTGTCCTTTATATAAGTAGCGAGGAGAGTCCCCAGCAGATCCGGCTTCGGGCCGACCGCCTGCTGGGGGACGCCCTGTCCGAGGGCGGCCGGGCCGGTCGGGAGCTCTTCCTGCAGGCCGACACCAACCTCGTCCGGGTGATCGAGGAGATCCGCAAGGTCGAGCCGACGCTCGTGATCCTCGATTCCATCCAGATGGTCCACCGGGCCGATCTCGATGCCCCGCCGGGCAGCACCACCCAGATCCGACGGTGCTGCCACGACCTCGCCCAGGTGGCGAAGCTCACCGGGGCGGCGATGGTCATCGTCGGGCACGTCACCAAGGAGGGGCAGCTGGCCGGGCCGAAGCTCCTCGAGCACCTCGTGGATGCCGTCCTGGCGTTCGAGGGTGACCGGGATCACGGCCATCGGGTCCTGCGAGCCGCGAAGAACCGCTTCGGCTCGACCCAGGAGATCGGCCTCTTCGAGATGTCCGATCTCGGGCTTCGGGAGCTCGATGAATCGGGGCTGGACATCGACGTCGACGGGCCGGGGGTCTCGGGGTCGGTCCTGACGGCCACCCTGGCGGGGTCCCGGTGCCTTCCCGTGGAGGTCCAGGCCCTCACGGCCACCGGATTCCTGGGCTCGGCGAAGCGACGGGCCACCGGGCTCGACTCGAGCCGGCTGGCCATGCTGATCGCGGTCCTCGAGAAGCACGGGGGCCAGCGGCTGGCGGACCAGGATGTCTTCGCGGCGGCGGCAGGAGGGGTCCGGGTGGCCGATCCGGCCGCCGACCTCGCGATCGCCCTTGCGATCGCCGGGGCGCATCACGGTCGCGGACTGCCTTCAGGCACGGTCGCGGTCGGGGAAATCGGCCTCACGGGGGAGCTGCGGTCGGTCCGCAACCTCGATCAGAGGCTCCGCGAGCTCGCTCGCCGGGGTGCGAAGCGAGCCATCGTGCCTCCAGGGGCCATGGCCCGGGGGATCGATCCAGGGCTCGAGCTGGTCGAGGTGGCCCATCTCGGGGCCGCACTCGCCCATCTCGACTGACTTTTTTCCGCGGTGGAGAACGGGTCGATCGGGCCGGAATCCGCGAGATTCCGCCGGATTGCTGGCGACCGGAGGGTCGATCGCAAGTGCATTCAAATAAGTGACTTGGAGATTCGAAGGCCCCCGTTCGCCCCAGTATTTGGCCGCCGATCGGCCCTGTCGGCCTCCATGGACTGGCAGCGATCCGAGGAATCGATATAGTCCGCACCTTCATCCCAATCGGCCTCGTTGGCCGATAGGGGAAATCACGTCCGGTCCTCGCCATTGGTGGCGGGGACGCCTAGACGGACGGGTGGATGAACACACAGGGCGGTCGCCATCGTGAGTTACGAAACAAGCGACATCACAACGCCCGGGCACCTCTTGGAGAGTCACCGAATGAGTCTGACCACCAGGTTTGGGCTCGTCGCCGGTACGACCGCGCTGGCCATCGCCGGTACGGCCTTCGGCGGCGCAGAGTCCGACAACGACGCGCTTTCGCAGATCGCCGAACTCAAGCGTGAGCTCGCTGAGCTCAAGCAGCAGGACAGCCAGGACTGGCTGACCGAGCAGCGTGCGAGTGAGATCCGTGGCATCGTGCAGGACGTCCTCGCCGACGCCGACACCCGCACCAGCTTCCAGAACAGCGGCGCCATGGCCGGCTGGAACAACGGGTTCTTCCTCGCCAGCCCCGACGGCAACTTCAAGCTCAACGTCTCCGGCCTCATGCAGGTTCGCTGGACGCTGAACAACGCCAAGGGCAACACCGGCGGCAACGAAAACCTCTGGGGCTTCGAGAACGCCGACACGTATCTCGACTTCTCGGGCAACGTCGTCGATCCGAGCTGGCACTACCACGTCCGAATGAACTTCGCGAACGGTCTCGGCGGCGTCGCCAGCATGTCGTTCGCGTCGGTCACCAAGGACTTCGGCAACGGCTGGGGCGTGACCGTCGGTCAGTTCCGTGGCCCGTGGCTGCGGGAAACCCTGGTCGACGACGGCTACCAGCTCGGTGTCGATCGTTCGATCATGGACAGCTACTTCAGCCAGGGCTTCGACCAGGGCATCCAGCTCAACTACGAGTCTGACGCCTTCCGGTTCAACGGCTTCTACGGTGACGGCGTCCTTTCGGGCTCCCCGTTCGGCGCCGGCGGCGGCGCTCCGGTGCTCGTCGGCACCGCCAACACTGCGTGGAACCAGACCCAGACGAGGATGGCCCTCGCCGGTCGGGGTGAGTTCAAGCTCTCGGGCGACTGGAGCACCTTCGACGACTTCACCTCGTTCCGTGGTGAGGAAGGCGGCATGATGGTCGGTGTGGCCGGTGTCTACGAGGTCGGCAACCAGAACAGCAACTTCACCGACGACAGCGTCTACGGCTTCACCGCCGACTTCAGCTGGGAGATGGGTGGCGCCAACCTGTTCGCGGCGTTCGCCTGGCTCGGCAACAACATCGACAACAGCAACAACCCCTGGGGTCTCAACGTCCAGGGTGGCTACTTCGTCACCGACAACATCGAAGTCTTTGGTCGCTACGACTACATCGACTACGACATCCAGGGTGGCAACCCCGACACCTCGAAGTACAACGGCATCACCGTTGGTGCCAACTACTTCTGGACCTCGAACGTCAAGGCGACGGTCGAGTGGGGCATGAACCTGAAGGAGTTCGGTTCGAACAACTTCGCGGCTGGCTTCCGTCAGGACCAGCCCGGCGAGTCGAACCAGTGGAACCTGCGGGCTCAGCTCCAGCTGATGTTCTGAGTTTCATCCACCCGAAGAATCGAGGGCTCGGCCGGCCGAACCGCGAGGTTCGGCCGGTTTTTTCGTTTGGCGGGTCGGCGTCGCCAGGGCCGTCGGGCCCACGAGTCGGGGCTCGGGCGTCGCCGGGAATTTCGACGGAAAGGATGGGATGAGCCACCTCGATCGATGATTTTGAGTCTCAGTTGCATTAAGCTCTCCGCCGCTTCATCGATCCCAACCTGCATGGAGAGTGCCCAGTGCGATTCCCAGTCCCGACTGTCCCGACCCGCTTGGCCAGCCTGCTTGGCCTGTTCGGCCCGCTCGCCTGCCTCGGCTCCGCCGTGGCCACGGGCATGACCCCGGCCGATGCCACGGCCACGGACATCCAGGCGGAGATCGACGCCCTCCGGGCCGAGATCGACGCCTACCGGGCCGAGGGGGAAGGAGACTCCTGGGCCGACGACACTCGTCGCGAGGAGATCCGAGGCATCGTGTCCGACGTCCTGGCGGATGCGGACGGCCGGGTCGCCTTCCAGGACGATTCCGCGATCGTCGGTTGGAAGAAGGGCTTCCGGCTCCAGTCCCCCGACGGCAACTTCCTGCTGAAGATCGGCGGGCAGGTGCAGATCCGCTGGACGTGGAACAACGCGAAGGGCCAGACGCCTCCGGCGACCGTCGGAAACCCCCCGCGGCCGGTCCGGGCCGGTGACGAGAACCTCTGGGGCTTCGAGAACCGCCGCACCAAGCTGATCTTCGAGGGCCACGTCGTCGACCCCAGCTGGACCTACCGCATCAAGGGCGCCTTCCCGCGGGCAGGCGGCATCCTGTTCCTCGAGGAGGCGTGGGTCGCGAGGAAGCTCGACGACGGCTTCAAGGTCAAGGTCGGCCAGTTCAAGGCGCCGTGGTTGCGGGAGAACCTCGTCTCCTCCTCGAGGCAGCTCACGGTCGACCGTTCGGTGGTCAACGCGTACTTCAAGCAGGGCTACTCGCAGGGCATCGAGGTGTCGTGGGCGTCCGACGACTTCAAGGTCGCGGGCTGGACCGGCGACGGCATCGGCTCGCGGGGTTTCGGGCCGGCTCGGACCAACAGCCAGAACACGCCGTGGAACCAGACCTCGACCGCCTATTCCTTCGCCGCTCGCGGCGAGTGGCGGGTCACCGGGGAGTGGTCGCAGTTCAAGGACTTCAACAGCAAGCGGGGCTCCGAGTTCGGCGCCATGGTCGGGGTCTCGGGTGCGATCCAGCGGGCCAACCAGAACATCGGTGCGGCCAGCGGGACGGTGGCCGGCGGCGTGACCGCCGACCTCACCCTCTGCTTCGACGGGGCGAGCATCTTCGTCTCGGGCGTCTGGACCAACGTGGCGGCCCCCTCGGGCGGCGGGACGACCAACCCCTACGGCCTCGTGGTCCAGGGCGGCTACTTCGTCACCGAGGACGTGGAGGCGTTCGGCCGGTACTCCTACATGGACTACGACCTCACGAACGTCCCGAACGAGGGCGTCAACACCTACAACGGCTTCACGGTCGGGGCGAACTGGTTCATCAACCCCGCGGTGAAGTTCACGGCCGACTGGTCGATCAACTTCGACTCGCTGGCCACCGGGGCCTTTGTCGCCGGCAGTGCCGGCTTCCGGCCCGACGTCGCCGGCGAGACCGACCAGTGGGCCTTCCGCGGCCAGCTGCAGCTGCTCTTCTGATCGTCATCCACCCAAGGCAACGCCCGGGCTCCCATCGGAGCCCGGGCGTTGTCCGTTCCTGGGGCTTCCCGGGTGCCTCCCTCCGGCTCTCGTCGGCCAGGCGGTCTTAGCGCGTTCTTTGTCAAGGTCGCGTTCGCGTCTTAACAAACATCGAGGGGACCCTTCTTAACCTCCGCTCCATGTCGAGGAAACAGAACACTCATGGAGACTTCACAGTGCGAATCCACGTCATGACCGGGCTGCTCGCGTCGGCCCTCTGCATGGGCACGGCGGCCGTCGCCGGAGGGGCCGCGGACGAGTCCACCGACATCCAGGCGGAGATCGACCAGCTCCGCGCCGAGATCGAAGCCATGCGATCCGACGCCGGTGGCTGGACCGACGACGCTCGTCGCGAGGAGATCCGGGGCATCGTGTCCGACGTCCTGGCGGATGCGGACGGCCGGGTCGCCTTCCAGGACGATTCCGCGATCGTCGGCTGGAAGAAGGGCTTCCGACTCCAGTCCCCCGACGGCAACTTCCTGCTGAAGATCGGCGGGCAGATGCAGATCCGCTGGACGCTCAACCACGCCAACGGCTACACCGGTGGCAACGAGAACCTCTGGGGCTTCGAGAACCGTCGGACCAAGCTGGTGTTCGAAGGCAACGTCGTCGATCCCAGCTGGACCTATCGCGTCAAGGGCGTCTTCTCGCGTGCCGGCGGGGTCGGACTGCTCGAGGAGGCGTGGGGGGCCAAGAAGCTCGACAACGGCATCAAGATCAAGGTCGGCCAGTTCAAGGCGCCGTGGATGCGGGAGGAGCTCGTCTCCTCGTCCCGCCAGCTGGCGGTCGAGCGGTCCATCGTCAACGAGTACTTCAACCAGGGCTACTCGCAGGGCCTCGAGGTGTCGTACGCCTCCGACGACTTCAAGGTCGCGGCCTGGACCGGCGACGGCATCGGCTCCCGTGGCTTCGGCCCGGCCCGGACCAACAGCCAGAACACGCCGTGGGACCAGACGTCGACCGCCTACTCGTTCGCTGCTCGCGGCGAATGGCGACTGGCGGGCGACTGGTCGCAGTTCAAGGACTTCAGCAGCAAGCGGGGTTCCGAGTTCGGCGCCATGGTCGGGGTCGCGGGTGCGATCCAGCGGGCCAACCAGAACATCGGTGCGGCCAGCGGGACGGTGGCCGGCGGCGTGACCGCCGACCTGACGCTCGACTTCGACGGGGCGAGCATCTTCGTCGCGGGTGTCTGGACCAACGTGGCGGCTCCCTCGGGCGGCGGGACGACCAATCCCTACGGCCTCGTGGTCCAGGGCGGGTACTTCGTGTCGGACGACGTCGAGGCGTTCGGCCGGTACTCCTACATGGACTACGACCTCACGAACGTCCCGAACGAAGGCGTCAGCACCTACAACGGCTTCACGGTCGGGGCGAACTGGTTCATCAACGCCGCCGTCAAGGTCACGGTCGACTGGTCGATCAACTTCGACTCGCTGGCCACCGGGGCCTTCGTCGCCGGCAGTGCCGGCTTCCGGCCGGACCTTCCCGGCGAAAGCGACCAGTGGGCCCTCCGCGGCCAGCTGCAGCTGCTCTTCTGATCGTCATCCACCCGAGACGAGGCGGGGGCTCGCATCCCCCTCGCGACGGCATGGACCGGCCGGATCCTCGGATCCGGCCGGTCCTTTCCCTATCGAGGCCGAGGGCCGTGAATCGAGGCCGGGAATGCTCATGGATCGAGCAGGGTGTGACCGATATTCCGTGACGAATCCGTCGATTTCAGGTCACGGGGAATCCCATGCGCAGGATGCGATACACGGTCGGGGCCACCTTGGCTGCCCTGGCCACCGCCGGTGGAACCGGCCACGCCCAGGACGACCAGGTCCCGGGGATCACGCTCGAGCAGATGGCGGAACGCCTCGCCGAGCTCGAGGACCGGAACCGAACGCTCCAGGGTCGAGTGAACGAACTCGAGTCCGCCGAGGGCGACCAGTGGCTCACCGAGCAGCGGGCGACGGAGATCCGGGGCGTCGTCACCGACGTGCTCGCGGATGCGGAGACCCGCACCTCGCTCCAGTCCTCCGGCATGACGGCGGGCTGGGACAAGGGCTTCTTCCTCCAGAGTCCCGACGGCCGGTTCCGGCTCAACGTGGGAGGGATGGTCCAGACGCGGTACGTCTACTCGCACATCCGCGGCACCTTCGCCGACACCCCGTCCGGGGAGGACGGTCCCGGCTTCCAGGCCGAGGACGACGCCATCCGACGCTACGGGTGGGATCTCCCGCACACCCGCCTCGACCTCACCGGGCACCTCTTCGGGAAGGACACCACCTTCCGGGTGATGGGCCAGTACGCCAACCAGCGGAACAGCTGGCTGCAGGTCTACTACGGCCAGCCGCAGGTGGTCGCCGGCGAGTTCGGCTACTCCAACGGCTTCCTCCAGCTCCTCGACAGCTGGATCGCCCATGAATTCTCCGACGGCTTCACCGTCAAGGTCGGCCAGTTCAAGCTTCCCTTCGACCGCGGTTGGTCGGTCGGGATCGGGAACCAGCTGACCGGCGATCGGACCGCGGTCGCCCTCCACATGGGCCTCGGGAGAAGCCAGGGCATCGAGCTCGGCTGGGATCTCGACGACATCCGGGCCCGCTTCGCGGTCAGCGAGGGCGCCCAGGATCGTCTCTTCGAGCAGTACAGGCTCGCGGTCACCGACCCTCTCAACAGCCCCTACTACGACACCCAGGCCGAGCTCTCGTTCTCGACCCGCTGGGAGTGGAAGCTTGCCGGTGCCTGGAGCGACTTCGAGCGGATGACCTCGCCCCCGGGCGAGGAGTTCGGGCTCCTCGTCGGCGTCGGTGGGCACTACCAGCGAGGCAAGGTGAACCTCAATCCGAGCAGCCAGAACGGAACCACCACCACGAATCCGTTCCCGTTCCCGCCCACCTCGGACAACAACTACAACAGCTGGGTCGGGCTGACCGGCGACGTGACGGCCAACCTCGGCGGCGCGACGATCTCCGCCTCGGCCTACTACCACAACGTCTCGAGCGGCGCGTCGTACCTGATCGGCGGCTTCTCCCCGGTCGCGAACTCGAATCCGACCGTCGACGTGGGCACCGTCCAGATCGTCGGGGCGAGCCTGTACGGATCCATGTACGTGACCCAGGAGGCCGAGCTCTTCGCCGGCGTCGACTGGATGAGCCTGCTCGGCAGCAACCGCCTCGACCAGCTCAACGACCTCCCCGACGCCACCCGGTCCTTCTACCCCGCCTACGCCGATCCGAGCCAGTACATCGGGATCAACTTCGGCGGCACCTACTACATCGACGGCGAGGACCTGAAGATCGGCGCCTCGGTGACCTACTTCCCGACCTCGGTGAGCCCCAACTGGAACACGCCCGAGCTCGGGATCCGCTCGACCCCCACGTCGGACGAGTACGTCCTCCGAGGGTACGTCCAGCTGATGTTCTGACCCCCATCCCCTGCCGTCCACGCACGCGGATTCGTCGGGTTCCCGGCGGGTCCGCGTGTCTCTTCCGGCCAATCGACGCCCCGTCCCGAGCACCCTCCGGACCCGGCCCAAAGCCATCGCATCTCCTCGACTGACGGCTCCGATGACCACCACCGCCGCCGACGTCGCCGTCCACCGAATCGAGGTCCGCCGCCGCCCCGAAGCGGGCGATCCGGCCGCCGCCGCCCTCATGCACGACGTCGAGGGAGTCTCCGCGGAGCTGCGGCCGACCTCCGCCGGTCGCGTGGAGGTCTACCTGCTGCAGGGTGGACTCGAGCCGGGCGAGCTGTCCCGGATCGGGGACGAGCTGCTGGCCGATCCCGTGATGCAGGCCGCGACCCTCGGAGCCTCTCCGGCGCCCGAGGGCCATGCGGTGGTGGAGGTCCATCCTCTGCCGGGCGTGATGGATCCGGCGGCGGCATCCATCTCCGCGGCCCTCGCCGCGATGCTCGGCGACGAGCGAGCCGATGCGATCGAGGTCCGGACGGGTGTCCGTTGGGAACTCGAGGGCATCGATCCCGCCCCGGCCATGACGCTCGCGACGCGGCTGCTGGCGAATCCGGTCGTCCATGCGATCCACGACCATGCGTATCTTCCCGACGCCTTCCCGGCCGGGCACGATCGTCCGTTCGAGGTCCGCGACGTCGAGATCCGCTCGCTGGACGACCCGGCGCTCGAGCGATTGAGCCGGGACGCCCACCTCTTCCTCTCGCTCGAGGAGATGCGGTCGATCCAGGAGCACTACCGATCCCTGGGGCGCGAGCCTCGGGAGATCGAACTCGAGAGTCTCGCGCAGACCTGGTCCGAACACTGCGTGCACAAGACCTTGAAGGCGACCATCGACTACACGGAGCCGACCGGTGGCGGCACCGGGCCCTCGCTCGTCGAGACCGCGTCGGAGCGACCCGGCCACGCCTCGGACGGGTCCGGCGTCGTCCGCATCGACAACCTGCTCAAGTCCACCGTCGCGGCCGCCACGCATCGCCTGATGAACGAGGACCTCGGCGACTGGTGCCTCTCGGTCTTCGTCGACAACGCCGGCGTCGTCGCCTTCGACGACGAGCACGCGGTGTGCATGAAGGTCGAGACCCACAACCACCCCTCGGCCCTCGAGCCCTACGGCGGCGCGGCCACCGGCATCGGGGGCTGCATCCGGGACATCATCGGCACCGGTCTCGCGGCCAAGCCGATCGCGGCGACCGACGTCTTCTGCGTGGCGACCGACGAACCGGCCGAGCTGCCGGAAGGCTGCCTGCACCCGCGGCGAACGCTCTCGGAGGTCGTGGCGGGCGTCCGGGACTACGGCAACCGCATGGGCATCCCCACCCTCGACGGCGGGGTCTGGTTCGACGACCGCTACATCGGGAACCCGCTCGTCTACTGCGGCTGCGTCGGCGTGATGCCTCGGGATCGCGTCGAGGGCGACGCCGCTCCCGGCGATCGGATCATCGCGCTGGGCGGGCGGACCGGGCGGGCCGGGATCCACGGGGCGACCTTCTCGAGCGCGGAACTCACCGATTCGCACGCCGACGAGTTCAGCCATGCCGTCCAGATCGGCAACGCGATCACGGAGAAGGTGGTGCTCGACGCGGTGCTTGCGGCCCGCGACCACGAGTCGGGCTGCCTGTTCCGGGCGATCACCGACTGTGGTGCCGGAGGATTCTCCAGCGCGGTCGGCGAGATGGGCGAGAAGCTGGGTGCGTCGGTCCAGCTCGACCGGGCGCCGACGAAGTACGCCGGGCTGACCCCGGTCGAGGTGTGGATCAGCGAGGCCCAGGAGCGGATGGTGCTCGCCGTGCCGGCGGATCGCGTCGAGACGCTCGCCGCCATCTGCGAGGAACACGGCGTGGAGTGGTGCGACCTCGGCGAGTTCGGCACCGATGATCGGGAGCTGGTGCTTCGCTGGGAGGACACCGAGGTCGGGCGGATCTCGATGGAGTTCCTCCACGACGGCGTTCCGATGCCCGTCCGCGAGGCGATCTGGGATCCCGAGTGGGCGGCCGCGGAGGCCGGCGGCATCGATCCGGGCGTCGAGTCCCTGCCGTCGCCGGTCTCGGGCGACGACCTGCTCGACGTCGCGGAACGACTGCTGGCCCATCCGAACCTCGCGAGCAAGGCCTGGATCGTCCGGCAGTACGACCACGAGGTGCAGGGGGGCGCGGTGCTTCGCCCGTTCGCCGGGCCGAACGACGGACCCGGCGATGCGGCGGTGATCCGGCCGGTGCCCGATCGGGCACGCGGCCTGGCGATCGGTCATGGCCTCGCGACCGGACTCGCCCGTGATCCGTACCTGATGGGACTCGCCGCGATCGACGAGTGCGTCCGCAACCTCGTCTGCACCGGCGCCGATCCGTCCCGGATCGCCATCCTCGACAACTTCTGCTGGCCGAGCTGCGGGGATCCGCGGAACCTCGGCGGGCTCGTCCGGGCGGCGGAGGCGTGTCTCGACGGCGGGCTTGCGTATCGCACGCCGTTCGTCAGCGGGAAGGACTCGCTCAACAACCAGTTCTCGACCGAGGACGGGAGGACGATCCGCGTCCCGCCCACGCTGCTCATCTCCGGCATGGGCATCGTCGAGGAGGAGGATCTCGCCACCTCGATGGATGCCAAGGAGGCCGGGAGCCTCCTCGTGCTCGTGGGGTCGACGACCGATCGCCTCGGCGGATCGCACTTCGTCCGGGTCGGCGGCGACGTCACCGTCGGGGCCGACGAGCTTCCGGTCACCGATCTCGAGCGCGGTCCTCGAACCGCGGGGGCCGTGGCGACCGCCATTCGACAGGGGCTCGTCCGCAGTGCGCACGACGCGAGCGAGGGAGGCGTCCTGGTCGCCGCGGTGGAGATGGCCTTCTCCGGTGGACTCGGCCTGTCGTTCGACCTCGATGCGATCCCCACCGAGGGCGAGGTCTCGCCGACGGCTCGGGCCTTCGCCGAGGATCCGTCCCGATACCTGCTCGAGATCGATGCCGCCGACCTCCCGCGACTCGCCGCGATCCTCGACGGGCTGCCGCATGCGGTGGTGGGGGAGTTCAAGGCGGACGAGCACGTGACGCTCGGCGGCACCGGCATCGACCCGGCCTCCGCGCCGGCGTCGAGGTTCCTGGACGCCTGGAATCGAGGATGCGATCGATGACCGCCACCATGAAGGACGACGCCATGCCCGACGGACCGGTCCCTCGCGCCCTCGTGGTGACGGCGCCGGGCATCAACTGCGACGGCGAACTCGCCCGGGCGTTCCACGAGGCGGGCGCCGAGCCCGAGCCGGTGCTCTTCTCCCGACTTCGTCGCGATCCATCGATCGTCGACGGCTTCGACCTGGTCGGCCTGCCGGGAGGCTTCAGCTACGGCGACGACGCGGGTGCGGGACGCATCCTCGCCCAGCTGATTCGTCGGGATCTCTATCCGGCCCTCTCGAACGCGGTGGCTCGCGGCGTTCCGATGATCGCTCCCTGCAACGGATTCCAGATCGCCGTCCAGGCCGGTCTGCTGCCCGGGCCGGACGACGGCATGGCGTGGCCCGAGGAGCCCGCTCGACCGACGGTCGCGCTGGCACCCAACGAGATGGGGCGATTCCGGGACGACTGGACCCGGGTCGAGATTCCATCCGACACCCGCTGCATCTGGACCCGTGGACTCGCCGACGTCGCCGACGTCGTCCGCCTGCTGCCGAGTGCGCACGGCGAAGGTCGATTCGTGGCCGAGCAGGCGATCGTCGACTCGCTCGAGTCCGACGGATGCGTGGCCGTCCGCTACGCCGATGATGCGAACTTCAACGGTTCCGTGGGCCGCATCGCGGGCATCTGCGATCGAAGCGGCCTCGTCTTCGGCCTGATGCCGCATCCCGAGCGGTTCACCCGCTGGACCCAGCATCCCACGTGGACGCGGCTCGACGCGACGCACCGGTCCGAGGCGCCGCTCGGTCTCCGCATGTTCCGCAACGCGGTGGTCCACGCGACGACGGCGACGGCGTGTCGCTGAGGGGCGAGGAGACCTGCCCGCACTGCGGGTACGACCTTCGAGCCACCCGGTCCGGCGCCCGCTGCCCGGAGTGCGGACGGATCACGGCGGTGGGCGAGGCCGATCGCTTCGTCGACCAGCCGCTCCCCCTCGTCGTCGGGGCCACCTGGCGGCTCGGGGTGATCGCCGGTCTCCAGCTCTTCTGCATCGGACTCCCGATCGCGGTCTTCTCGACCGGTTGGTTCCAGGGTGTCGCGATCCTCGTGGGGGGCGTCGCCGCCCTCGCGGCGTTCGCGCTGCGAAGCGCCCTGCTGCTCTCGCCGCCGGGCACCGCCCGATTCGATCGCCAGGCCATCGTCGCCGCCCTCGTGGTCCTGCCGCTCCTCCTCGTGGTGGCCGTGGTCGTTCCGGGTCGACCGGTCGTCGTCCCGTGGCTGCTCTTCGCGGTCGTCCTGCTCGTCGCGATCGCGTCTCGTCGATCGATCAGGACCGCCGACTGGATCGAGGATCCGATCGCCGCGAACTTCGCCCAGTACGCGATCCAGGCGATCGTCCTGGGCCTGGTCGTCGCGCCGCTTTCCGCGTGGCTGACCACCGCCGCCAACGCCGTCACCCTGCTGGGGCTCGCCTCCCTCGGGTGGTGGGGCATCCAGTGGATCGGCGACCTGGTGCTGGCGTGGTCCGCGGTCCACTCGATCGGTCATCGCGTGAAGCTCGACGACATGGAGTCCCGTCGTCGGGAACGGGACGAGTCGTGGTCGGATCGGATGCCGGGTCCGTCCGACCGATAGAGTCTCACCATGCCAACGACCGACCCCGCCGGTTCGACATCCGCTCCCTCCCCGGTCTCCGGCGCCCGGACCGCTCCGTGGCTCGGATCCCATCTCTCGATCTCCGGCGGCATGCACCATGCGGTCGAGGCGGCGAGGGAGCTGGACTGCGATTGCCTCCAGGTCTTCACCAAGAACCAGCGGCAGTGGCGGGTGAAGCCGCTCGAGGACGAGGAGGTCGCGGCCTGGCGGGAGGCGATCGAGGGCATCGGCTGGAGCGGCGAGCCGTCTCGCGTGGTCAGCCACAACAGCTATCTCGTGAACATGGCGTCGCCGGACCCCGACGGCTGGGAGAAGTCGGTCACGCTCCAGAGGATCGAACTCGAACGCTGCGAGGCGCTGGGCATCCCCGCCTGCGTGGCGCACCCCGGCGCCCACCTCGAGACGCCGAGGAAGCCCGGGGATCCCAATCGGATCGGCGAGCCGCCCAGTGCCGACGAGGAGAAGGGGCTCGCGAGGATCGTCACGGCCCTCGACCGACTGGAGCGGGAGACGCGAGGCTTCGCGGTCCGGACCGCGCTCGAGAACACGGTGGGCAGTGGAACCAACCTGGGATACGACCCGGGGCAGCTCGCCTGGATCCGGGATCGCGTCGCGGTCCCGGAGCGGGTGGGATTCTGCTTCGACACCTGCCACGCGGTGGCCGCGGGGCACGACATGGGCACCCCGGCCCGGGCGAAGGCCGTGCTCCAGCGACTCGAGGACACGATCGGACTCGACCAGGTCCTCGCGGTGCACCTGAACGACTCGATCGGGGCCCTCGGGAGCCGGAAGGACCGCCACGATCACATCGGTCACGGCACCTGCGGCGAAGCCTGCTTCAAGGCCGTGCTGCGGGTCCCGGCGTGGCGGGACATCCCCATGGTGCTCGAGACGGAGAAGAAGGACCGCCCGGACGGTCGTGCGTGGGACGAGGTCAACCTCGAGACCCTTCGTTCACTGGCTCCCGGTCGCCGATCGAGCCGAAGTAGCTGACGTACCATGCCCTGCTGGAACCAGGAATGACCCGAGCACGACTCCATCGATCCTCTCCCACCCTCCCGATGCGGGCGGTCGTCGTCGTGGCGACCCTCCTCGCGGCGGGGGGATGCGTGAAGTCCGTGCCCGAGGAGGTTCCCGACGCCCCGGTGCCGGCCCCTCCCCGGCCGGTGATCGACGTCCGGAAGCCGACGGCCGAACAGGCGACCCGGGCCGAGTCGGGTCGCGCCTTGATCGAGGCCGGCGAGCCCGCCGAGGCCATCGAGGTCTTCGAGTCGCTTCTCGACGAGAATCCCTCGCTCACCGTGGCCTACATCGGGATCGGGAGCGCCTACGAGTCGATGGGCGATGCGGCTCGAGCCGAGCCGGCGTTCGCCCGGGCCGTGAGGCTCGCGCCTCGCCACTTCGAGGCCCAGTTCGGCCACGGCGAGGCGCTCCGGATGCTCGGCCGACTGCGAGAGGCGATCCGCGCCTACCAGGCGGCCCTCTCGATCGAGGCGAACGACGCCGACACGCTGGCGGCGCTCGCGACGAGCTTCATCGCCAACGACCTTCCACGAAGCGCGATCGCCCCGGCCGAACAGGTCGTGGACCTCCGTCCCGACGACGGGGACGCCCATGCGATGCTCGGGACGGCGTACATGCTCGCCGGTCGCACCGCGGACGCCATCGACACCTACGAGATCGCGATCGAACTCACGGGCAACGACGCCGGGCTCATCGGGAACCTCGTCGAGTGCTACGCCGCCGAGGATCGATTCCGGGAGGCGGTCAACTCGGGTGAGATCCTGCTGTCCATCGCGCCTTCGCCCTCGGCCTGGGAGCGGCAGGGACGGAGCTACTTCCGACTCGGCGACTTCGATGCCAGCGTCGAGTGCTATCGGCGGGCGGTCGAGATCGATCCCGAGTACTGGCCCGCCCTCAACGGGATCGGCGTCAACGAACTGAACCGATGGCTCGCCTCCGGGCGGCAGGACGAGCAGTCGAGGGACGAGGCGGCGAACGCCTTCCGGACCAGCGTCCGCATCAATCCCGACCAGCCGAAGGTCGTGAGTCTCCTGACGACCTACGGGCTCTAGCCACGCCCGACCGCATCCCGACCCCAAGCAAGGCAGATCGATGAGCGACGTCGCACCCCACGCCGAACAGATCCTCGAGTTCTTCGACAATCCCGGTCGAACGCCCTACGTGATCGAACATCGCCACGAGGAATTCACGTCGATCTGTCCGGTCACCGGACACCCGGACTTCGGAACCGTCATGGTCCGCTACGAGCCCGCGGCGGTCTGCGTGGAGCTCAAGAGCCTCAAGCTCTACTTCCACGCGTTCCGGAACGAGGGGATGTACTTCGAGGCGGTGACCAACAAGATCCGCGACGACCTCGCCCGGACCACGAGCCCGACGTGGCTCCAGATCGTCACCGACTGGAAGGGCCGGGGCGGCGTCAAGAGCCGCGTCGTCGCCCCCTGGGGTGACGTCCCCGACGCCTTCGCCGCGGGTTGAGCCTGCCGCCCGTCCGGTCCGAGGCCCTCACTCGCCGATGATGGACCCGACCTCGCGGAATCCGGCGGGGGCGATCAGCGGAGCGGCGCGCGACCGGCCAGCTCGCCCAGTTCCGGAAGCCAGCGACGCATCGCGTGTCCGACGATCGTGTCGTGCGTCGCGCCGGGGACGATCTCGATCGAACCACCGGTCGCCTCGAGACCGAGGCGTTCCTGCGAACGGGCGAGTTCGGCCGCGAGTCGAGCCACCGCCTCCTCGAGGTAGTAGCAGTCGCGGTCGCCGCACAGGAGCCTGACTCGTTCGAGGAGGATGGGCGCGACGCCTTCGGGGTCGCGTCTCAGGCGGTCGGTGATGTCGAATCGAAGCCAGTCGCGACGGACGATCCCGGGATCGATCTCGCCGGAGCGAAGGTCGTAGGCCATCAGGGGACGGCCCGTCCGGGGATCCCGCCCGCTGAACATCGCGTTCCAGGTGCTCCACTGTTCCCCGCTCGTCCCGTCCGGGGCGAGCGCGTGCTCCATCGCGGTCTCCTCCGCCACGGTCATCAGCACGTGGTCGAGGTCCGGCGAGAGGGGACGACGATGGCTTGGACGCGGGCGGCCTTCCTCGTCCTCGTGGATCGTGCGGTCCCGGAGGAGGTCGACGGTGCCGAAGGCCGTGAAGTCCACGGGATCGGGTGCGGTGGAGAAGCACGCCCCGAAGGTTCCGGGGTGCTCGAGCTGGAGCCAGATCGTCGACCAGCCCCCGCTGGAGTGCCCCAGCAGGAACCTCGCGGAGGGATCGGGGACGAGACGGAATCGCCGCTCGAGCCAGGGGATGAATTCCTCCACCAGGGCGGTTCCGCGAGGGCCGACGTTGTCGCCGTCGACGAAGCCGTGGTGCCCGAGGGGATCCTCGGGGTCGAGGACGACGAAGACGGCGGGGGGCATCGACGCGTCCATCGTCGGATCCGAGAGCAGGCGTGCCCAGGTCTCGGCCCCTCGTTCGTCCCCGCCGAAACCGGGGACCACGTAGACGACGGGCCAGAAGCGGCGGTCGGCGTCGAGGTCGTGGTACTCCGGGGGGAACGCGACTCCCGCTCGATGCCGGACGGGACGGCCGAGCGACGAGGTGAGGAGGGGACTCGGGATCTCGACCCATTCGAGGTTGTCGAGCTCGACCCGGGGTTCGGCGTCGATCGTCCTCTCGATCACGAGTTCGACCGCGTCGGCGGCCGACTCGTCGAACTCGTGGGTCGTGATCGCGGAGATCGCATGCCCCGGTTCCGCGTGTCCCCGACCGAGGCCGAGATCGAGCACCGCCCGCATCCGGAATCCACCATCGAGATCGGCGAGCCGATCCGGGACGCTCGCGACCCCGTCGACGTCGTCGCCGAGTTCGAGACGGAGGGGCTCCGTCGCGGTGAAGAGCGACTCCCGATCGATCGGGATGGAGCGAATGGGCTGGGGCCGTCGGTAGAAGGGGGCGTCCAACGGGTCGACCTCCCCGAGTGGTCCGTCCATCTCGCCGAAGAGCACGAGGACGCGTGGCCTCACGACGCCGGCCCGGTTCCCGGGTCGGCCGAGCGTCTTTCGGACGGCGTCGAGCGTCGACGGAGCGATGGTGATCGTCAGGGAATCGGATGGGGACCGGTCCACGACCACGTCGCCCGCGGGCGGCTCGGGAGCCGCCTGCAGGGGCGACACGATGCCGAGCATCGTGACGGCCACGACCAGGAGGTTCGGGTCCATCGCCAGCATGCTAGGTCCTCGGGGCTTCCTTCCCATCGGGCTTCGGGCAAAACCGACGGCTCGATCGGAGTCCGGAAGGGCACTCAGCCGATACTGGGGAGGCCCCGGGGCGTGCCCGGGGGGTTGTATCGTCGGATCCCGCCCCCGGCAGGAACTCCCATGCGTCGAATCCCACCTCGTCGAACGTCACTCGGCCCTCTCGGTCTCGGAGGCGCGTCCATCGTGCTTCTCGGCCTCCTGGGGGGATGCGTCGGCACGCCGACCTCGGGACTCGAACGAATGGAGAACGCGTTCGTCGCCGGCGAGATGGCCATC
>JAYZBK010000077.1:0-6734 GCA_036339295.1 Planctomycetota bacterium
CAGCTGGAGCCCGAACTCGGCCTCCTGGAGGCCGTCGAGGTCGTCCATCGGTCCGGTCGATCCCGCTTCGGGGTCCTGTCGAGTCTCGAGTTCGAGATCGACGGTGGGCGGTTCCGTCTCCGGAGGTGCCCGCCCGACCAGGTGCCGCTGGACGCCGACGACCTCTTCGACGGCGGGCCGGTCGCGACGATCGGGGTGCCGGCGTTGCGTCGCCTGATCGAGCGGTCGCGACCCTAGTCCACGCGGGATCTCCACGCCTGCAGGACGGCTGCGATCGCCTCGGCCCGCGCGGTCTCGATGCCGGGTTCCCCGAGGCCTCCACCGACGTGAGGAGTCATCGCCACGTTGTCCAGTTCGTGGAAGGCGAGGTTCGAGGGAGGGGTGTCCCGGCGATCGGCGACCTCCGTGGGGACCCGCCACCAGACGTCGAGGCCCGCGGCGAAGAGCCGACCATCCCGCAGTCGCTCGAACATCGCCTGTTCGTCGACCACCGCTCCTCGGCCGACGTTCACCACGATGCCGTCGGGCAGGGCATCGAGCACCGTGGCGTCGACGACCCGATCGGTCGTGGGTGAGGAGGGGATGGCGATCATGAGGACCGCGGCGTTCCGGACCCGTTCCGCGAGATCGCCGGGCCGCCATCGCCCGCCCGAGGCGGGGCGACCGACCGTGGTCGTCTCCATGCCGAGTCCTCGGAGGCCGCGTTCGATCCGCGAGCCGATGGCACCCCGGCCAAGCACCACCGCACGCGACCCTTCGAGCCGTCGCGACGGTCGTGGCAGGTACCGCTGCGACCAGTCGCCCCGCCGGAGCTCGGGATCGAGCCGATGGATGCCCCTCGCGGCCGAGAGGAGGAGCCCGATCGCCGTCTCCGCGGCACTGGCCGCGTTGTGATGGATGTTCAGCACGTCGAGGTCCGTTCGCTTCGCCCGCTCGACCGAGGCCCGGAGCGATCCGGGGATGCCGGCCCACGGCACGAGGATCGCCCGCAGGGCGGGACGGTCCGCGAGCATCTCCGGCGGGATCCGGCTTCCGACGACCACCTCCGCGTCCCGGGGGATCTCGGCCGAGGGGCCTCGGGTCAGGCTCGCCCACCCCGTCGTCGCCTCACGGAGGGCCTCCAGGAAGGCATCGCCGGCCGCGCCGGGGCGAGGAGTGATGGAGCTCGGGTCTCCATCGACCGCCACGTGGATCCGAAGGTCGGCCATGCGTCGCGTCCGTGGCCTCGCGTCAGGTCGGGAGCGGCACCGCCGCTCAGCCCAGCCCGCCCTTGAGATCGCCGCTGAACTTCGCCCGCAGCTTCTTCATCACGGGGTCCTCCGGTCGGGCGGCATCGCCGCCGCCGTCGTTCCCGCGGCCCCGGGCGCCGGCCGGGCGTTCCTCGAGGGCCTTCTTGGAGAGGCTGATCCGTCCCTTGTCGGGATCGATGGAGAGGATCTTCACCTGGACGACCTCGCCGACCCGGAGTTCGCGGTCGACCCGATCGATCCGCCGATGGCTGATCTCGGAGACGTGGAGCAGGCCTTCGACGCCCTCCGCGACCTCGAGGAAGGCCCCGAAGTCCGTGATCTTCTTGACGGTGCCGGCGACCGTGGCCCCGGCCTCGAGCGTGCCCATGAGTTCCGCCCGAGGGTCGGAGAGGACGGCCTTGCGGCTCAGCCCGATCCGGGGCTGGTCGCCGCTCGTGTCGACCTTCGTGACCTCGACCTCGAGTTCCTCGCCCACCTTGACCACCTGTCCGGGGTCCCGGACGCGCTCGTGCGCGAGCTCGCTGACGTGGATCAGGCCGTCGACCCCGCCGAGGTCGGCGAAGGCCCCGAACGCCTGGATGCTGGTCACCACCGCCTTGCGACGCTGCCCGGGCTGCAGCTCCTTGAGGAGCTTCTCGCCGCTGGCCTTGCGTTCCTCCTCGATCACGGCTCGCCGGCTGAGGATCAGCCGGCCCCGCTTCTTGTCGAGCTGGGTGACCCGGCAGGTGACCTTCTCGCCGAGCATGGTCGAGATGTCGGCGATGTGCCGGATGTCGATCTGGCCCGCCGGCATGAAGCCCGTCTTCTTGGCGACCTCGACCTCGAGACCGCCCTTGTTGACCCCGGTCACGCGACCCTCGACGGTCTGCCCGGTCTCGAGGTTGCCCCAGTCGGCCTTCTGGACGGCGCCCGGGAGGCTGAGGACGAAGAGGCCCTCGGCATCGAGACGCTCGACGAGGAACTCGACCTCCGAGCCGATCGCGGGCTCGGCGTCGAACTGGGCGAGCGGGCAGAAGCCCTGCCTCTTGGGGCCGAACTCCACGAGGACGTCGCCACCGCGGACCAGGGCGATGCGACCGGTCTTGGTGCGGCGGCCACCGTCCAGATTGATCCGATCACCCGGCTGGGGGGCGGGGTCCTCCTGTCCGAGCGACATCAGGTCGACCCCCGCGAGGGCATCGGCGATCTCGGCCTCGAGGTCGCCCGCGGTGCCGGCCGCCGCCGACGCGGGCTTCCCGGTCGTCTCGCCGGGGGGCGATTCCGGGGCCTTCGGGGACGACTCGCCCATGGCCGATCTCATCGCATCGTCGATCTCGGAGGCCACATCCGCGGGCAGATCCGCCTGGCCGGCCTCGTTGACGGGCGTTTCGCGCGGCGGATCCGGCGGCGGCGGGGTCGTGTCCCCCGATCCGGAGGAGGGGGCCGAGGGCGGGTTGGTTTCGGAATCGGACATGGGGGTCTCCGAGCCGGGTGTCGACGGCGTCCCATCAGGATACCGGCTGGCGTGGTTGGAACCGCATGGGTGGGCGGACTCGTATCGACGGTTCAGGCGGTGGAACGCCCTCGTGAACCCCGAGTGACGGGTATATTCCGCTGAATCGATCGTTCGGGGGCTCCCGGCGATCCATCCACGAAATCCGCGCTCGACGGACGCGCTGATCGAGACACAGACCCGACCCACGGCCCGACCTCACCGGTCGGCCAAGGAAGACGAGGCGATCGAATGGCAGGAAGCAAGGCTGCGTGGGGCATCGAGGTCGGCTCGTATGCCGTGAAGGCCCTTCGACTGGAGCGGAACGGGGACCAGGTCGTGGTCTCCGACTTCGGGGAATACCCCCACAAGAAGCCGCTCAGCACCCCGGACCTCAACGTCGACGAGATGATCCGGCTCACGCTCGGCACGCTCGTCAGCCAGAAGAACTTCGAGAAGGAGAAGGTCGTGATGAGCGTCGAGGGGCGTGCCTCGCTTCCTCGCTTCGCGAAGCTTCCCCCGGTCGAGCCGAAGAAGATCCCCGACATCATCCGGTTCGAGGCCGCGCAGCAGATTCCCTTCCCCATCGAGGAGGTGGAGTGGGATGCCAAGGTCTTCGAGTCCGAGGATTCGCCCGAGACCGAGGTCGGCATCTTCGCGATCAAGAAGGACGAGCTGAACCACCGGATCGCCATGTGGGGCGAGCACGGCCTGGCGCCGAAGACCGTCACCCTCGGTCCGGTCGCGGTGTTCAACGCCGTCCACTACGACCTCGTCGGGCCCGGAAGCAAGCCGTTCGTGGTCCTCGACATCGGCACCCGGTCCAGCGACCTCATCGTGGTCGACGGCGACAACTGCTGGATCCGGACCTTCCCCATCGGCGGCAGCGACTTCACCGAGGCGATCGCGACGACCTTCAAGCTCCCGTATTCCAAGGCGGAACGGCTGAAGCAGGAGTCCGGGACCAGCAAGTACGCCAAGCAGATCATGCAGGCGATGCGGCCGGTCTTCGGCGATCTGCTCGAAGGCGTGCAGCGATCGATCGGGTTCTACGAGAACTCCCATCGCGGCGTGAAGATCGAGACCGTCCTCGGTGTCGGCAGCACGTTCAAGATCCCCGGGCTCCGCAAGTTCCTGGGCGCCCAGCTCGGTCTCAACGTCATCCGTTTCGACGAGTTCCGGCGTCTCCAGGTCGAGGGCCGCATGGCCTCCGACTTCGCCGGTCACAGCGTCAGCATGGCGACCGCGTACGGCCTGGCCCTGCAGGGACTCGGCGAAGCGGACATCGACGTCAATCTCGCACCCTCCGAGGTCCTCAACGAGATGGCGTGGTCGGCGAAGAACAAGTGGTTCATCGCCGCGGCCGGGATCGCCCTCGCGGCGAGCGGCCTGATGTTCCTCGCACCGATGGCGGCCCAGGGCAGCATGGGCGCCGACCTCGTCGGGGCCCAGAGCAAGGTCTCGAACGTCGTCCGGCAGGCCAAGGGGTTCAAGTCGCAGATCGACCAGATCTCGAACGAGGCGGCGATCGGCCACAAGGCCTCGAACTTCGAGCGTCTCCTCGACGACCGCGAGGTCTGGCCGCACCTCGTGACCGACGCGATGAACGCGGTCGCGGCCGCCGGTCCGCAGCCCGAGCTGCTCGGTTCGGATCTCGAGCGGATCCGGGCGATCGATCCCTCCGACCGGAAGCTGATCCTGCTGGAGAACCTCGGGGCCGAGTACACCTCGGATGCCAACGGGCGATTCATGCAGGTCGAGATGGAGGTCGCCTTCGCGACCGACATGAACCCCCCGATCTCGTTCGTGAACCGGGCGATCGGCGGCTTCATCGACGGCCTGGCGGCGAAGGGGCAGCGCCCCGGCGTCCCGTACGTCGTGGTCCAGCGGTCCTTCAACTCCAACATCGACGATCTCCGGACCGTGACGGTCGGTCCCGACGGGGCCGAGAGCAGCACCGGGGGCCGTGATTCCAGCGAACGCCGAGCCGGTCGCGACCGTGGGAACTCCGGTGGTGGATCCTCCGGATTCGGCGGTGGCGGCGGCATGGGGGCGGGTGGTGGCGTCAGCGGCGCCGGCGGCGCCGGACAACCCGGAAAGCGTCGACCTGCCGGCGGTGGAGGCTTCGTCGACACCGGTGGCGACATGGGCATCGGCTCCTCGGGTGGCGGATTCGCCGGGAATCGAGGCGGATCGGGGAGCTCGGGCTTCGGAAGCGGCAACACCGGCGGCAGCAACCGCTGGGAGACCGGCGGTCGTCCCGGATCCAAGCCGGACGAGCCGGAGCCGATCCTGAACCTCGACCAGGAGGCGCCGATCCCCGGGGAACCCCAGCTCTATGCCGAAGGCGACGTCTTCCACGTCGCCCGGATCACCTTCACCGTCAAGCTCAACGAGCCGTCGGCCGCCCAGCCCGGCGGTTGAGGTCCAGCGAACACGCATCAAGCCTGGTCGATCGCCTCGCGGCGGTCGGCTCGCGAGAAAGGCCGCTTCCGAATGACTCCCGTACTCCAGTGGATCAAGTCCCACGTCGTGGTGGTGATCTGTTCCGTCCTGATCATCGCTGCGCCGGTGGCGAGCTACATCGTGGCGGGCGGCATGGTCGAGTCCGCTCGATCCGACCTCCAGGGCCGCGCTTCGGGCCTCCGCGACCTGAAGTCCAACCGGACCACCACGGTGTCGCTGGAGGTCCCGGGCAGTGCCGTCGCCTCGATCTCGGCCGCCCCGAACCAGCGATTGGTCGACGCGTATCGCGAGGCGGTCGAGAAGATCTCCGGCCAGGCCGACCTCATCCGGGCCGCCGGCCTCGCCCACAACCGGAACATCAACGGCCGCACCCGCTCGGGTGACGAGCTGATGCCGGGGCACTTCCCGGTTCCGCCGGGCGGTCGGACCGGATTCGAGGAGATGCCGGCCCGCCTCCACGTCGCCCTGGTGGACGCCTACGAGGGACTTCTCGATTCGGTCGGAGCGGGGATGCCCCCGTCCTCGGCCGACGTCGCCGGTCGGCTCGATCGCCGCCGGGTGAACTTCGTCGCGGGCCAGAGGAAGGACTCGGTCTCCGAGCTGGACGACGACGAGCTGGAGGGCCTTCGGTCCGAGCTCACGGACGCCCGGCTGACGATCTACCGGGAAGCCGCCACGGGAGAGGACGGATCCGACCCGATCCGCTTCTACGCGGACGAGTCGGTCCTCGGCGTGCCGCCCGCCCCCTCGGGCAGTCTTCCGATGGCGACGATGTTCGACTGGCAGTGGCGATTCTGGGTCACCGAGGATCTCCTGTTCGCCTTCGCCGACGCCAATGGCGACGAGGACGTCCTCACCGGCCCCATGAAGCGGGTTCTCTCGTTCTCGATCGCTCCGGTCGGTGCTGGTGGTGAAGACGCCAACGGCGGAGGTGGCGGAGGCCGCGGTGGAGGCGGCATGGGCACCCCCGGCATGGGCAATGCCGGCATGGGGGGGGCTGGACGGAACATGGGTGGTGGTGGCGGTGCGGCCGCCGCCCCGGGCATCGTGGGCGCTCCGGCCGATCCGGGCGTCGCCCAGGTCGACTCGTCCCTCGAGGCTCGCCGCGACCCGTCGGTCTCGATCACGGGCAGGGTCTCCAACGACGTCTACGACATCCGGACGGTCCAGTGCTCGATCGTGGTGTCGACCCGCGGGCTTCCGAAGGTCCTCGACGCGATCGCCCGTCGGAACTTCATGACGGTCCTCGACCTGAAGCTCCGCCCCGCGGACTCGTTCGAGGCGGCTCGCGAAGGCTTCATCTACGGCGTCGAACCGGTCTCGGTCGTCGACCTCACCATCGAGACCGTCTGGTTCCGGGAATGGACCGCGGAGTCGATGCCGAAGGACATGCGGGAGATGCTGGGCATTCGCAGCACGCCCGCTCAGGGCACCGCGGGTTGACGCCCGGTCGGGCTCGGAAAGGCCGGATGGCGCGAGCCGCCCGGTCGGGAATCACGGTCAGAATCTCGTCTCACACATGGGAAGTTCGGTCATGAACAAGGGCA
>JAYZBK010000078.1:0-36128 GCA_036339295.1 Planctomycetota bacterium
TTCGCTCGACCGACCCGCCGTGGAACCCGATCGTCGCCCGCCTCGTCAAGCAGGCGGGCGCGACCGTGCTGCCGGTCTTCTTCGAGGGCGGGAACTCGCCGTGGTTCCAGGCGGCCGGACTCGTCTCCCCGCGACTCCGGACGCTGCTCCTCGGTCGCGAGCTCCTCCGAGCGAGGAACCGACGGGTGCGGGTGGCGATCGGTTCGCCGATGCCGGTCCAGCAGCTCGATCGGTTCGCCGACCCCGCCGACCTGACCAGCTACCTCCGGATGAGGACCTACGTGCTGCGGTCGCGACTCGAGCGGGAGGAGCCGATCACCAGCTCGCGGATGCGGCGGATCCTCCGCGGAACGCCCAAGGGGAGGTCCGGGCAGCCGGTCAGCATGGAACCGGTCCCGACCGTGCCGGCGGATCCCCCGGATCGGCTCGCCGCGGAGATCCTCGCCCTGCCCCCGGAGCAGGTCCTCGTCCGCCGCGGCGACCAGCGGGTCGTCTACGCCGAGGCGGACCAGATCCCCCGGTCCCTCCGGGAGATCGGGCGACTCCGCGAGATCAGCTTCCGCGCCGCGGGCGAGGGCACGGGACGGACCTCCGATCTCGATCGATTCGACGAGTGGTACTACCACCTCATCCACTGGAACGACGCGAGCAACGAGATCGTGGGCGCCTATCGGCTCGGAGCGACCGACCGGATCATCCCGAGCCGGGGCATCGATGGGATGTACACCCGGACCCTCTTCCACTACGACACCGGACTGCTGCACGAGCTGGGCCCCTCCCTCGAGATGGGGCGGTCGTTCATCCGGCCCGAGTACCAGCGACGCTCCGAGCCGCTGATGCTCCTGTGGAAGGGCATCGGCCGCTTCTCCGGCCGGTTCCCGCGATACCGCCGACTCTTCGGGCCGGTGTCGATCAGCGCCGACTACCACGCGACCTCGACCCGGTTGCTCCTCTCCTTCCTCGACGCCACCAAGCGGATCTCCGGACTCTCCAAGCTCGTCCGACCTCGAAGGCCCCTCCGGGGCGGCCAGCCCCGCGACTGGGATCCCGCCGCCTTCGGCTCGATCGACAGCCTCGACGACATCGACGAGCTCGTTCGGGAGATCGAGCGGGACGAACGGGCGGTTCCGGTCCTCGTCCGGCAGTACCTCAAGCTCGGCGGCGTCTTCATGGGCTTCAACGTCGACCCGGAGTTCAGCGACGTGGTCGACGGACTGGTGCTCGTCGACCAGCTCAAGATGAACCGACGGCTTCTCCGCTTCTACTTCGGCGAGGACCTCGCGGCCCGATTCGTCGCGCATCATGCGGAGGCGAACGCCCGACTGGTCGAGCGGTCGGAGGTCGCCGGATGATCCTCGCGGTCCGGATCGCCGTGCTCGCGGTCCTGTCCTCGGTCCTCGTTGCCGCGGCCCGGCCCGACGACGTCGGCATCGTGGAGCAGGTGACGGCGATCCGATTCCCGGCCGCCTGGAACGTGCTCGACGAGCTCGAGGTCGGCGGGAACGAGGTCGACCCCTGGCGGAAGGCCGGCATCCTGCAGCAGGCCAACGCCTTCGTCCGGCCACTCGCGCAGGGGGGAGGTCGGGTCGGGGAGTGGTTCGTCGATCTCGATTCGGGGCGGGTGGCGGTGGCGGTCGACGACCCGCCCGAACCCACGCCGCCGGTCGGTGCCCGCGTGGTCGTGCGGGCGGTTCCCGCCGGGGTCCTCTCGGCGACCTCTCGCGACGGCGTGCGGCGGAGCTGGCCGCTGATGGTCGGCCGGTTCGTCGAGGTCGCGCCGTCGAGCGGTGGTTCGGGCGGGTTCGCCATCGTGCTGGCGGTCGTCCTGGGCATGCTGGTGGTCTGGATGTTCCTCGTGGTCCGCGGGCGTTCCGCGGCCCGGGCGACGCGTCCGCTCGGGCGACCCGTGGAACCGCCGCAGCGGGACGCCGGACTTCCGTCGGACCCCGCGGAGGCGCTCTCGGTGCTCGCGAAGCGCGGACAGGACTCGGGGGGCGGGGATCCCGTCCCGGAAGGTGATGAACGATGACGTCGATCGAACGGCTCGAACTCGAACTCCCCGGCTCGGAACTGCGGTCCTCGCTGGTCGTCGGCCCCGGGCTGCTCGCGCAGGCCGGCGATCTGCTCCTGGAGGAGCTGGGGCGATCGGTCGGTGATCGAGTCCATCTCGTGGTCGATCGAGGCCCGGGCGACGTGGTCGCCACCACGCATGCGCCGGTCCTCGAGGCCGCCGTCCGCGGCGAGGGAGGCGTGTCGATGGGGCTCGTCCGGGCCGGCGAGTCGGAGAAGTCGATCGCCACGGTGGTCGAGCAGTGGGAGGCCCTCGCGGGGGCGGGAGTCGACCGACGGGGGATCGTGGTCGGACTCGGTGGGGGGATCGTCTGCGACCTCGCCGGATTCGTGGCGGCGACCTGGATGCGAGGGGTCCGCCTCGTGCTCGCGCCGACGACGCTCCTCTCGATGGTCGACGCCGGCCTCGGGGGCAAGACCGGGATCAACCGGCCGCTGCCGGGGGGCGGGCTGGGGAAGAACCTCGTCGGTTCGTTCTGGCCGGCGCGGCTGGTTCTCTGCGACACCGAGACGCTGGCCACGCTGGGGGAGCGGGAGTTCCGATCGGGACTCGCCGAGTGCGTGAAGCACGGGATCATCGAGGGCGAGGAGACGCTCGCGGCGCTCGAGGCCGACCTGCCGTCCGTCCTGGGGCGGGATCCGGAGGCCCTGCCCCGATTCGTGGCCCGGAGCGCCGGGGTCAAGGCGGGGGTCGTCGCCCGCGACTTCCGAGAGGGCGGTGAACGGGCCCTTCTGAACCTCGGGCACACGTATGCCCACGCGATCGAGAGCCGGACCGAGTTCGGGCTTCTGCACGGCGAGGCGGTCTCGATCGGGCTGGTCGCCGCGGCCGCCGCGTCGGAGGCCGGGGGATTCGGGCCTCGCGGCCTCGAGAGTCGGATCCGGGCGATGCTGCAGGCCTGCGGGCTGCCGACGTCGCTTCCGTCGATGGCCGGGGGCCTCCTTCCCGTCCTGAGGCAGGCGATGCAGCTCGACAAGAAGACCGCCGCCGGCCGACTTCGCCTTGTGCTCCCCTTCGGCATGGGGGACTGTCGGATCGTGGCGGATCCCGACGAGCAGGTCGTGCAGGCGGGATGGGATGCGGTCGCCCCGGCGGCCGCCCGGGACGGGTCCTGAAACCTGAAGCCCCGGCCACGGGATCGCCGATGTCCTTCGGTCAGGTCGATTCGGCTCGGTGTGGGCGACGCGCGGACCGTCCTTGACTCGTCGTGACCCCACTCCCACCCCCTTCGGGCCGAACTCGTCGCATGCGGATCATCTCGATCGTCAATCAGAAGGGGGGATGCGGCAAGACGACGACGTCGGTCAACCTCGCCGCCGTCCTCGCCGCTCGTGGTCGCCGCGTCATGCTGGTCGACCTCGATCCCCAGTCCCATTGTGCCGCCGCCCTCGGGGTTCCCGAGGAGGAGATCGAGTACAGCACGATCGACCTGCTCCTCGACCCGCCCCGGGAACGGATGACCCCCGCCCGCGTCGCGGCGCAGACCTGGGAGGTGGTGCAGGGACTCCGGCTCCTCCCCAGCACGGTCAGCCTCGCCCGGGCCGAGGCCCCCGGCGGTGGACTCATCGAAGCGGGTGATCGCGACCGCCGCCTTCGCCGAGGCCTCGAGGCCTTCGGCGATGCGCTCGACTACTGCATCGTCGACTGCCCGCCCACGATCGGGCTTCTCACCTTCAACGCCCTCCGGGCCGCCGACGAGGTCGTGGTCCCGGTCGAGACCGGCTTCCTCGCCGCCCGCGGCGCCCAGCGCCAGTGGTCGACGCTGCGTTCGATGGCGGGGCGACTCGGCCGATCGATGCGGGTCCGGATGGTCCCGAACCTGCTCCGTCCCGAGCGGGCCCTCGACCGCGAGCTCCTCGCCGGTCTTCGGGACCGTTTCGGCTCGGGCGTCTCGCCGGATCCCATCCGCGATCACGTCGAGATCCGCGAGGCGACCGCCTTCGGTCGCGCGGTGGTCGAACACGCCCCGGACTCCGAGGCCGCGAAGGACTACCAGCGCCTGGCGGAGTGGATCGAGACCGGGGACGCCGTCGCCGTCGATCCCCCGGTGGAGTCGTCGGCCGGATCGACGACGGCCCGGAACGAAGATCGGCCCGCCGGCCCGGCACCGACGCCCAAGGGCCCGGTCCGAACGGTCGAGGTCTCGGCGCGGGCGGCGGACCTCGTCCGTCGCATGGGGCCCCGGACCACGGATCTGCCCGCCGGCGTCCCCCAGGATCGTCGGGCGAGGATCTCGGTGCCCGCGGCGCTCGGCCATGCCGTCCGCATCATCGGCGACCTCAACCACTGGCAGCCGGAAGGCGTCCCCCTCGCGCCGTTGCAGGGGCTCTCGCCGGACTTCATCGGGATCGACCTGCCGATCCACGGCCCGCTTCGTTACCGACTTCTCGTCGATGGTCGCCAGATGCTCGACCCGGTCAATCCGTCCGTGACGGAAGGCCCCGACGGCCAGCCCGCGAGCGTCGTGATGGTCGGGGAGTCGACCGCCGGCGTCGGATCCGCGCCCGTGTCCCCGTCCCCGTCGCCCTGACCCCCGATCCCGTCCCGATCCCCTCGTTCGAATCCTGGAGAGTCACCGAATGGAGACCGCTTCGAACCCCTTCGACGAACTGACCTCGCTCTACCTGGGGGAGGTGGAGACCGAGGCCGAGGCCGAGACGAGGGCCGACGCCGCCGGGGTCTCGCGAGAGGATTCCGATCGATCGATGGTCGTGCCGGGAAGGCACGCCGTCACCATCGCGCTCTGCGGCCACCTCCCGGTCATGGCCGGCCTCTGGGTCACCCAGTACGCCGACCGTCTCGCGGCGGAGGTCGGTCCCACCGGCCTGGTCCGGCTGGAGGGAGGGCGATGCATCCTCGAGGTCCTGCGGCCCGGCGCGGAGCTGGCCGAGCGGATCGAGTCGAGGCCGCAGGGGGATCTCGTCGAGCAGGTCTCGCAGCTGGCCTCCTCGGAGATTCGCCGTTGGATCGTCTGCGTCGACGACCGTGACGCCGCCTCGGCGGTCAGGGCCGGCGCCGACGAGGTCGTCATCCTGACCGCCCCGGACAAGCCCGCGGTGATCGAGGCCTTCCGGTTGGCCAAGACCGCCTCGGCCCGGGTCGTCGACCCGTCGCTCCTCGATCTCGGGCTGGTCCTGGTCGGCACCGACGACGAATGGGCGGATGCGCTGGCGAACCGTCTCAGTCGCGTCTCCTCGAAGATGCTCGATCGCGAGCTTCCGGTCCGAGGGACCGTCAAGCGCATCGACGTCGTCGAGGGCTCCGTTCGTCGGATGTTCGCGGAGGCCGCTCGAGCGCCGGTCGACGAGGTCGTCGAGTCGATCATCGAATCGCTCTCGGTCGCCGAGGCGGCCGAACTCGAGGTCGGTGATCGCCGGTCGTCCCGACCGGTCGAGGACAAGCCGCCATCGCTCCGGCTGGCCGACGAATTCGGTGGCCGGCCGGTCCGCCCGATCCGGATCGCTCCGTCTCCGGCGACGGCCTCGGAGCCGTCGGATGCCGAGTCGGTGCCCGCGTCCTTCCCGACCCCGACCCCGACCCCGATCCCCACTCCGGTCCCGGCCGCCGAGCCGGAAGTGGTCTCGAATCACGCCACGACCGTCGGGGCCGACGACTGGGCGCGATCGCTCGGGCTCGAACCGATCCACTGGTCCATACCGGCCGCGTCGTCCGTCCGGTTCGCCGCCGACGAGTCCGGTCGCCTCCACCTCCTCGCCTCCGACCGGGAGACCTCGAGTCTCCAGGTCGCGTCGTCGTGGATTCGTGCCCAGCGGGAAGCCTTCGGTCGCGCCACGGGCCTCGATCCCGAGAAGGCCTGCGACCCGGAGCTGCACGTGGTCACCGACCACCCACCACGGGTCGCCGACCTGCATCGATGCGGTTGGAGACTCCACCTGGCGGTCGCGCAGGCCGACGGCTCGAGTCGGATGGTGCCGCTCAACGACGACTCCAACCGTTCGATGCCCGTCTGACGACGTTCCTGCGGGCCTTCCCTTTCGCGGACTCCCGGTCCCGTCCGGCGAGCCCGTCGGCGGCGATCAGGGCCGTGGGAAGAGCAGCTGGAGCTGCACTCGGATGGTCCATTCCCCGATCGCATCCGGCTTCGCGACGTTGTAGTACGCCTGGACCTGCGCATTCACGGGGAGCTTCCCGATCCGGAGGATCTTGCCGATGCCGCCACCGAGCGGCACCGTCCATCGACCGTCGGTCCGCTTCCAGTCGGCGGTGATCGAGGGCGAGGTCGTGAGGTACCACCCGTCGGGAAGGTTGTAGTTGATGAACGGCTGGACCAGGAACTGGTTCACCTCGCTTCGGTCGGAGGCCCCGGCGTACGACCAGATGTTCTGGAGGAGGGCGCCGGTCACCCATGGGCCGGTCGAGGTCAGGGCGACGAGGCTCGGCCCGGCGCTCCACTGCTCGGAGCCGAGGGCTTCACGGCTCGCCGTGGGAAAGCGAAGGACCGGTCCCGCGCCCCAGATCAGCTTGCCGGAGTCCGCGGGGGACAGGAACGCGGTGAACTGGAGATCGCCGAGGCCGTTGTCGCTCGAGAGCCCCTCGGCGAGCCCGGGCTGGTGCATCACCGGGAGGATCGTGCGGGTGATCAGGTTCCAGTCGTCGTTCAGCGTGATCGGGATCACCGGCTGGATGTTCAGGACGTAGAGGACGTCGTCGCCGGGACCGGTCGGGAAGGTCATGTTGTTCTGGAAGGGCAGGCTGATCAGGTCGGCGACCGGGTTCTGCGTCTGCTTCGCGAGGTCGTCCGCCGACTCGTTCGCCGTCGCGACCTCGTCCACCACCAGGGACTCCGCCGGGGAGGGGGCCTCCCGGTCGTCATCCTCCTGGAGGCCGAGGATGCCCGCGGAGAAGTCGAATCCGACGCTCGCCTCGAAGTCGGACGCGTCTGCCGAGGTGCCGGAGGCTCCGACGAGCAGGGCGAGGATCATCAACGTGCGAGTCATTCTTCATTCTCCGGGGTGGTGGTGGTGGGTGCGGAGCCCGCCGAAAGGGCGCCGAGCCCTCGCAGCCAGCGAAGCCAGTTGCCCCTGCGGAATCCATCGACCTCGTCGGTCGACCATCCGCGATCCTGCAGCCCCGTCGCGAGTCGTTCGAGGTGGGCGAGCCGGTCGAGTTCGACGGGAAGCTCGTCGGATCCGAAGCCGCCGTCCGCGTCCGACCCGAGGGCGAGGCGACCTCGGCCGATGATCGACGCGGCATGTTCGACGTGATCGAGGCAGTCGGCGAGCGTGGCTCGCCGATCCTTCGCGAGGAAGCGGCCGAAGAGGTTGAGGCCGACGATCCCGTCGCGGTCGCCGATCGCGCGGATCTGGTCGTCCAGCAGGTGTCTCGGATCGTCGCCGATCAGGGCGGCGGCATTGGAGTGGGTGGCGCAGATCGGCCCGGTGGATCGTTCGAGGAGATCGTCGAAGGAGGCCCGGGACAGGTGCGAGGCGTCGTGTCCCACGCCAAGGTCGTCGAGCGTCGAGACCAGCGCTCGTCCCGACGCGGTGAGTGGCCCCGGCGTGGCGTTGCCCCCGGCGTAGCGGGAACCCCTGCCCCAGGACATGCCGACGAGCCGGACGCCCCGTGCGACCCACCAAGCCGCGTCCTCGGGCGAGCGGATCGGGTCCGCGCATTCCATGAGCAGCACGACCCGCAGCCCTTCGCCGCGTTCGAGGTCGTCGATCGACCGGACGATCCCGATCCGCCCGCGGCGTTCCTGGTCGAGGTACCACTCGAGCTGCCGACGGCCGGCCGCCTCCGCGGCGACCGCGTCACCGGCCGCGTAGCTCGCGGGATCGGACGCCGGTCCGTCCATCTCGGTGAAGATGGTGGCGAAGGCCGTGTCGATCCGACCCGCCTCGAGACTGGCCCAGGAGACGGCGGCACCGGCCGGCGGGGGGCCGTCGAGGTGGCCGCGGTCGAGGCCGGCCCAGGCGAGATCGAGGTGCCCATCGATCCACGGTGGCGACAGTGCGGGGGCGGTGGTCATCCAGCGAAGGCTACCTCTGGATGCTCGTGGCGGTCCGCATGCCGCCATGTCGACGATTTTTGCCTCGGCGACCCGGCATCGATAGCCTGTGGAGCTGTCCACGCCGGATCCAGCAGCGACCGCCCCGCGGCCAGCCGGGGCTTCCGCGGATTGGGCCGCGGCCGGCCGATCGCCGGTGGCGGCGGCGATGGCGTCCCGGGAGGTGCGAATCACCTCCGGGGTCCTCGCCGCGGCCTGCCTCGCCCTGCTTTCGGTGGCATGGTGGCTCGATCCCTCCAGCGAGGGACTCGGGACGCACACGCAGCTCGGACTCTCCGAGTGCGGCTGGATCACGGGTGCCGACATGCCCTGCCCGACGTGCGGCATGACCACCGCATTCAGTCATGCCGCCGACGGGAATCTCGCGGCGTCGTTCGTCGCGCAGCCGTTCGGCATGATCCTCGCCGTGGCGACCGGAATCGTGGTGGTCGTCGGAGGTTTCACCGCCGCGACCGGATCCACCGTCGCGCCCTTTCTCGCGGGCATGGTGGGGCCACGAGTCGGCTGGCTGGCGCTCGTGCTGCTGCTCCTCGCCTGGGGATGGAAGATCGTCGACCATCGGGGACTCCTCTGAGCCCCGATCCCGAGACCGCTCTCGAATGGATGGAACCATGTCCCGAACCGGATCGACCCCGATGACCCCGCGCGTCCTGGCGAGCATCCTCGTGCTGGGCGGCGTCTCGATGATGGGCGGCTGCCAGTTCTTCGGGCTGGCGGGCGTGGTGGGCCAGAACATCGAGCGTGAGAAGAAGGTCGAGGTCCTCGCGCAGTACGACGGCCTTCGGGACTCGACCGTCGCGGTCGTCGTCGACACCGACATGATGGTGATGTACGAGTATCCCAGCGTCGTCCCCATGATCTGCCTCAACCTGAGTCGCCGGATCGCCCAGAACGTGGAGGGGGTCGACGTCCTCGATCCCCGTTTCGTGCTCGACTGGCAGTACCAGGCCCCGGGCTGGCAGTCGATGCCCTACGGGAGGATGTGCGAGGAGCTCGGGGTCGATCGCGTCATCTGGATCGACCTCTTCGAGTTCCGGCTCAACCCCCCGGGCAATCGGTGGCAGTGGGAGGGCGCCGCGAGCGCGAGCGTGGGAATCGTCGAGATCGACGGATTCGACCCCGATGCGTTCGCCGAGAGCTACGACGTCACCGCGACCTTCCCGGACATCCCGGAGCTCGGTCGCGAGAGCGCTTCCGCCAGCCAGATCCAGACGGGTCTCCTGACCACGTTCGTCCAGGAGGCCGGCTGGCTGTTCTACGACCACATCGAGGACAAGTACCCCGATGCCTGACACCAACCATCGCTCGTCCTCTTCCCCGATCCGGGCTCGCGTGATCGCCGGTCTCCTCCTCGTCGCCGCCTCGGTGGCCGCGGGCTGCAACGTGATCGTGCCGGTCGCCTACGTCATCGAGGGTCCCGGAACCATCCCGGCGGAGTTCGTGCTCCGCGACACGAGCACGGCGGTGTTCGTGGACGACCGCGACAACGCCTTCCCCCGGACGGCGCTTCGGGCGATCGTCGGGGTCGAGATCACCCAGGCCCTGATCGACAACAAGGCGGTGACGCCGCAGAACCTCGTGGACGCCCGCGACGTGATCGCCCTGGTCCGGGCGCTCGAGACGAGCGGGACGAGGGCCAGCATCGAACGGATCGGTCGGGAGGCGGGCGTCGAACAGGTCGTCTACGTCGAGCTGGAGGGCTTCTCGCTCACCCTCGACGGCGTGACGCCGCGACCGACCGCGGTCTGTTCGGTCAAGGTGCTCGACCTCGCCGCCGGCATGAGGGTCTTCCCGGCCGACGGCACCGACAACCGCGAGGTCGACCCCGCGCTCTTCGAGTCGTTCGCGAAGCGACGCGTCGTCGAGGACGACCTGGCCGTCAGGCTCGGCCGCGACGTGGCGAAGCTCTTCTACGAGCACGAGCGTGTCGATCTCGGCGAGAACCTCGGCATCCGCTGACCCTCGCACCGTCGGACCGTGCCTCGTGGAGTCGGAGATGCCGTCCATGCGCGACCCCATCCAGCTGATCGATCCGGGCAGTCCGGGCGTCGACGACGCGTTGCTGGAGTCCCTCGGCCTCGCGGGGCGGTTCGCTCGGACGATCGTGATCGGGAGGCCGGCGGAGGCCCGGAGGATCGAGCGGTTCGGCGGGGTCGTGGTGGGGCGGGTCCCCACGGGGCCGATCCTCACGCGAACCGATGCCTGGCTGGCCGGCCGACGTCTGCGGACGCTTCTCGACCGGGTGGCCCCCGAGCGGGACGCGGCGATGGCGACGTGGTCGGAGCCGGCCCTCGTGGTCGCGTTGCACGCAGGCGTCCCCGCCTCGGATCTCGCGGCGTCGATCCTGGCGGTGGCGGGCCCGGGAATCGCGGCGCCCACGCTCGCCCGGCTGGTCGGGAGCACGGCCCGGGACCAGGTGGAGGTTCGACCCGTGGGACCGGAGCTCGGTCCGATCCTCTCGCGAAGGGGTTGGCGGGTCGGGCCCATGATCGAGGTCGACGACCTCCAGCCGTTCCTCGCGCCGCCTCGACGAGCCACGAGCGACCAGCCTGATGCGTCGATCCGCTTCGGGCTCTGCGACAGCCCGGCGGCGACCGCGGATCTGCGACTGGTGACCTCCGCGATCGCGACGCTGGCGGTGTCGGGTCACGAGGTCGAGCTCGTCATCTCCCCCGAGACTCCCGGATGGCGCGAGGAGGCTCGCTGGATCGACGGCGTCTCCCGGGCGGTGTCCGGCCCGAAGCCTCGGTTGCGCATCGACCCGGGGATCGACCGATCGGCGGGTGGCGACGTCGAACTCGATGCCGTCCTGTGCACCGGGCCTCGCGACTCGAGCGGCATCGGTTCCCTGCTCGGCCTGCGACGCTGGCTCGCGGCCGGCGTGCCCGCCATCGTGACGGATGGGCCCGCGGTCCGACGGCTGGTGCAGGACGGGGTGGATGCCCGCGTGGTGCCGCGAGGGGATCGGAACGCCGTGGTCAGGGCGATGACCCGCTTCGCGGCGGACACGGACCTGAGGCGGGAGATGGGTCACGCCGCGGCGGCCCGCCATGCCTCGAAGGTCATGCGGTCGTTCGATCTCGGCGATCAGGCGAGCGGCAGCTTCTCGGCGAGTCCGCGGGCGGCGTCGCGGTAGAAGTCGACCAGCGTCGCCTCGGGGACATCCATGCCACGCAGCCGCGGGGCGTCGAGCTCCGAGTGGGTCTCGGGATCGACCATCGCCAGGTCGGGATCCGCGATCGGGCTCTCGCCGTCGTACCCGGTCTCCCAGAGCGTTCGAAGCGCCCAGTAGCGACTGGCGTAGAGATCGAACGCCTCGGCGAGGCTGCCGGCCTTGCGATCCATCTCGTTGTCGGAGGCGTCGTCCTTGGATTCGAGATGGGAATCGAGCGTCACGATGTCGGAACCGAACAGGATCCGCCCTCGCCACCGCTCGAGGAACCCACGGACCTTCGCCGGTTCGTGGCGCGAGACCTCGCGGACGATCCACTTGGTCGCGCTCGCATCAAGGTGGAGGAGGGGATGGCGAGCCAGCAGTCCATCGAGGAAGTCGAGGTCCTCGGGCCAGCCACCCATGTGGGCCACCATGAAGGGGACCTGGTAGTCGCGGAGCACCGCCTCCAGCGGTTCGTACTGCTCCAGCTTCGTCCCGTAGACCGACGCGTCGGCGTACTTCGTCCGGAACCAGGTGTCCGGATCGGCGACGTGGATCATGATCCCCATCCCGAGCTCGACGGCCAGCTCCATGCCGGCCCGTCGCATGGGACCGTCGAGGCGGAACATCGCGGGATCCCCGGATTCGGCGCCGATGTCGACGATCCTCGGGGCGGACCAGAACTTCACGAGTCGGGCCCCGAGGTCCCGGTACGCGCGGATCCGTTCGAGGTAGCCCTCCCCGTGGGCATGGAGACGATCCTTGGCCCGGAAGTCCGGGACGGCGATGGGCTCCATCCGACCGTCGAGACGACGTCTCACGTCCTCGACCATCTCCAGCGTGGTCATCGACCAGACGGACTCGACGCCGTACAGGTCCATGGCGTCGCGGAAGATCTCGACCGCCTCGGTGCCGTTGATGTGCGTGTGGGCATCGACGATCGGCACCGTCGGGGTGGCGAAGGACGCCGCCTCGCGGCGATAGTCGAGTCCGAGTCGGTTGGCCGGCGTCGTCGGGGTCGCGGTCATGCCGGGATGGTAGGAGACCGACGCTCGACGGGTCTCAGCCGGTGGCCCGCTTCGACCGGCCACGTCCGTTCTTGGTCGAACTGGTGCCGGTCTCCTCCCCGGATCCTTCGACTTCGAGCCCGGCGGCGGGGATCGGGGGCTCGATGCGGCCGGAGGTCGAGGAGGCGACCCCGGATTCGATGACCCGGCCGATGTAGATCTCGCAGTCGGCCTCGATGTCGAGGTGACGGAGCAGCTCGCAACCCATCCAGGAAGCGCCGCAGGCGGGCACCGGAGGGCCGTTCAGCATGCCGGAGTCGATCATCTGGTGACCGAGGAACGGGTCCTCGTCCAGGAGGGCGGTGGGGCGGGAGAACAGCCGGGAGAGAATGCGGTCGGAGGAGCCGAGTTCGATGATCCCGAACGTGCCGGCATCCCGGATCAGCGGGCTCAGGGTGTGTCCCTTCTGCACCGAGACGAGGATCGTCGGCGGTTCATCCGCGCACTGCTGGACGCGTTCGACGAGAAGTCCTCGACGAGCGGGTCCGTGCGCCGCCGTGAGGAGGAACCGACCCCCGGGAAGCCTGGAGAGGCACTCGAGGTGTCGGGGCGTGTCGTCGTCGAGTTGATCGAGTATCCGCATGTCCTTCTCGATCCCCGGCGTCGAGCCCCTCGCGGGCAATCCGTGCTCTCGGAGTGGGCGACAACGCGTCGTGGAGTACTGGTGGAAAGATGGCCCCACTCGGCGGGATGTCCATAAGTCTTTGTTCATTCGATGCTTGAATGCGATCGTGGCGGCGCGAAGGGGGATTCTGGGGGCCGTGGGGAAGGAAAAAGACCCAATTGTGGGGCAATGTGTTGAAGGGTGGGGCAATGTGGGGTATTGTCCGCGCGTGACGTTGACCTTTCCCGGAGCACTCATGCGTGTTCTTCTTCGGACAGCACCAGCACGTGATCGACGCGAAGCAGCGACTGGCGATCCCAGCCGCGATTCGCGACGTGCTGTCGGAGGAGATCCACGGCGAGGTGTTCTGGGCCTCGCCCGGACCGAACGGCCAGCTCTGGCTGTGGCCCGAGAAGACCTTCCAGCGGTATGCCGGGAATCTCGAAGGCTCGCTGCTTCCCGAGCAGGACTCGATGGACTACGAGCAGATGCTCTTCGCCCAGTCGCAGCGTTGTCCGATGGACGCCGCCGGGCGGGTGCGGCTTCCCGAGATGCTGCTCGACCGATTCAACCTCTCCGGGAGCGTGATCGTGCTGGGCGTCAAGGACCACCTCGAAGTGGTCGACCCCGGCACCTGGCAGGGGCTGCAGCAGGCCAAGTGGAACGACCCGGAGCTTCTCGATCGTGCGAGGCAGGCACATCGATCGATGAGGGCTTCGGAACGGGGGGATCGATGAGCAGCGCTGCGACGATCACCCACGAGAACGGCGGCCACGGATCGGCCACCACGTTCGCCCTCGACCCGCGGTCGAGTCGACGGCGAGCCACCTGCGGGAGAAAGCGGGCAAGGACGTCCGTCGACTCCCGCACCTTGAACAACGGCCGTCGCATCGATCGACGGCAGACCTTTGGAATGCGACCAGGGGGGCATCCTGTTCGCAACAGCCCGGCCAAGGATGGCCAGGTGAGTAGAGAGCCGCTCGGCAGGGACGCCGGCGGTCAAGGAGGGTCCTGACCCTCCCTGGCCCTCGACCCGGGCATCCGGATCGAGGGCATTCGGCCATGAGCGGGGGCTCGGTGGCTGCTTCGCTTCGTCGCCCGCGTCGTTGAAAGACGGCGCGGGCGTTTTCAGGCCCATCCATCACGGGATGGTCGGCCGGCAGGACCTGGGTTGGAGGTGGAGTTCGAGTCGTCGGGGACGACCGGTCTCAGGCGTCCGAGGCCGGACGGATCTGGCCCGCCACGGAGGGAGCGTCGTCGTCCGCGACGATCTGGTCGGCGATCTCTCGCCGATGGACGTCGACCTCTCTCGGGAACTCGAAGGCCAGGCGGACGCGGTCCCCCTTGATCACGGCGACACGAACAACGCCCAGCGGGGAAGAGGGATCACCGATGACAACTTCTTCGCCTTCGCGTCGGGTGATGACCAGCATCGTCAGGACCTCCTGCCTGGACCGATCAGGATCGGGCGGGCGACGAACGTCGCTCTTCCCCGACACGCGAACCCGCATCCGATGCGGCCCGCGAGCATCGCGACGCAAGGGGCGTCGGACGGTCGTGATCGGCCGGCCGAGATCGTTCGGCCACCCAGAGTGTAGCGATCCTCGGTTCCGAGGTGAATCCCTTTCCGCCCGGGATCAGTTCACGGGGACGACCCCGGTCACCTCCGGGATCCGATCGCGCAGATTCCGCGCAATTCCCTCCCGCAGCGTGACTTCGCTGGACGGGCAGCCGATGCAGGCCCCCAGGAAGCGGATGTGAACCACGGCCTCCTCGTCCACCGCCACGAGCTCGAGGTCCCCGCCATCCTCCTGGATCGCCGGTCGGATCATCTCGAGGACCTCGACCACTCGAGCCACGAGATCCCCGTCCGAAGACCCACCCGAGGCCCCCGTGGGGACCGGGGCGGCCGGATCGTCGGAAGTCTGGTCGGAGGGGTCGGTCATCGGCGGGGTCCGCTGGCAGGCATGGTTCCGATTCCGGAGGACGTTCGGTCCGGCGTCTCGTTCCCGAGGCATCGCCGTCGCGTCCTCCACGATAGAGTCGAATGACCGTGGATGTCGAGGTCCAGGGGTCGGATCGGGTCGCGATCCGGGGCCCGAACGCACTGATCGATCCGAGACGGCAAGGAGGCCGCACCGTGATTCCAGGCTTGAGCCGAGTCTCCCGGAGCCGGGGAACGACCGAAACCGTGGTCGACGAGCGCGGCCGGTGCCTGATCGCGACCCTGGTGATCGCGGCGGTGCTTCCGGTGGTCCTCGCCGGTTGCGGGCCGTCGAAGGTGACCGATCCCGGGCAGGTGCTCGCCGATCCGGGGGAGACGCCGGCCCGCCACCGAGCGGCGGTCGGGATGGCGGAGTCCACGCTCGGCGAGGAGAGGACCGCGGCGCTGTTGCGGCGAATGATCGCGGCCGACGGATTCGCGCTCGAGAGTCGGGAGGTCGCCTGGGAGGCGCTCGAGCGAATCGATCCGGAACGACTCCAGCGCCAGCTGGAACTCGATCTCCCGCGACTGTCCGCACCGCTGTGGCGAACGAGACTCTGTGAACTGATCGCCGAAAAGGAATGGATCGACCTGACGCCGACCCTCATCCGGGCCTGGGCCAGGCCGATGCCCGGTTTCGACGGCGACCGTCTCGAGCGGCCGGAACGCCTCGCGCTCGTCTCGATGTTCGGCGAGGAGGGGATTCCCGAGGTCCTCGTGCAGGTGATGCTCGATGCCGATCCGATCGTGGCCGCGAACCTCCGAGCCCGATGCTGGGAGCTCCTGATCGCCGAAGGTCGTCGGGATCTCGTCGTCGACCTGCTGGGCGACTCGGACATCCCGGAGACCGACGGCCTCTTCCGGGATCTGCGCACCATCGCGTCGCGGACGGGGGTCATCCCCGCCAATCGCGAGGAGATCGCCTGGGCCCGGTCGCTCTGCGATCCCGACAACGCGGATCATCTCGACCGGGTCGAGGCGGTGGTGACGGGTCTCCCCGAGGATCGACGAGCGAACCTGGAGCTGCGCGACCTGGCGATCCTCGTCGCGGCCGAAAGCCTCGACCCCGACCTCCTTCACATGGACGAGGATGCCCTGTACGACATGGTCGCGAGGAAGGTGGATCCGGACGGGCGTCGGATCTACACGGCGGACTTCACCGGATATCGAGGTCGGTACACCGAGCGTCTCCGCGAAGCGCGGGACCGCCTCGACTGGGGCGACCTTCTCGCGGTCCTGGTGGCGGTCGAGGCCCTCGAGGTCCGCGCCGTCCGGAGCCATCTCTTCGATCACGCGGAACGCGACCTCCTCGACAACACGACCGAGTTCGGCGGCATCCTCGGCCTCGACGATCGAGGGCGCTTCGAACTGCAGGAGTTCCCGCCGCGGGTCCGCAACGGCGACATCCGCTTCGAGGCGCCGCAGGAGATGTTCGACGCGGGATACAGCGGTCTCTTCCACTTCCACCATCACGCCCAGAAGTACGAGAACAAGGACTATGCAGGCCCGCATCTCGGCGACTTCACCTACGCCAACGGCTGTCGGGCCAACTGCCTCGTCTTCACGTTCATCGACAGCCGGACCCTGAACGCCGACTGGTACCGGCACGGCAACGTGGTCGTGGATCTCGGCGTCCTTCGAAGGCCCGACTGACGGGTGCAGGTCCTGTTGCTCATCCTCGCCGCGGTGGTCCTCCTCCCCGGTCGGATCGAGCCGGCCGCGCCGGGGCCGGTCGCCGCGATCGTGATCGGCGGGACCGGGACGCTCGTGGTCGCGGCGGCGATCTCGTCCTGGTTGCTGCAACGAGGCCTCCGAGGACCGTGTGCCCTGCGAAGGATCGTCCTGGCGGGTCGACTCCAGCGGCTGTTCCAGTGGTCGGCGGTCGGGCTCCTGGTGTTCGGGGTCGTCGGGCTCGGCTGGCGAGAGACCGTTCGTTCCTCGATCGGCGATCCGCCGTTGCTCGACGAGGTGATGACGATCGTTCCCGCGCTCGCGGCGATCGTGCTCGGATGGTGGATCTTCCAGCCGTTCGAACGGCGGGTCCGCGAGTCGTCGCTGCTCCGGGAGCTCGACGAGGGCGTTCCCGTCCAGGCGCCTCCGACGCGCACGGCGTGGGTCGCCCTCCAGGTCCGAACCCAGATGCTCGTGCTCCTCGTCCCGCTGGCCCTGCTCGTGGCGGTGGGGGAGCTGGTCCGCGGAGGGCTCGCCGGGGCGTCGATCGATTCCGCGTGGTGGTCGCCGCTGGTCTCCGTCGGCGCGGCCCTGCCGGTCCTCGCCCTCGCACCGTGGATCGTCGTGCGGGTGATCGGAACCCGTTCGCTCCCGAACGGCGAGGTCCGCACGACGCTCGAGGAGATGTGCCGGCGGGCCCGGGTCGGTGTCCGGGACCTTCTCCTCTGGCCGACCGGAGGATCCCTGGTGAATGCGGCCGTGACCGGCTTCGTCGGTCGCTGGCGGTGGGTGATGATGACCGACGGCCTGCTCGGCGCCCTGCGGCGAGAGGAGGTGATGGCGGTCATGGCCCATGAACTGGCCCACGCCCGCCGGCATCACATGCCGTGGATGGCGGCCGCCGTGCTGGCGATCGCCGCGGGCCTCGCCGCCGTGGTCGAACCGGTCCTGTTCGAGATCCAGTCCTGGTTGATCGATCGCGGGGCCACCGCCGCGTCGATCCGAAGCCAGCTCGAATGGTCCGAGATCGTCGCGATGGGCGTCGTCCTCGGGGGAACCCTCGTCGGATTCGGCTGGGTCTCCCGCCGATTCGAGCGACAGGCCGACGCGTTCGCCGCCGTCGCGCTCTCGACGGACGAGGACGGCGAAGCGGTCCCCGAGGTCTCGTCCGCGGCCGTCGGTTCGATGGCGAACGCCCTGCTCGCGGTCAGTCGGAGCAACGGGGTCTCGATCCGCCGCTTCAGCTGGCGGCACGGCTCGATCGAGTCCCGGGTCGAACATCTCCGGACGCTGGTCGGACTTCCGTGCCGCACCCTCCCGATCGACCGCACGGTCCGCCGCATCCAGGTCGCCTCGATCCTGGCGCTGCTGGCGACGTCGACCTGGTGGCTGGTCGTGGCGAGGGGCGGCGAGGGGGGGATCGCATGATCGTCGAATTCACCAAGCTCCACGGGCTCGGCAACGACTACCTCTTCATCGACGGCAAGACCCATCCCTCGCTCGACGCCGCGGGCCTCGCCCCGACCGCGTGCGATCGACATCGAGGGATCGGAGCCGACGGCATCATCGTGTTCTCGATCGACCCGGGATCGACGGACGTGGTCCGGATGGCGATCCACAACGCCGACGGCAGCGACGGTGGGACCTGCGGGAACGGCCTTCGATGCCTCGGGAGACTGCTGGCCCGCGACGGTCGGCTGGAGGGTGACCGGTTCACGGCCGTCACCTCGACCGGGCGGTTCGAAGTCGTGCTGCGGGGGGACGACCTCGTCGAGGTCGACATGGGCGTCCCGGCCTTCGAACTCGGTTCGATCCCGGCGGCGATCCCCGGACTCGACGCGGAGTCGGTCGTGGTCGATCGACCGCTCGCCGATCTCGGTCTCGAGACCACCGGCCTTCCGGGGGAGGCGAGGCTCTCGCTCGTCGCGACCGGCAACCCGCACGCGGTCGTCCGCATGCCCGGGTCGTGCGAACGAGCCCGGCTCGACGAACTCGTGCGGTCGGTCGGTCCCTCCTTCGAGCGGCACCCCTGGTTTCCTCGCCGGATCAACCTCCACCTGGTCTCCCGGCCCCCGACGGGCCCCTTGCTCATGTCGACCTGGGAGCGGGGAAGCGGGGCGACGCAGGCGTGCGGCACGGGGGCGTGCGCGGCCGTCGTCGCCCTGGAGGCGGTGGAGCCGGCCGCCGAGGAGTGGACGGAGATCTCGCTGCCGGGCGGGTCGCTGGAGATCTCGTGGGCCGGTGGGCGGGGCGAGGCCGTGCGACAGCGCGGCCCGGCCGAGGAGGTCTTCCGCGGTCGCCTCGAGACGACCACCGGACTGGCGTCGCGGCCGCGGAGCGGCGAGGATGGCAGGGCATGAACCCTTCGGCCGGAGAATTCGACGACTTCGAACGGCGGCTGATCGACGAGATCGGCGAGCTCGATTCGAGCCTTCGCGAGGATCTCGCCGAGGTGGTCGCCCTCCCGACCGGTCACGACCATCGAGAGGGACTCGATCGGTGCCGTGACTGGTTCCGATCGAGACTGGAACGGATCGGCGCGACGATCGACCTCGTCCCGGGCAGGCCCCGACCCGAGTGGCTCGAGATCAGGACGCAGCCGGCGGACGATCCCCGGGCCGAATCCCGCGAAGGCGATCCGACCGACGTTCCCCCGACGCTCGTCGCGTCGTCCTCGGCCGGCGACGGCGTCGATGCGGTGCGCTTCCTCCTGTGCGGCCATCTCGACACGGTCCACGACCCGCACGGGTCGTTCCAGGCGATGACCGCCCTCGAGGACGACCGTGCCACCGGTCCGGGGGTCATGGACATGAAGGGGGGCCTCGTGGTGGCGATCCATGCCCTCGAGGCCCTTCATCGGGCCGGTCGCTCGCTCGACTGGTCGACCGTGCTGGTCAGCGACGAGGAGACGGGAACCTTCTTCGGCGAGGAGGCGCTCGTGGAGGCGGCCCGCGGGCACGATGTCGGACTCGTCTTCGAGCCCGCCCTCGCGGACGGTTCGCTCGTGGTGGAACGGATGGGATCGGGGACCTTCATGCTGGAGGCGACCGGTCGGGCGGCTCATGTCGGCCGTGCGTTCCAGGAAGGTCGTTCGGCGGTCGTGGCGTTGTCGCGTGCCATCGTCGAGGTGTCCGGCCTGGCGGATCCGGACGCGGGCCGGATCGTGAACATCGGTCCGGTGCACGGTGGTGGCGTCACCAATGCCGTCCCGCACCACGCCCGCTGCTGGGGCAACGCGCGATACAGGGATGCGGAGACGCAGGCTGCCCTCGAGGCGGACATCCATCGCGTGGTCGAGGCGCTCGATCGGGAGCTCGCCGCCGAGATCGACGACCCACCGAGGGTGCGGGTCAGGACGGCGTTCCTCCGGCCGGCGAAGCCGGAGACGATGGAGGTCGTCGAACTGGCGAAGCGGGCGAGGGCGGTGAGCGAGGGGCTCGGCCATCCGATGCCGTTCGCCTCCACCGGGGGTGCCTGCGACGGCAACATCCTGCAGGCCGCAGGGGTCCCCACGATCGATACGCTCGGTGTCCGGGGCGGCGGCATGCACCGTCCCGACGAGTTCATCGAGCTCCCGAGCCTCGTCGAGCGGACGAGGCTCCTCGCCGTGCTCATGCATCGCCTGGATCGTGACGGATTCGGGAATCGGAAGGGGTCCGGTCGGTCGATACCATGAGCGAGGCGGCGTCGCCGCCCTCCCAGGAGACCTCCGTGACCACCGCTTCCCCCGACAGCTTCGCCGCCGCCTTCCTCGACGCCCCGGAGACCGGGGCCGCGATCGACGCGATCATCGGGAGGCTGGAGGCGGCCCAGGCGGGCATCGACGGCGCTCGCCCGCCGCGTCCGGGTGGCGAGGCGATCCTGGCCGACTGGACGAGCCGATTCACCGCCTCCCGGGGGAAGGGGCCGCTCTATCCGTACGTCGGCAGCGGGATCGGTCGCGGACCGCTGGTCGAGCTGGTCGACGGTTCGGTGAAGTGGGACCTGATCAACGGCATCGGCGTCCACATGTTCGGCCATTCCGATCCGGACATGGTCCGGGCGGCCCTCGAGTCCGCGCTCGGGGACGTGGTGATGGAGGGCAACCTCCAGTTCAACGCCGAGAGCATCGCGTTCGGCGAGCTGCTGGTCGAGCAGGCGGCCCGCGGATCCCGGCTTCGCCACGTCTTCCTGACCAACTCCGGCGCGATGGCGAACGAGAACGCCCTCAAGGTGTGCCAGCAGCACGCCGGAGGCGCGCCGAGGGTGATCGCGTTCCAGGACTGCTTCATGGGTCGAAGCACGACGATGGCGCAGATCGGCGACTCCGCCGGGGGTCGCGTGGGGATCCCCCTCAACGCGCAGGTCGACTACATGCCGTTCTACGACCCCGAACTCGGCGACCGTTCGATCGACATGGCGGTGTGGCACCTCGACCAGGTGATCGCCCGGTACCCCGGGCAGCACGCCTGCTTCATCTTCGAGCTCGTGCAGGGCGAGGGCGGCTTCCGCACGGCCCCGCGCGAGTTCTTCGTCGCCCTGATGGAGCGATGCCGCGAGGCGGGGATCCCCGTCTGGGACGACGAGGTCCAGACCTTCGGTCGGAACACCGAGATGTTCATGTACGACGCCCTCGATCTCGGCGAGTACGTCGACGTCGTGGCGATCGGGAAGATGAGCCAGGCGTGCGCGATCCTCTACACCGAGGAGTTCGCGCCGAAGCCGGGGCTCCTCTCGGGCACCTTCGTGGGATCGAGCAGCGCCTTCCACGTCGGCCGGGCCGCCCTCGCGCGACTTCGCGACGGGGGCTACTACGGCGAGGACGGTCGCATCGCCCGGCTCCATGCCGCCTTCCGCGAGCACGCGGAGGCCCTGGTCGCGCGTCGACCCGAGTGGTTCCCGCCCGTCCCGCTTCCGTTCGGGCGCCGATCCACGGCCTTCGTCGGCGGCACCGGGGGCATGTGCCGCCTCACGCCGTTCGGTGGCGACCGGGCGACGATCATGAGCTGCCTCGACCATCTCTTCGAGGAGGGCGTGATCGCGTTCGTCTGCGGTCATGGCCCGCATCACGTTCGATTCCTCCCGCCGGTCGGGGTGATGGAGCCGGAGCACTTCGGCCCCGTCTTCGAGATCCTCGAGCGGGCGATGGCTCGCACCACCGGCTGACTTCACCTTCCACGATCTTCCGAACCCGGGAAACCCGATGTTCATCGTCAGACAGATCAGGACCGAGGACGTGCCCGCGGTGCTCAAGCTCGCGCGGCTCGTGCATTCCTTCAACCTGCCCGCCGATCGGGACTCGATCGCCACCAAGGTCGAGCAGAGCCGGCAGAGCTTCTCCGGACGACTGGAGAACCCCGGCGACCGGCTCCACATGTTCGTGCTCGAGGACACCGAGACGGGGAACCTGATCGGCACCAGCATGATCATCGGTTCGGTCTCGAAGGCGGGCAGCCCGCACGTCTACCTCGAGGTGTCCAAGCGGTCGTTCTGGAGCGAGGACCTCCAGCAGGGACAGACGCACAAGGTGCTCACCCTCGGATTCGACGAGACGGGACCGACCGACCTCGCGGGGCTGGTGCTCGCGCCCGGATACCGGGGGCATCGGGAGCGCCTGGGTGGCTTCCTCTCGATGGTGCGCTTCCACTTCCTCGGACTCCATCGACGTCGCTTCGACAAGCGGGTGATCGCCGAGGTCATGGGCTCGCTCACCCCGGACAGTCGCAACGTGCTCTGGGACTACCTGGGAGGTCGATTCATCAACCTCTCCTATCTCGAGGCCGACGTCTTCTGCCAGCATTCGAAGGAGTTCATCACCTCGCTCTTCCCGCGGGACCCGATCTACGCGTCGCTTCTCCCGCCCGAGGCCCGGAACCTGATCGGTCGGGTCGGGGACGAGGCGAAGCCGGCCCTCGCCATGCTCGAACGGCAGGGGTTCGAGCACCACGGCCACATCGACCCGTTCGACGGCGGGCCGTACCTCGAGGCCCGTCTCGACCGGATCCCGCTCGTGAAGTCGACTTCGCGGGTCGACATCGTCGAGACCGGTCGGGTTCCCTCGAGCAGTTCGGGAATCATGAGCATCGAGGGCAGCGTGCCGGCCGAAGGCCCCGGCGGATTCCGGGCGATCCAGGCGCCGTACCAACGGGTGGAGGGCGGCATCCGCATCTCGCGTCGCTCCCTCGAGCTCCTCGGGGCGGAGGTCGGCGACCGGATCGGCCTGACGATCGTGCGCGAGCCGGCCACCACCGGTGGGTCGGGATCCTCCCGGAAGCCCGGGAAGGGACGCCGCTCGTGAGCGGTGGAGCGGCGGTGACGGAAGCCCTCCTCGCACGCGGACCATCCAACTTCATCGACGGCGCCTGGCACGCGCTTCCCACGGGGACGGAGATCGAGTCCCGCGATCCCGCCCGGCCCGATCGAGTGGTCTGGTCGGCCGGAGTGGACGGGGCGGCGGTGGCCGCCGCCGTCGCGGCGGCCCGTCGAGCCGGAGCGTCATGGGGGGCGCTGGAGGTCGAGGACCGCATCGCCGCGCTCGAGCGATGGCGGGCCGCGGCGACCGAACGCGTCGACCGGCTCGCGGGGCTCATCACGCTGGAGACCGGCAAGATCGAATCGGAGGCGAAGGCCGAGGCCGGACTGATCGCCGGGAAGGTCGACATCACGCTCGGTCCCCACTCGAGCGGCCGGATCGCGGGATACGAGGTCCAGGCGGGGGCCCGGGTCGGCCGGTGTTCGTTCCGCCCGCACGGGGTCATGGCGGTCCTCGGGCCCTTCAACTTCCCCGCCCACCTGCCGAACGGCCACATCGTGCCGGCGCTGCTCGCCGGCAACACGATCGTCTTCAAGCCGAGCGACAAGACGCCGGCGGTGGGGCAGGCGCTCGCGGAGATCGCGGAGGAGGCCGGACTGCCGGCCGGCGTCTTCAACCTGGTCCAGGGCGGCGTGGGGCCGGCGTCGGAACTGGTCGCGGACGACGGGGTCGACGGCATCCTCTTCACGGGCAGCTGGCCGGTCGGTCGTCGGATCCTCGAAGCGAACCTCGATCGTCCGGGCCGGATCGTCGCCCTCGAGCTCGGCGGCTCGAACCCGGCGGTGGTGATGCCCGACGCGGACCTTCGGCAGGCGGTGGTGGAATGCGCCCGAGCGGCCTTCGCGACCACGGGCCAGCGATGCACGTGCACCCGACGGATCGTGCTTCACAAGGACGTCGCCGATCGATTCATCCCCGCGTTCTGCAAGGTCGCCAGCACGCTCCTCGTCGGCCCCGGCGATTCCGCCAGCCCGGCGTTCATGGGGCCGTTGATCTCCACCGAAGCCGTCGACGCCGTGCTGGCCTTCCAGGACGAGCTGCACGCTCGTGGTGGGAAGGTCCTCGTCGAGGCGAGCAGGCTCGAGCGGCCCGGGCACTTCATCACGCCCGGGGTCGTCCTGGTCGATCGTTTCGAACGCGACCGGGATCGGGAGTGCTTCGGTCCGCTGGTCCAGTTGTCGATCGCCGACGATCTCGACGACTGCATCGCCCAGGCGAACGCGACCCGGTACGGACTCGCGGCCGCGATCTTCACCAGTGACGACGCCATCTGGGATCGCTTCCTCGCGGAGTGTCGATCCGGCTGCATCAATCGCAACTGCGGGACGGCTGGCGCGAGCGGGCAGCTTCCCTTCGGCGGACTCGGCCACAGCGGAAACCACCGTCCCGCCGGCGCCTTCAGCGTGGATTACTGCGCGTATCCGGTGGCCAGCATGGTCGAGATGGGAGTCGCCGCTCCCATCCCTCCCGGCATGCTGCTGGAGGATCGCTGGCTGGATGGCTGATTCCACGGGGTCCGAGAGTGCCCCGGGCAAGAAACCGAGTTATTTGTCCGAGTAACCACGGATGCACCGAGTGCAACCTGCGATTCCTCCTACCGTGGGCATGCAGACGACTGGTGGTTCCCACTCGTCCCGTCGAGCACGCAGAGGAGAAACGACATGTCCGGTACTCGCCTGAGATACCTTCTCGCCTTCGTCCTTTTCCTTCCTGCGGCCGACTCGGTGGCCGAGGAGTTGGAGATCCTCCGGTTCGAAGGTGGGGTCCAGACGAGTTCCGGGAGCATCCCGAACTGTTGCTCCAGTCATTCGCTCACCGCCCACAACGGAGAGCAGCTCGGGATGGTCGGCTGCACCACCATGGGTGGGTACTGCATGACCTCCCGCAAGGCACCGTTGCTGACGTTCGATCTCTCGGTCATTCCCGAGGGCGCCGTCGTCGAGTCGGTCCGGCTCCGGGGAAGCCGCGTCACGCCACGCAGCGGATCGGGCGGTGCGTCGGTCGCATTCCTCCCGTACGGGCAGCTGGGGACCGCGACCTTCAACGTCTTCAACGGCCAGAACGTCTCCTTCGCTTGGACGCCGCTCCCGGCATTCGCCATCACCCTCGACCCCGACTGGTTCAACGAGCCGGGACGTGATCGATTCGCGGTGGTCAGGCTCACCACGTCCGGCGACGCCTCCTCCGCCGTCCGCAACGGCCGGGGCCTGGCGCCGTGGCTCGAGATCACCCTGGCCGAACCGCCGTGCCCGGCCGACCTCACCGGCAATCGACGGGTCGACGCCGGGGACCTTGGCTTCCTCATGGCGGCCTGGGGCGAGGATTCGGGCCACGCGGCCGACCTCGACGGCAGCGGCCTCGTGGACGCCGGCGACCTCGGGATGATGCTCCAGGCCTGGGGGGAGTGTCCGGGCGGTTGAGGCGGTTAGCATCCACCCATGCCAACCGACCTGCCATCCGGACGTGACCTGCCTCGCTTCGCGGGGGTGAGCACCTTCTTCCGCCTTCCTCGCTTCGAGGACGTCACCGAGCAGCACCGACCGGTCGACTGGGCGATCTTCGGGGTTCCGTACGACGGGGGCGTGACCTACCGGCCCGGTGCCCGGTTCGGGCCCCGAGCGGTCCGGGAGCAGAGCCAGTACGTCAAGCCGTTCCACCTCGAGCATGGCGTCGACGTGTCCGAACGGCTGAGCATGGCCGACGCGGGGGATGCCCCCGTCCGGCCGTACTCGGCGGTCGAAACCCTCGAGGCGGTGGCCGGTTGGGCGGAGGACCTGCCCGATCCCGGCGTGACGAGACTGCTTGCGATCGGGGGAGACCATTCGATCGCCGCCGCCAACATGCGAGCCACGTGGGAGCGATCGGGGCGGCCTGCCGGCGGGATGCCGGTCCTCCACCTGGATGCCCATCTCGACACGGTCGACGAGGTCTGGGGCGAGCGGCATGGTCACGCATCGCCGTTCATCCGGGCGATCGAGTCCGGTTTCATCGATCCTCGGCGGATGCTCTCGCTCGGCATCCGGGGCCCTCTCAACACCGGGGCCGATCTCGACTACGGTCGAGAGCACGGCATTCGCGTGGTGACGATGTCGGATTTCGACGAGGGCCGTCATCGAGACGCGATCGAGGACTGGCGGAAGGCCGTCGGGGACGAACCGGTGTACGTGAGCATCGACATCGACTGCATCGATCCCGCATTCGCTCCCGGTACCGGGACGCCGGCATGCGGTGGATTCAGCAGTCGGGAGTTCCTTCGACTCCTTCGCGGCTTCGCCGGCATCCGCGTCGCCGGGGCGGACGTGGTCGAGGTGCTTCCGGAGCTCGACCAGGCGGGCGGAACGGCGCTCCTCGCCGCGCAGGCGGCGATGGAGGTCCTCGCGCTGGACGCCTGCACCCGTTCCTGAACGACCGTTGTCGTCCTGAGTGTCGCCACGAGGGGGCCCCGCTCAATCGGGGGAGAATGCCCCATGGCCGCGCCCGGCGAATCGGGCGATAGTTCTCCTGTCGCCGGGAGGTTCGGGCGGCTTCGGTGCACCAGCGTGGAAGTTCATTCCGGGGGACTTCCAGCAGCTGGATCGGACCGGGCCGCCCGGGCCTTCCGGATCGGGACGCGTTCTCTCCGGGGGAACGCCTTCCGAAGGCGACACGGGAATCGTGGTCCTCACGGGGATCGACCACGGGACAGGCATGCGACGCGGCCGGCAACGGCCGCGTCGCATCGTTTCAAGGGCCCCTCGGGCTCTGCGGCCGGGCCCGTCACCCGATCTCAGTGGACCACGCCGCCGTTCGGGACCGGGGCGTCCGGCACGAGGAGCCTCGTCTCGCCCTGGTCGTCCGGGAGCCCCAGCACGAGCACCTCGCTGCGAACCTCCGCGATCAGTCGGCTTCCCAGGTCGGTCGCGACGACGACCTGTCGCCCCACGAGGCTCGATTCGTCGTAGTGCCGGGTGAGCTGGGCGCTGGAGGTCCGGATGCCAAGCGGCCCCAGGTCGATCTCGAGGACGAGGGCCGGCCGGCGAGCCTTCGGATTCGCCCGGCAGGCGACCACCGTGCCGGCACGCAGCGTCGTCCCGAGGGGCCCTTCGGCCCCGTCGGCGTCCGGACCGGGATCGGGATCAGGATCGGGATCGGGATGCGTCGCCGCCGCCATCGTGGCCCTCCTCATGCTTCCGGCGGATGCCCCGGCGATCGTCGACGTCGATGGGGATGCGGCTCGAACCGGGTCAGTCGCTTCCGTGGATCTTCTCGTCGAGGAACGTCGCGACCTTGTCGAGCGCGACCCGCTCCTGCGACTGGGTGTTCCGTTCGCGGATCGTCACGGCCTGGTCGCTCGCGGTATCGCCGTCGATCGTGATGCAGTAGGGGGTTCCGCACTCGTCCATGCGGGCGTATCGCTTGCCGATCGACTGCTTCGCGTCCATCTCCACGACGTGTCGACGCCGGATCTCCTTGTGGAGCTTCTCGGCGATCTCGGGCATCCCGTCCTTGGCGACCAGCGGGAAGATCCCCGCCTTCACCGGCGCGATGCGCGGATGGAAGTTCATGAAGACCTTCGAGGCCCGGCTCTCGTCCGGCGTGTACGCCTCGCAGAGGAGGGCGAGGGCGCCGCGGTCGGCCCCGGCCGAGGGCTCGATCACGTGAGGGAAGTACCGCTCGTTCCTGGCCTGGTCGAAGTACCTCATCTTGTCGCCCTTGCCGCAGTGCTCGGCGTGCTGGCGGAGGTCGTAGTCGGAGCGGTGGGCGACACCCTCGAGCTCGCCGAAGCCGGGGGCCGTGAAGGGGAATCGGTACTCGATGTCGCTCGTCCCCGCGCCCTCCTTGGCGTAGTGCGCCAGTTCATCGCGGTCGTGCTCGCGGAGGATCAGGTTGTCGCCGGCGAGGCCGATCGACTGCCACCAGGCGTATCGGTTGTCCCGCCACCAGGCGTACCACTGGTCGGCCTCGCTCGGGTGGATGAAGAATTCGATCTCCATCTGCTCGAACTCGCGGCTGCGGAACGTGAAGTTCCGGGGAGTCACCTCGTTCCGGAACGCCTTGCCGACCTGGGCGATCCCGAAGGGGACCTTGACCCGGCTCGAGTCCACCACGTTCTGGAAGTTGACGAAGATCCCCTGCGCGGTCTCCGGGCGGAGATAGGCCTTGGAGTTCTCGTCGCGGATCGCACCGCAGTAGGTCTCGAACATGAGGTTGAACATGCGGGGCTCGGTGAGCGTCCCGGCCTCCTTCACGTCCGGCCCGACGGTGATGCCGCGCTCCGCCTCCGAGAGGTCCATGAAGGCGCAGGTGTCGATCTCCTCGTCCTCGAGCGTCCGCTTCACGTACTTCTCGAGGAGCTTCCTCGCCCGGGCGAGGCTCTCCTCGTCGCCCTCGAGGAAGGCGAAGATCCGTCCGCCCTCGGCCTGCCCCTTCAGGCCGATGCAGAGGACGTGGTCGGCGCGGTACCGGGACTTCGACTCCCGGCAGTCGACCATGGGGTCGTTGAAGCCCCCGACGTGGCCGGAAGCCACCCAGGTCCTCGGGTTCATGATGATCGTGCAGTCCACCCCGACGATGTGGACCCGGTCGCCGGTGGGGCCGACCATGTCCCCGTGGACGATGTCCTCCCACCACGCGTTCTTGAGGTTCCGCTTGAGCTCCGAGCCGTACGGGCCGTAGTCCCAGAAGCCGTTGATCCCGCCGTAGATCTCCGAGCTCTGGAAGATGAATCCTCGGCGTCGGCAGAGGCCGACGACGTCCTCCATGCGCTTCGTGGTCGTGGTGTCGCTCATCGGGTGGTCCGGGGTGTTGGGGGGCGGTGACGCCGCCCGGAGGGCGGGACGGGCATGGTAACGGGTAGCATCGGGCTCCCGGCGCCGACCATCGGCCCGGCCACCCGATCCCATCCCTGGAAATCGACCCATGCCGTTCACCGACCGCACCTGCCTCGTCACCGGGGGAACCGGAGCCCTCGGATCCGAGGTCGTCCGAGACCTGCTGGAGCACGGGGCCGACGTCCACGTCACGTGGCTGGACGCCGGCGAGCTCGATGGGATCGACTTCAAGGACCACGTCACCCTCCACGAGATCGATCTCATGGACGAAGCCTCGGTGACCTCGGTGTTCGAGGAGGTGGGGCCTCTCTACGCGTCGATCCACGTCGCGGGTGGCTTCGGCATGGGGCCCGTCGAGGACATCTCGCAGTCGGATTTCGAGGGGATGATGCGCCTGAACGCGGGGACGTGCTTCCTCTGCTGTCGCGAGGCGGTCAAGGCGATGAGGCGAAGCGGCCGTCCGGCGGAGGACGGTGGACGGATCGTCAACGTGATCGCCCGCCCGGCCCTCGAGCCGACCGGTGGCATGCTCGCCTACTCGACCAGCAAGGCGGCGGTGGCGAGCCTCACCCGGTGCCTCGCCGACGAGGTCCGCGGCGACGGCATCCTCGTCAACGGCGTGGCGCCGTCGATCATGGACACCCCGGCGAATCGAAAGGCGATGCCGGATGCCGACTTCGACTCCTGGCCGAAGGTCGAGGAGGTGGCCCGGACCATGGTCTGGCTCGCGAGTCCTGCGAATGCGCTCACCACGGGAACCCTCGTCCCCGTCTACGGCCGGGCGTGATTTCGACGAGAAGCTGGTCGGTAATCGCCCTTGTCGGACACCTGCCGGTCGAATCTGGGGATTCGACCTTCGATGTCCGGGCCCGGCGGGTGTCGGGTGCTACGTTCGGGGCATGAAGACCCTCATCCGCCTGCTCACGCTCGCCCTGCCCGCCGCGTCCGCGACCGCCCAGGCGATCAACGACGACTGTTCGAACGCCATCCCGATCCAGTTCGGGACCACCGGGTTCTCGACGCTCGACGCCACGACCGACGGCCCGGCGCTCCCGCCCGACTGCGACGAGGGCTTCGGGACCGGCTTCGGATCGGACATCTGGTACACGCTCACGCCGGACCGCACGGACGGCATCATCGTGTCGACCTGCGATTCGGCGAACTACGACACCCGGCTCGCGGTCTACTCCGGGTGCGACGGGGTGCTGGTCGCCTGCAACGACGACGGATCCGGCTGCAGCGGGTTCACCTCCCGCATGACCTTCGCCGGCGTCCAGGGGGAGACGTACCTGCTTCGAGTCGGCGGCTTCGACGGCGAGCGCGGCAGCGGGACGATCAGCGTCGAGTACGGCGACGGCCCGCCCGATTCCCCCAACATCGACTTCCTGCACGACGGACTCGTCCGGCAGTACCGGATCCATGTCCCGGACGACCTGCCCGAGTCCGCGCCGCTGGTGCTGGCGTTGCATGGCTACTCCGGCAACAACAACGACATGGCCAACAACTACGGCTGGCGCGAGCTCGCCGACGAGGAGGGCTTCGTGGTCGCGTTCCCCAACGGGACCCGCGACCAGTGGAACCAGCGGTTCTGGGATGTCGACTACGCCTTCCACCCGGGTCTCGACATCGACGACGACGGTTTCCTCTCCTCGCTCGCGGTGCACCTGCAGGGGACGCTGGGCCTCGATCCCGATCGCACCTTCGTGACCGGCTTCTCGAACGGCGCGGAGATGTGCTTCCAGCTCGCGTGCCGCGAATCGGCGACGTTCCGCGGATTCGGTCCGGTGATCGGCATGATGCTGTACACGCTCTGGGACGACTGCAACCCCGAGTTCCTGCGGCCGATCGTCACGATGAACGGCACCGCCGACGACGTGACGCTCTTCGACGGGGACCCGAACAACACGGGTGGCTGGGGCGCCTACCACTCGATCCCCGACATGGTCGATTTCTGGGCCGGGAAGCTGGAGACCCCGGATCTCGAGCGCGTCTTCATCGAGGACACGGCGCCCAACGACGGAAGCACGGTCCGTCTCGACCGGTACTCCAGCGACGCCCACGACCGGCGGCTCTGGTACTACGAGGTGATCGGCGGCGGTCACGACTGGCCCGGCCAGTGGGGCAACATGGACATCGACGCGACCCGCGAGGTCTGGGCGTTCTTCGCGGGCATCGAGCCCGGGGAGCCCGAGGAGCCCGAGGAGCCCGCGGACCTCAACGGCGACGGTCAGGTGAATGCCGCCGATCTCGGCTACATCCTGGCCTCCTGGGGCATCGGCAACACCGGTGGCGACCTCAACGGGGACGGCAACACCGATGCCGGGGACATCGGGTTCGTCCTCGCCGCGTGGACGGGGTGACGTTCGGTCGTGGGGACCGCGGTCGCCGCGGGCCCGATTCCGGCCGCGTCAGTCCCGGCCGGGGTTCGAGCCGATCAGCGTGAACAGCTCCATGCGGGCCGCCGGGTCCTGCAGGAACACGCCGTGGAGCTTGCTGGTCGTCGTCCAGGCGTTGCTCTGCCGGACGCCGCGGTAGCACATGCAGAAGTGGCGGGCCTGGATGATCACGGCCACGCCCTGCGGCTTCAGTTCCTCCTGGATCGTGTTGGCGATCTGGGCGGTGAGCTTCTCCTGGACCTGCAGTCGCTTCGAGAAGATCTCGACCACGCGAGCCAGCTTCGAGAGGCCGACCACCCGGCCGCTCGGGATGTAGGCGACGTGGGCCTTGCCGACGAACGGCACCATGTGGTGCTCGCAGTGGCTCTGGATCTCCATGTCCTGCAGGAGGACCAGCTCGTCGTATCCCTCGATCTCGCTGAACGTCCGGCGGAGGGGCTCGGTCGGGTCCGCCCGGTATCCCCAGAAGTGCTCGTTCATCGCCTTGATCACCCGCTTCGGGGTGTCGACGAGCCCTTCCCGCTCGGGATCCTCGCCGATGAAACCGAGGAGTGATCGGACGTGCGCCATCGCCTCGCGGCTCTCGGGGCTGTCGGGGTCGAACTCGGTGTACGGGCGGGGCTCGAGCACGGCTTCTTCTCCAGAAGGCGGACCGGGGAGGCGGGGGGAACATGGTAGCGGAGGCGGGTTCGTGGCGAGGAGGGCGTTGGAGTCGCCTGCTCCCGTACGATGGTGCCGATGGACGACCACCGACCACAGGTCCTGCGGCCCCGGCTTCTGGCCTCGAGCGACGGAGACGTCCTCCGCGACCACGAGGTGGTCGTCCTCGGCGACCGGATCGAGGCCGTTCGTCCCTCCGAACGGCCTTGCGACTGGGACGTCTGCCTCCTGCCCGGCTTCGTGAACGGGCACAGTCATTCGTTCCAGCGGGGCATGAGGGGCCTCGGGGAGTCCTTCCCCCACGGGGCCGGCAGCTTCTTCACCTGGCGATCCTCGATGTACGACCTCGTCGAGTCGCTCGACCCGGACGGATGCTTCGAGATCTCGCGGCGGTGCTTCGAGGAGATGCTGGATGCCGGGATCACGACGGTGGGGGAGTTCCACTACGTCCATCACGGCGATGATCGGGGCCGCGACCACGCGCTCGATGCCGCGGTCGTCTCCGCGGCCGCCTCGGCGGGGATCCGTCTCGTGCTCCTGCACGTCGACTACGTCCGGGGCGGTTTCGACGGGCGGGCCCTCGAGGGGGGGCAGCGGCGATTCGACACCGGATCGCTCGAATCGTTCATCGCCTCCCACGAACGGGTCTCCGAGCTCTGCGCGGGACCGCTCGCGGGATGCGCACCGATCGCCCACTCCACCCGTGCGGTCCCGATCGAGCGGATCGTGGAGGTCCGGGAGCTCGCCCGGTCGCTCGGGTCGGTGTTCCACGTCCACCTCGAGGAGGTCGTCGCGGAGATCGAGGACTGCCGCGTCACCCACGGGGTCTCGCCGATGCGACTCCTCCTCGACCATGACGTCGTGGACGATCGGGTCACGGCCATCCACTGCACCCACTCGGTCGAGTCGGACCTCCGCGACTACGCGTCCGCCGGTGGTCGCATCTGCCTCTGCCCCAACACCGAGGGGAACCTCGGCGACGGCATCCCCGATCTCGGGACGATCCGTTCCGCGGGCATCCCGCTCTCGATCGGCACCGACCTCAACAGTCGGATCTGCCCCCCCGAGGACCTTCGCTGGGTCGAGTACGTGCAGCGGATCCACCGGACCATGCGGGGCGCGGTCGTCGAGGACGGCCGATCCGGGCCGGCCCTCCTTCGGATCGGGACCTCGGGCGGGGCGGCGAGTCTCGGCGTCGAGGCCGGGGCGATCGAGCCCGGTCGACTCGCGGACTTCGTCGCGGTCGACCTGCGTCATCGGACGCTCGAGGCCGTGCCCGAGGAGGCGATGATCGAGGCGATCGTGCTCGGCACCGGCCCGGAGGCCGTCGCCGGCACCTGCGTCGGAGGCCGGTGGCGCCGGGGAGGGCCCGACGGATGAGCGGCCACGGACGAATCGGCGTGGATCTCGGGGGCACCAAGATCGAGGCGGTCGCGCTGGTCGACGGGGAGATCGCGGCTCGCCACCGCGTCCCGACCCCCCAGGGCGACTACGACGGCACGGTCGAGGCGATCCGCGGACTCGTCGAGCAGGTGGCGGCGGCGTCGGGAGTCGATTCGGACACGCCCGTCGGCATCGGGACGCCCGGCTCCGTCCATCGCGGGAGCGGACTCCACCGCAACTCCAATTCGACCTGCTTGAACGGCCGGCCCTTCGAGGCGGACCTGGCTCGGGCGATTCCCCGGCGGGTCCGGACCGCGAACGACGCCAACTGCTTCGCGCTCTCCGAGGCGGTCGACGGCGCGGCCGCCGGTCACGAGGTGGTGTTCGGCGTGATCCTCGGGACCGGTGTCGGGGGTGGGGTCGTCGTCGGGGGCCGGGTGGTCGAGGGGCGGAACGGGGTCGGTGGTGAATGGGGGCACAAGTCCATGCCGCTGCGCGGCCAGGATCCCGCGCATGCGGGGCGGTCCTGCTACTGCGGTCGCACGGAGTGCCTCGAGCAGTACCTGAGCGGTCCGGCCCTCGAGGCCGAGTACGAACGCGCCGCCGGGCGCCGGCGTTCACTCGCGGAGATCGCCGCTGGCGCGGCGACGGACCCCGTCGCGGCCGAGGTCCTCGATCGCTTCCACGACCGTCTCGCCGAGTGCCTGGTCACGGTCGTCGACATCCTCGATCCGGACGCCATCGTCCTCGGTGGCGGCGTCAGCAACCTCGACTCGATCTACGACACGGTCCCCGGACTGCTCCACCCGAGGGTCTTCGGCGGCGTCTGCGACACCCCGGTGCTGCGGCATCGTCACGGCGACTCGAGCGGCGTCCGTGGGGCGGCCTGGCTGTGGCCTGCCCGGTAGGGAGCCCACAGGGAGCCGGGATTCAGCCCGCGCGGCCGAACCGGGCCGCGTCGAGCAGGGGGGTCTCGATCGAGGGCGAGCCGTCGCAGAGGATCTCGCTGACGAGTCGGCCGGTGATCGGGCCGAGGGTCATCCCCATCATCGCGTGGCCGGTCGCGACCACGAGGCCGCGGGCCCACGGCACCTCGCCGATCAGCGGCATCCCGTCGGGCGTGCAGGGTCGGTAGCCCGCCCACTCGGCCCCGAGGGTCGCCTGGTCGACGTCCCGGATGTAGCGCGAGGCGGCCGCGACGAGATGATCCACCCTTCGGCGATTCCACGGGCGACCGTGGCCCGTCAGTTCGAGCGTGCCGGCGAGCCGGAGCCGGTCGAACATCGGCGTGTAGGCGATGAAGGTCTCTCGCAGGACGCCGCCGGTTCCAGGCCGGTGGGGAACCGACTCGAGCTCGCGGTGGTATCCGCGGGCGGGCTCGAGCGGGATGGAGAGGCCGATCGTCGCCGCGAGGGAGCCGGTCCACGTCCCGGCCGCGAGGACCACGCGATCGGTCGCGATCTCGGAGCCATCCGCGAGTCGAACCGCCGCGATCCGTTCGTCCTCGGTCCTGAGGCTCTCCACGCCGGCCCCGGCACCCTCGACGATCTCGACGCCGTCGGACTGGAGCCGGCCCCGGAGACCCTGCAGGAAGGCGGCGGGATCCATCGTGGCGCTCTGGTCGTACCGGATCGCCCCGGCGAGTTCCTCTCGGAACGCGGGTTCCTCCGCCGCGAGCTCCGCCGCATCGAGCCGACGCGCGGTGTAGCCGAAGGGAGACAGGTGTTCGATCTCCGCCGTCGCCTCCTCGAGGCTCGAGGGTTCGAGGCAGACGTCGAGCCAGCCGGCCGGTCGCCAGTCGCAGTCGATCCCGCCCTCCTCGAGCATGAGGTCGAAGCCCCGTGCGGTCTCCCATCCCATGTGGGCCAGGACGCTCATGCAACGCTCGAAGTGGCTCGTGTTGCAGTGCCGGTGGAAGCTCCAGAGCCAGCGGGCGAGATCGCCGTCGAGCCTCGGGCGGATGTAGAGCGGGCTCGTCGGGTCGAACATCCACTTGAGCCCCTGGACGCTGACGCCCGGGCGGGTGAGCGGAGGATGCCCGTAGACGATGAGCCCGGCGTTCCCGAGGCTGGCGCCATCGGAGATGGGTTCATGATCGAGCACGCGGCACTCGACCCCGCGGCGGTGGAGCCACCACGCGCTCGCGAGTCCGATGATGCCGCCACCGACGACGACGACCGGGCTGTCCGGGGAGCTGGTCATCCGGCTGGCGAGTTCCGCCTCCTCAGACGGGCCGCTTCGAGGCGGCATCCCGGTACATCTCGAGGACCTTGCGGAGCTGGTCGGCCATCGGACCGTCGGCCTTCTCGACCGCCTTCTCCTGGTACTTCACCGCGGTGTCGACGTCACCCTCCTCGAAGTAGGCCCGGGCGAGCGTGTCGAGGATCGCGGCGTCGTTGCCACCGGCCGCCTCGTTCGCGGCCTTGGCGACCGCCATCGCGAAGACCAGGTCGCGGTCGCGGACGGACGCGTCGTCGAGGACGTACCAGGCGATCTCGTTGAGCATCATCGCGTCGTCGCGATTGGCCTTGAAGAGCTTCCAGCCGATCTCGTACCCCTCCGGATCCGCCGCCGGTCCGACCATCGTCTTGAACCGCATCATCTCGAGGTCCCGGTTGCCGGGCATCTGCTGCATGGCGCGATCGAGGGTCTTGATGACGTCGCCGTAGTCGCCGGTCCGCTGGGCGTCCATCATCGAGCGGCGGACCTGCATCATCACCTGCTGCGAACGCTGGGCCTCCTCGTAGTCCTTGCGGGCCTCCATGACGTCCCAGTCGCCGGCCACGATCTTCGCGAGCGGTTCGTCCATCGTCATGGGGTGGCCGATCCAGGCGACGCGTCCCTCCTGGTCGACGATGAAGGCGCAGGGGATCCCGTTGCGATTGGCGGCCTTCATGTAGGCGGTGCTCGTCCTGCCCTCGTCGTCGAGCGCCATCGTGTACCGCGTCTTGCCGTCCCATTCGGGCTTCGCGAGGAAGGCCTCGACCACCTCGGGCTTCTCTCGCGTG
>JAYZBK010000079.1:0-65795 GCA_036339295.1 Planctomycetota bacterium
GCGTTCTCGGGGAGGTCCGGCGCCTTGCCGTCGTCGAGACGCTTCTGGATCTCGTCGAACGCCGAGTACACGATGCGGGTGGCGGTGGCCTTGTTGCCACCGAGCATCATGCAGTTGATGAACCGCGCGAGGACGAGGTCCCCGAACTTGGGATCGGGCTTGAGCTGCTCTTCCGAGGCGGTGATTCGACCGGCCATGCTTGACTCCTTTCGGCTCGTCCGCGTCCCGGAGCGGGACGCCTTCGTTCATCACGGCCTGGGACTTGGAGATTCCCGGGTCTGGTGGCCGCGATTACTTGCCGTGGGTTGTGGTGCCCGGATCTCGGCGAACGTCGCACGAGGTGCCGGACGGTGATTCGTTCAGGTCGCCGGGCGATCCCGCCCGGCCGCCGGTCACTTCTTGCCGGCCTTGGCCTTCTTGACGCCGTACTTCGAACGGCCCTGCATGCGGCCGTCGACGCCCAGGCAGTCGAGGGATCCGCGGACCACGTGGTAGCGGACGCCCGGCAGGTCGCGGACACGACCGCCACGCACGAGCACGATCGAGTGCTCCTGGAGGTTGTGGCCCTCGCCGCCGATGTAGGCGGTGACTTCCTTGCCGTTCGACAGGCGGACGCGGCACACCTTGCGAAGCGCGGAGTTCGGCTTCTTCGGGGTGACGGTTCGAACCTGCAGGCAGACGCCTCGTCGCTGCGGGCACGCGTCGAGATCGCGAACCTTCGACTTCGCCGACTGCGGTCGACGGGGGTTGCGGACGAGCTGGTTGATGGTCGGCATTCGGTGGTCTCGTTCTACGGACGTGCCTCTCGGCGGAGAATCGGCGAGGGTACCCGACCCCCGTCCGGCTGACAAGGCCCGCAGGCGTGAAATGCCCTTCAGGCCACGTCGCCCCCCGCCGATCGGATCCCGTCCTTCACGAGGTGGTCGCATCGTTCGTTGCCGGCGTGTCCGGAGTGCCCCTTCACCCAGGTGACGGAGAGGTCGACCTCCGACTTGAGCTCGTCGAGCCTTCGCCAGAGATCCTCGTTGAGCACCGGCTTCCGCCGTCCCGAGACCTTTCGCGTCCAGTTATTGGCCTTCCACCCCGGCATCCATTCCGTCAGTCCCTTGAGCACGTACTGGCTGTCCCCGATCAGCTCGACGGTCGGCGGCTGGTTCTCGGACATCGCGATGACGGCCTGCAGCCCCTCGATGACGGCGGTGAGCTCCATCCGGTTGTTGGTGGAGGCCGGTTCACCGCCGAACCGCTCCACCGGTTCGGTCCCTCCCTCGAGCACGAAGGCCCACCCGCCGGGCCCGGGGTTGGGGGCGCATCCACCATCGGTATGAAGCACGTACGACATGGCCTGCCGGGAACCTCCGCGTTGACCGCACATCTTGACAGTGGTGCGGGAAACCCCTAATTTAGTCGGTTCTCCACCGGGAGAGGGTCCCGGCCGCCGAACGGCGTCGCCCTCCCCCGCTCACCCGACCCTCCTCTTCACCCAGGACGGACACCGCCGATGCCAGTCCCCGCTTTCCGCCAGTCGCCCGGCCGTGGCCGACGCCGCCGCTCCCACGACGCGATCGCGAAGACCCACACGACCCTGTGTGCGAACTGCGGCGCCGCCAAGCGACCCCACACCGCCTGCCGCGAGTGTGGTTTCGTCCGGCCGGGGCTCCAGGTGAAGCCGACCCGCCCGGAAGCCTGATCGCTCCCGGACCGGTCCCCCCCTCGGATCGCCGGCGAGAGCATCGCCAGTGACGCTCACCCTCCTTCGCGGGTAGGCTTTCCGCATGCGCATCGGTGTCGACGTAGCGGGTGGCGACAACGCCCCACACGAAATCCTCAAGGGTTCGTTCGAAGCCCTCCCCGGCCTCGGAGAGGACGATGTCCTCGTGCTCGCGGGCGACCGTGAAGTGATCACCGAGGCGATGGCCGAATCGGGCACGTCCGATCCCCGGATCGAGATCCTCGAGTGCTCCGAGAGCATCGGGATGAGCGAAAGCCCGGTCGAGGCGGTTCGCGGCAAGCAGAAGAGCTCCATCACGCAGCTCTCGCGGATGGGCAGCCCGAAGGCCGGCGACGAACGGATCGACTGCTGGATCTCCGCCGGCAACACCGGCGCCTGCGTCACCGCCGCGCAGATGTACATGCGGCGGCTCCGCCACGTGCATCGCCCCGGCATCGCCGTCACCGTGCCCACTTTCAGCGGCCCGATCGTCCTGATCGACGTGGGCGCGAACATCGAGCCCAAGCCGCACCATCTCGCCCAGTACGGGGTGATGGGGTCGATCTACGCCTCCAAGATCCTCGGCGTCGCCAACCCTCGCGTCGGGCTGATGAACGTCGGCGGCGAGGAGGGCAAGGGCACGAGCGACATGAAGTCCGCCCGCGACATGCTCCGGGACGCGGCGGACACGAACTTCATCGGATACGTCGAAGGGCGGGGCGTCTTCGACGGCGAGGCCGACGTCGTGGTCACCGACGGCGTCGTCGGCAACGTGATGATCAAGCTCGCGGAGGGACTCTCGGCCGGAATCTTCAAGGCGATCGCGGCCGAGGTCTTCCAGATCGATCCCGAGCTCGCCCTCCGCTTCGAGCCCGTGGTCAAGAGCCTCTACGCCAAGCACGACTATCACGAGTACGGCGGGGCCCCGCTCCTCGGCGTGAACGGCGGCTGCATGATCGCCCACGGTTCCGCGATCGGCCGCACGATCACCAACGCCATCCACCGAGGCCGTGAATTCGTGCGGAGCGGCGTGAACGAGGCGATCTCGTCCGCCCTCGCCGACGTGGGCCAGGCACTGCCCGAGCGTGCGGCGGAAGAAGTCCCGTCATGAAGAATCCGACTCTCCCGTCCGATCGCGGCGTGCGAATCGCCGGAACGGGATCCTTCACGCCCGACAAGCTGCTCACGAACGACGACCTCGCGCAGATGGTCGAGACGAGCGACGAGTGGATCACGCAGCGGACCGGCATCAAGCAGAGGCGCATCTGCGAGCCGGGCACCGAGGGAACGTTCAGCATGGCCCGCGAGGCGCTGGGCCGGGCGATCGACGACTCCGGAATCGATCCCAAGACGCTCGACCTCGTCATCGTCGGCACGGTCACCCCGGACATGACCTGCCCGTCGACCTCGGCGAGGCTCACCGCGGAGTTCGGGGCGACCCCGGCCGCCGCCTTCGACCTGTCCGCCGCCTGCTGCGGGTTCCTCTACTCGATGAACATCGCCGATTCGATGATCCGACTCGGCCGTGCCGACCGCATCGCGGTGGTCGGCGTCGATCACATGAGCTCGGTCATCGACTACGACGACCGGAGCTGCTCGATCCTCTTCGGCGACGCCGCGGGCGCCGCGATCCTCGAGGTCGTGGACGACCCGAAGCGAGGCTCCGTCTACCAGACGCTGCACGCCGACGGCCGCGACTGGCCGGCCCTCTACATCCCCCGACGGGAATCGGACCTCGTCGAGGGAGCCGACCCCGACGAGATCAAGATCGGATGCCTGCGAATGAATGGTCGCGAGGTCTACAAGTTCGCGGTCACGAAGTTCCAGCGGTCGATCCGGGACGCCCTCAAGGCGACCGGCCTCGCCCCCGAGGACGTGGGCTCGTACATCTGCCACCAGTCGAACGCCCGCATCATCGAGAGTGCGATCGAGAAGCTCGGCCTCCCCCCCGAGCGGGTCTACATCAACATCGACCAGTACGGGAACACCTCGGCCGGCTCGGTCGGGCTCTGCCTCGACGAGATGCGGAAGAAGGACCTCATCGACGAGTCGAAGCCGACGCTGCTGGTCGCCTTCGGCGGCGGCATGACCTGGTCGAGCTCGGTCTGGTACTGGTAGTCGATCGCTCGCAACCCGGGTCGCCGAAGGCGACCGCATGGAGCCATGACTTCGATGCAGAAGCGCAGAGTCGTTCTTCTCTGTCCCGGACAAGGCGCCCAGGCCGTCGGCATGGGCAAGGCTTGGATGCAGTCCCAGACCGCGTCCGCCCACACCTTCGCGGCGGCCGACGAGATCGTCGACCTCGGCGACGCCGGCAGCCTCTCCAAGCTCTGCTTCGAGGGGCCGGCCGACACGCCCCCCCGCCCCGACGTCAGCCAGCCGGCGCTCTTCACCACCGCCGTCGCGAGCTACCAGGCGCTGCTCGAGCGATGGGGTGGCGTCGACCTCGACGCCGCGCTGGGGCTCTCGCTCGGTGAATACACCGCCCTCCATCTCGCCGGAGCCTTCGGGTTCACGGACGGCCTTCGACTGGGCGCGACCCGCGGCCGCCTGATGCAGGAGGCCGCGCAGGCCTCCGAAGGCGGCATGGTCGCCCTCGTCGGCGCCACCGAGGACCAGGCGAACGAAGTGTGCGACGAGGCGAGGAACGACGACGTCCTCGTGCCCGCCAACTTCAACGCCCCGGGCCAGGTCGTGGTCTCGGGGTCGGCCTCCGCCTGCGATCGAGCGGTCGAGACGGCCGGCCGGCTCGGTCTCCGGGCCAGTCGCCTGGCGGTGGCCGGGGCGTTCCACAGCCCCCTGATGGCCCCGGCGGCCGAGGGCATGGCGAAGGCCCTCGCCGAGATCGACCTGGAACCCCTCTCGACGGTGGTCTATTCCAACGTCACGGGGACCCCCCACGAGCCCGACAATCCCGAACTTCTGAAGCAACGGCTGATCGAACAGCTGACCAGCCCGGTACGATGGTCGGAGAACTGCTCGGCGCTCGCGGGAACCCTCGCGGAGACCGCCGAGGACGATCGACCCAGCGTGCATGAACTCGCCCCCGGCAAGGTGCTCAAGGGGCTGTTCCGACGAATCGACAAGACCGTGGAGGTCACCAGTCATGACCAACCGGACACCGAACCCGTTTCGTGACCCCGCCAATCGCGGCATCGCCGGTGCCGCGATCCTCGGGATGTCCCTCGTCCTCTCCGGATGCGGAAGCGAGGAACCCCCGCCCGCGCCGGTGGTCGTCGCCCCGAAGGCACCCCCGCCGCCCCCGCCGCCGCCGCCGCCGAGCGTCACGCCGGTCTCGGAGCTCGTGGCGAAGTTCGGCATCGATCCCCGCGTCTCCCTCCCCGAGGAGCAGGCCCCGGACACCGATGCCGAGCGGATCGCGGTGCTCCGGTTCTTCGACGGGCTCGCCAAGGGCGACGCGGCCCAGCTGGGAAGCCTGATGAGCGGCCCCGATGCCATCCTCCTCGAGCGGATGGACGAGTCCGGCGCCTTCCGCGACGCGACCGAAGGCATCATGGCGATCAACGTCCAGACCGGCCCCGCCTCCATCGGCGACTGCGCCCTCGCGATCATCATGGTCGACGGCGACTTCGAGGCCCAGCTCTGGACCTACACGGTCGACGGCGACCCGACCACCGACGGCGCCCGGTTCGACTCCGTCCCCGCCCCCCGCGACATCGTGGATCGACTGAGCGGCGACAACTGGATCGCCGCCTGGATCGAGGTCATGGAAGGCGAATGGGCCAGGGCCCTCGAGCCCGACGAGGTGGTGGAGATCGCGAGCACCGATCTCACCGACGAGGAGGATTCCGCCTCCGGCCCGACCGGCAACCGACCCGCGGGCGGGGGCGGCGGCCAGCCCGGCCGCAAGCGACCCACCGGCCCCGCGGTCGATCCCAACCCGCAGGGACCCGGCGGCCCCATCGGCCGCTGAGCAACTCGCAGGACCTGCTCGAGGGCCTCCGTTCGACCGAACGGAGGTCCTCGTCTCGTTCCCGGAGAGGCTCCCTCTCCGCGTCGAGCCGACCGGGACGCCTCCGCACCCAATCGATACACTCGTCGCCTTCTGTTCCTCCCGCCTCGAACCGCCCTGCGGAGCCGTGTCATCGACAAGCGTCTAGCCATCGTCACGGGTGCCAGCCGAGGGATCGGCCGCTCCATCGCCGCCCGACTGGCCGCCGACGGCATGCACGTGGTGGCGGTGGCCAGGTCCGCCGATCCACTCGGGACCCTCGTCGAGGAGATCGCGGACGCGGGAGGCTCGGCCGAGTTCCGCACCTGCGACGTCGGCGAGGGGAACGCCCTCGGCGAACTCGTCGAGGAGATCGCGGAGACCTCCGGTCGCCTCGACGTCCTCGTGAACAACGCGGGCATCACCCGGGACGGGCTCCTGCTGCGGATGTCGGACGAGGACTTCGACGCCGTCATCAACATCAACCTGCGGTCGATCTTCTCGGCCTGCAGAGCCGCCGCCCGGCCCATGATGAAGGGCCGCCACGGCCGGATCGTGAACGTCGGGTCGGTCAGCGGCATCGCCGGGAACGCCGGCCAGGCCAACTACGCCGCTGCGAAGGCGGGATTGATCGGATTCACGAAGTCGATCGCCAAGGAACTGGGGGCGAAGGGGATCACCGCCAACGTGGTGGCCCCGGGCTTCGTCAAGACCGACATGACCGAGACGCTGGTCTCGGGCAACGAGTCCGAGATGGCCAAGCGAATCACCGTCCGCCGGCTCGGCGAGCCGGAGGACATCTCCGCGGCGGTCTCCTACCTCGCGTCGGATGCCGCCGGGTACGTGACGGGGCAGGTCCTCGTCGTCGATGGAGGGCTGGTGATCTGACGGCCGAGGCCCCCGACGGGGGCCCGAAAAGGCCGCCCAGGCGGCCCGGGAAATCCCCTCGGATCCCACGCCACCGCCCATGTCCGCTATATTTTCCCCAAATCTGTCCCGAGCCGGGACCGACAGGAGACCGAATCGTGACTGAAGCCGAGATCGAAGCAAAGGTGATCGACATCGTTGCCGAGCAGATGGGCGTCGAGCGGGGCGAGCTCTCTCGAGAGACGAGCTTCACGAACGACCTCAACGCCGACAGCCTCGACACCGTCGAGCTGGTGATGGAGTTCGAGGACGAGTTCGACACCTCCATCCCGGACGAGAACGCCGAGAAGATCCAGACGGTCGGCGAGGCGATCGAGTTCATCAAGGCCAACCTGAACAAGAGCTGATCCGGACCCGCGACGCCAGGCGCGTCGCAGCTTGCACCACCGCCCCGAAGGGGGTGGACGGTCGCCACGAAGCACCATGAGGACGATCACCCTTCGTCGAGTCGCCGTCACCGGACTCGGCGCCATCACCGACCTCGGCAGCGACGTCGCCTCCACCTGGGAGGGCATGCTGTCGGGCCGCTCCGGCATCGGACCCATCACGGCGTTCGAACAGGACGACGAGTGGACCGTGCGTTTCGCCGGCGAAGTCGACGATCTCGACTCGTCGCACTGCGTCGACGTCCGCGAGGCCAAGCGGATGGACCGGGCATGCCTCCTCGGCCTCGTGGCGGCGGAGGAAGCGGCCAAGGACTCGGGCATCGACTTCCAGACCGGCGACCACTCCCGGCGCGGCGTCGCCATCGGGTCCGGCGTCGGCGGGATCATCACGATCGAGGTCGGGCTGGAGAAGCTCCTGAAGACCGGCCCGCGGAAGATCAACCCCTTCACCGTGCCGAAGCTCATGGTGAACGCCTGTGCGGGCAACGTCTCGATCCGTCACTGCCTCCGCGGAACCAACATCGCGACTGCGACCGCGTGCGCAAGCGGCGGCCATTCAATCGGCGCCGCCTTCCATTCGATCCAACGCGGCGATGCCGACGTGATGCTGGCCGGCGGCACCGAGGCCGCGGTGAGTCGCCTCTGCATCGGCGCCTTCGCCGCCATGAAGGCCCTCTCGACCCGGAACGACGATCCGACCGCCGCCTCGCGGCCGTTCGACCGCGACCGCGACGGATTCGTCCTGGCCGAAGGGGCGTCGGTCCTGGTCCTCGAGGACCTGGAGCACGCCAAGGCCCGGGGCGCGACGATCCACGCCGAGGTGGTCGGATTCGCATCCAGCGGCGACGCCCATCACCTCGCGGCGCCGGACGAGGAGGGCGTCGGTGCCCGGAGCGCGATGGCCCACGCCCTCAGGGACGCCGAGCTCGAAGCCGACCAGATCGGCTACATCAACGCCCACGGAACCTCGACCCCGCTCGGGGACTCCGCGGAGGTGCGTGCGGTGAAGGCCGTCTTCGGCGACCACGCCGACCGGCTCGCGATGAGCAGCACCAAGTCGATGACCGGGCATGCCCTCGGAGCCGCTGGCGGCCTCGAGAGCGTCGCCGTCGTCAAGGCCCTCGCCACGGGGACCCTCCCCCCGACGATCAACCTCGAGTCGCCCGACGAGGGCTTCGACCTCGACTTCGTCGCGAACGAGGCCCAGGAGCGACCGATCGACTACGCGATCAACAACTCCTTCGGCTTCGGCGGCCACAACGTCAGCCTCGTCTTCAAGCGATACACCGGCGACTGATCGCCTCCGGCGGTCCCGGAAGCCGATCCGATTCCCGGACTCGCCTTCCCTGCGACGGCTGCCCCCCGGTGTGCTCCAAGCACCCCAATCCCCCATTCCCGTGAACGACCCGGGCCGTCCGGGGATCTTCCTGTGGTCCGAACACCCCATTCCCGGTCGATCCCGGGCCATCCGGAGCCTCCCCAGTGAACCAGGGGCGGCCAGGAAGCCGATGTAGGGGAGAGACCCGATTCCCGCACCTCGACGGCCGGACCGACATGCCCGACGATCTCGATGCCATCCTCTCCCTCGAAGTCCCGCTGATCGTGGAGGTCGCGAGCCGCAAGATGTCGCTCGCCGAGGCGGTGAACCTCGTCCACGGGGCGATCATCGAATTCCCCCAGTCGAGCGAGGGGGACCTCCGGGTCCTCGTGAACAACAAGCCCGTGGGATCGGGGCTGGCCGTGAAGGTCGGCGAGAACTTCGGCGTCAAGATCTCGCGGATCGGCGACGTCACGACCCGGGTCCAGGCCCTCACGGCCTGAGACCGCGGCGACTTCGCCGCCTGCCCCCCGACCGTCATCCACTCGAGCGTCAGTCGCGATTCGACATCGCGGCGATGTAGTAGACGAGCTTCAGCGCCTCGAAGTAGATCCAGGCGATCGTCACGATGAGGCCGAAGGCGACGTACCACTCGGTCTCCTTCGGGGCGTTGCTCGCGACCAGCTCGTCCGCCTGCCGGAAGTCGACGATCAGCCACAACGACGCCAGGATGAGGATCGCACCCGTCACCCCGAGGCCGATCCACGGGGCGCTGCCCCCGCCGAAGGCGTTGCCGAGGTTGAAGAGCATGGTGTCGATGCCGAAGAAGCTGAGCACGAACGACAGAAGTGCGGCCACGATCACGCCGAGCGTCGCCACCGAGAGCACCTTCTGGAACATCGCGCCGCCCTTGAGGATGCCGGCCCGATAGAGGAAGAGCATGGAGCCCAGGCAGCCGATCGTCACGACGAACGCCTGGAGGGCGACCCCTCCCGCCGCCGCGATCCCCTGCTGGGCGAGGATCCCGTCCAGCATCACGGCGAAGCCGCCGAGGAACAGGCCCTGCACGATCGAGTAGGCGAAGCCGAGGTTCCTGGCCCTCGTGGCACTGCCGCGAATGAAGAAGATCGCCCCGAGTCCCACGACGAGGCTCAGGATCATCAGCGGGAACATGAGCCAGGGGTTCGCCTTCACCAGCGCGTATCCGCCGGCTCCGGCCACGGTCATCGCCATCGCGAGGAACCCGGTCTTGTTCACGATCCCGGAGATGCTGGCGGTCTCGGTGGCGGCGGTGTCGTTCCACCAGTCGCCGCCGCGCAGCGTGTTCTCGTTGAGAATGGGATTGCTCGTCTGCAGCGTGCTCACGTCGGTTCGTCTCCACGAGGATCGAGGGATCGGCGGTTCGGGTCCCGCCCGCCGAAAGGGTAGCACCCACCGCGAGCGTCGGCTCCCGGCGGCCCGCCGCTAGAGCAATTCGGCGGCGATCGAGGCCAGTTCGCTCCGCTCGGTGCGGTCCAGGGTCACGTGGCCGGCGATCGGATGGGCCTTCATGCTCTCGATGACGTGGCTCAGGCCGTTGCTCGAGGCGTCGAGGTACGGGCTGTCGATCTGGCCGATGTCGCCGCACAGCACGATCTTGGTGCCTTCGCCGACGCGGCTGACGATCGTCCGCACCTCGTGCGGGGAGAGGTTCTGGGCCTCGTCGACGATGATGAACTGGTGGGGGATGGAACGGCCGCGGATGTAGGTGATCGGCTCGAGGACGACCCGTCCGGTGGCCAAGAGCTGATCGAGTCTCTGCTCGGCGCTCCGGCTGTCGGCGTCGTTGAACTGGCTTCCCCGGGTGGAGAGCAGGTAGGCGAGGTTGTCGAAGATCGGCTGCATCCACATCGCGAGCTTCTCGTCCTTGTCGCCGGGCAGGTAGCCGATGTCCCGACCGAGCGGCATGATCGGCCGGGCGGTCAGCATCTTGTCGTACCGCTCCTCCTTGATCGTCTTCTGCAGCCCGGCCGCGAGGGCGAGGAGGGTCTTCCCCGATCCCGCGGGACCGATCATCGTCAGGAGCTTGACGTCGTCGTCCAGCAGGAGGTCGAGCGCCATCTTCTGCTGGAGGTTCCTCGCCATCACTCCCTGCACCGGCTTGCGGGGACCGGTCACGGGAATCACGTGTCCGGTGTCCGCCAGCAGCCGGGCGAGACCGGTGTGCGACTGGTCGCCCTCGTCGACCAGCATCACGAACTGGTTCGGCAGGACGACCGGGTTCTCGATCACCGTCCCGTCCGGCGTCGTCGCGGCGTGCATCTCGAGCCGGCTGGCATGCACCTGCCGCTCGTCGTAGAGATCGTCGATCACCTCGCCGGGCACGACCATCTGGATCCAGCCCGTGTGCAGCCAGTCGGCGTCGACCCGGTCGTGCGCGAAGTCCTCGGCGGGAATGTCGAGGGCGTCGCACTTCACCCGGGCGTTGATGTCCTTGGAGATGAAGATCGTGTGCAGGCCGGCCTCGTGAAGCTCGTGGGCGACCCCGAGGATGCGGTTGTCCGCGATGTCGAGGTCGAGGGAGAACGCCCGGTCACGGTCGCACCGATGGATGCGGACCGATCCGCCGTGGTCGTTCCACGGAACCCCCTCGAAGAGGCGGCCCTTGGACCGGAGATCGTCCAGGGCGCGGATGACCTGCCGGGAGTTGCGGCCGGTCTCGTCGTTGTTCTTCTTGAAGCGGTCGAGCTCCTCGATCACCGTGAGTGGAATGACCACCTCGTGCTCGGCGAACTTGAAGATAGAACTCGGATTGTGGAGCAGCACGTTCGTGTCGAGGACGAAGTGCTTCCGGTCCTTCTCGCTGACGACGGACTTCTCGTTCGCCGGAGTGGAACCTGGTTCGGTCGGGGTGGATGCGGTCGTGACGACGTGGGAATCGACCGGTCGGGTCAAGGCGAGGACCTCCATGCGGGCGCCGAGCGGGTCGGAGGGGATGGGCACCGGATCCGTCCGGGCCACCCTCCCCGCCCAAGGGAGACTAGTCGCGGGATCTCGAAATGTCCCGGCGGAATCGTGAAGTTCCGGTGGTCCGGGATCGGACCGGGAGATGCCGGTACCGTGGTCGGCATGACGACCCGGCCGACGGTGGACGCCCTGACCCGCACCCTGGACGAGATGCTCCCCGAGCGCCTGGCCGAGCCCTGGGACAACACGGGCCTCCTTGTCGGCGTTCGTGCCGAGCCGGTGGAGAAGGTCCTCCTCTGCATCGACCTCACCTCGGCGGTCGTCGAGGAAGCGCTGGAAAGAGGGTGCGATGCGGTCGTCGCCTACCACCCGCCGATCTTCGAACCGCTCAAGTCGCTCACCGACGATCGACCCGGAGGCGGCGACCTGCTGGCCCTCGCCCGTGCCGGCGTCGCGGTCCATTCGCCCCACACCTCGGCCGATGCCGCGATTGGCGGCGTGAACGACTGGCTTCTCGACCGCCTCGGCGCGACCTCGGGACGCGCCATGCACCCGGCCTCGAGCCTCCCGGGATCCGAGCGGTTCAAGATCGTCACCTTCACGCCGAAGGGCACGGAGGCGGCGGTTCGTTCGGCGGCCGCCTCCGCCGGAGCCGGGCGCATCGGCGACTACGACCACTGCAGCACGGAGATGCCGGTGACCGGCCGCTTCCGAGGCGGTCCGGGGACCTCCCCGGTCATCGGACGCCCGGGTCGACACGAAGCGGTGGAGGAGATCCGCCTCGAACTGGTCTGCGGTTCGAACGAACTCGGCGACGCCCTCGACGCCGTTCGTCGAGCCCATCCGTACGAGGAACCGCCGATCGAGATCCACGAGCTCTCGGCCCGTCCCGATCCCCGGGTCGGCACCGGTCGCGTCGCGACCCTCGACCCCGGAGCCACCACGATGGAACTGGTGGAACGGCTCCGGACCGGCCTCTCCGGTGGACGCTTCGCCGTGCACGACCCCCCACCTCGACGACGCCATCGGCTCGTCGGCGTCTGCGCCGGAAGCGGCGGCAGCCTGCTGCAGGACGCGATCGATCGCGGATGCACGGTCTTCGTGACCGGCGAGCTGAAGCACCATGACGTCCTCGCCGCCGCCGCGGCGGGCTGCTCGGTGATCCTCGCGGGTCACACCAACACCGAGCGAGGCTGGCTGAAGGTGCTTCGCCGACGACTCCTGAAGGCCCTTCCCGGCCTCGAGGTCGAAGTGTCGCGCCGCGACCGGGATCCCCTGCGGCACGCCTGATCAGGTGGCCGGGGGCGGCGTCCGCGAACTCCGCTCCTCGCGGGTCGTCCCGAACCAGAGCCAGTGGAAGAGGCCCACGAGGTCGTCCGCGATCACGAGGATCGCGGGAAGCAGGAGCAGCGTGAGGAAGGTGGCGCTCGCGAGTCCCCAGGTGATCGAGATCGCCATCGGGACCAGGAAGCGTGCCTGGAAGCTCGGCTCGAGCATCAGCGGGGTCAACCCGAGGATCGTGGTGGTGGTCGTCAGGACGATCGGACGGAGTCGCCGCTTCCCGGCTTCCACCAGCGACCGCTCGAGCGACAGGCCCGAGGCACGATTCAGGTTGAAGAACTCGACGAGGATCAGGGAGTTGTTCACCACGACGCCCGCGAGCGCCACCACCCCGATGAGGCTCAGGAAGGTCAGCTGGAAGCCGAGGATCCAGTGCCCCCAGACGACGCCGATGAGCGAGAACGGGATCGCCAGCATCACCGCGAACGGCTGCAGGTAGCTTCCGAAGAGCCAGGCGAGGATCACGTAGATCATGATGCAGGCGGCGCCCATCGCGACCGGAAGCGAACTGAACGCGTCGTAGACGTCCTGCTGCCGACCGCCGGTCTCGATCAGGACGCCGGGATTCCGTTCACGCAGGAGATCGAGCCCCGGCGCCATCGCCGAGACCACCGACTCCGGACTGGTGAACGCGTCCACCTCCGCCGTCACGCTCACCGCCCGGCGTCGATCGATCCGGCGGATCGACGAGCTCGCCTCGGCCTCCTCGATGGTCGCGATCTCGCGAAACGGGATCGCCCGACCGTCGCGGGCGATCACCCACATGTCCTCGACCCCACCGAGCGACCGTCGATTCTCCTCGTCGAAGACGACCCGGACGTCGATGTCCTCGCGGTCCGCGCTGTAGACGTGGGCCTCGAGTCCGTACACCGCGCCGCGCACCTGCCGGGCCACCTCCCGCACGTCGATGCCGAGCGAGGCGGCGGAGGAGATCAACGCGATCCGGAGCTCGCGGGCCCCCGGTTCGTCGTCGTCCGCGATGTCGTAGACGCCCTCGAAGCCGGCGAGCAGGTCCTTCAGCCCCTCGACCGCCAGGTCGACCTGGGGAGCGTCGTCGCCGGTGATCTCGAAGGTGATCGCCGCCCCGCCGGGACCCCCGTCGATCTCCCGCCAGGAGACCCGCTCGACCTCGGAGAGGTCGCCGGCCGCGGTCCGGATCGCGTCGATCACCTCGGGGCTGGGCCGATCCCGATCCTCGATGGGCGAGAGCTCGAAGAAGATCTGGGCGATCGAACTCGCCGCCGGATCCGCGAGCCCCGTGTTGATGTCGAAGCTCTGCCCGACCGACAGGCTCGTGTAGACGACCTCGGGCTGGAGGCGGGCGGCGTCCTCGATCCTCCGCGCGACCCGTCTCGTCGACTCGAGTTCGGTGCCTGCGGGCATGCGCAGATCCACGACGACGTTCTCGGCGTCGTCGACGGGAAGGAAGACGAACTCCACCCGTCCGCCGCTCACCATCCCCAGCGAGATCGCGAGGACCGCGAGGGCGATGGACGTCGCCACCCATCGGAACCGGACGCTGAGGGCCGCGAGTCGACCGTAGGACTCGGTCAGGGGCGCCACGATCCGCTCGTCGCGCCAGGCCGAGAATCGGTCCGCCAGCGCGAAGAGGCCTCGACTGCCGCTCGATCGGATCCCGCGAAGGGCGTGGACCATGTGCGAGGGCAGGATGATCATCGACTCGACGAGGCTGATGAGGAGTGCGCAGAAGACGACGATCGGGAGCGCACCGAGGAGCTTCCCCATGTTGCCCTTGAGGAAGACGAGGGGCATGAACGCGACGATCGTCGTCAGGACCGTGCCGACCACGGGCCAGAACACCTGCTCGCCGCCACGCGTCGCCGCGTCGACCTGTTCCTCGCCTCGCTGCCCGCGGGCGGCGATGTTCTCCGCCACCACGATCGCGTCGTCGGTGAGCATGCCGAGCGTGACCAGCAGCCCGAACATCGTGAGCAGGTTGAGCGTCACGCCGAGCGCATTCATCACCAGCAGCGTTCCGCAGATGGCGGTGAACAGGCCGACCATGACCCAGAACGCGACCCGCAGGTTCAGGACCAGGAGCAGTGCGATGAACACGAGCGCCGCGCCCTGGAGCGCGTTGCGGGTCAGGAGCTCGAGCCGCCCCTGGATGAACCGGGAGAGGTCGTTGTGGACGACGAGTTCCGCGGGGAGCGGCTCCGGGCAGTCGCGACCGAGTCGGTACGCCTCCCATCGATCGTCCTGCAGCCAGCTCGACCAGATCGGGCCGGGAAACGCCTCGCCTCGCCGTCCCGCCGCGTAGGCGTAGGCCATGGAGGCGATGCGGACCGCGTCCTGGCTCCCGGTCTTGTAGATCGTGATGCTCGCGGCGGGCTGGCCGACGAACCGCTCCTCCACCGGGACGTCGACGAATCCATCCTCGAGCCGGGCGAGATCCTGGACCCGGATCGCCTCCCCGCCCGGCAGCGCCCGGACGACGATCTCGCCGACCGCCTCCGCCCGCTCCTCGACGCCCATGGTCCGGATGCTGACGTTCCCTCCACGCCCCCGGACCGTGCCGCTCGGCAGCTCGAGCATCCACGCCCGGATCGCGTCGGCGACCTCGGTGATCGGGATCCCGTACTCCACGAGCCGATCGGGATCGACCTCGATCCGGATCTCGTAGTCGCGCAGCCCGGAGACCTGCTGGGAGCCCATGCCGGGAAGGGAGTCGAGGTCGTCCGCGATCCGGCGCAGGCCTCGCTTGAGGGTCCGCTCGTCGGTGTCGCCGAACAGGGTCACGATCACCACCGGGAGATTCGGCTCGAACTCGAGCACCCGGATCTTCTCGGCCTCGTCCGGCAGGTCGGAGAGCCGCTCGATCGCCCGCTCGACGTCCGAGACCCCCTCCGCGACGTCGGTGCCCTCCTGGAACTTCACGACGACGACGCCGGTGCCCTCGCTCACCGTGGTCTCGATCCGCTTCACGTCCTCGACGGTGCCGATGGCATCCTCGACCTTGCGGGCCATCGACTCCTCGAGCTCCCGGGCGGTGGCGCCGGGATACACGAGCTCGACGCGGGCGGCCTCGGGATCGATCTCCGGGAAGAACTCGCGGCGCAGGCTCAGCCCCGACCAGATGCCTCCGACGATGAGCACCATCATCAGCAGGTTGGCCGGAACCGGGTTTCGTGCGCCGAACGAGGGGAAGCTCACGGTGCCGCGTCTCCGGCCCGGTCGGGCGCCGAAGCCACCGGATCACGGGGGTCGACGCTCATGCCCTCCTCGAAGGACCGGCCGCCGTCCACCACGAGACGACTTCCCGCGGGCAGCGGCTCCTCGAGGACCAGCCACTGGGTGTCGGCGAGACCGGTCGAGGGTCGGGCCTCGTTCAGGGGAAACGCCACGTCGACGGGCTCGAACCGGATCCGTCCGTCGTCCACCAGCATCAGGCGCTGGTTCACGACCGATCTCCGCGGCACCACCGCCCGAGAATCGACCTTCGATTCGACCACCTCGCCGTGCACGAAGAGGCCGGGGACGACCCGGTCGCCGTCGGATTCGATCTCGACGAAGACGGTCATCGTCCGGCTGCCGGCATCGTCCTCCGGGGCGATCCTCACGACGGCCGCCTCGATCGGATCGTCGACCACCGTCCGATTGACGATCACCCGGTCGCCGATCGCGATCCGCCCGCGAGCCGACGCGGGGATCCGGAGCGGCAGTTCGATCCTCGTCGGGTCGAAGAGCCGGATGATGGGGGTTCCCGCCCCCACCTGCTCGCCCATCTCGACCAGGACCGAGGCGACGACGCCGTCGAAGGGCGCCACGACGCGGCAACGCTCCACCTGCGACTCGGCCAGCCGCCGCGCACTCTCGGACTGGTCGCGCTGCGCGACCATCGCTCGACGGCGCATCGGAAGGGAGGAGACGAGCTCCTCCATCGCGACCACGCCGCGGCGGGCCACCAGCAGCTGCTGCTCGGCGGCGTCGATCTCCCGAGGCAGGGCGGCCCCGCGATCGCCCGCGTCGCGGACGCGCGCGACGTCGCGTTCGGCCAGCTCCACTTCGCGACGTCCGATCTCCAGTCGAGCCTTCGCCGTCTCGAGCTCGGAATCGAGCCGGTCGATCTCCGCGTCCATCTGGACGGTCTGTTCGGCCGCGGACTCCATCTGTCGCTGGTAGTGCTCGGCGTCGAGCAGGACGAGCGCCTCGCCCTCCCGGACCTCGACCCCGACGTCGAGACCGTCGCGAAGGCTCTCGACCGTCGAGGCGACCCTCGACGGGACCATCGACATGGTGGCGGGACGCATCGTGCCGAATCCCCGCCAGCGACGAGCGATGGCCTCCGGCCTCGCCTCGATCGTGATCACCGGCGTGGCGAGCGCGGCCTGGTCGACCCTCGCCGGCTCCGGAGCCGTCGCGGTCAGGCCGACCGCCACCGCGACTCCGGCGGCGAGGATCACGAGGGAGACGAGAACCCGGAAGATCACGGACACGACCATGCCCGGCCCCTTCGGTCCGGGTCCCCGGTCCGGCGTCTCGTCGGATGCCTCCGAACGGTTCGCCGATGTCGTGTGCTCGTCGTCGACGGACTGCATGATGGACTCCGGGAGTTCGAGAGTGGACGGGATCGCGGATCCTACCGGTTCCGGCCACGCCGAACGTGGCGGCTGTCGGTACTCTTCGTGGCATGACCGATCACGATTCAGCCGCGGAGGGGCTCGAGCCGCCCTCGATCGAGGACATCGCGAGGGTCGCGAAGCTCTCCCGCCTCGCCCTCGACGGCGAAGGGCTGGAGTCCGCGCGAATCGATCTCCTCGCGATCCTCCAGCACGTCCATCGGCTCTCCTCGCTCGACGTCGAGGGGGTCGAACCGATGGCCCGTCCCCAGTCCATCGTGAACCGGCTCGCCGAGGACGAGCCCGGGCCGGTCCTCGATCGCGACGTCGTCCTCGGACTCGCCCCGGCGGTCGAGGGCGAGTTCATCGCGGTCCCCAAGGTGCTCGGAGAAGGCGGGGCCTGATCCCGGGCCTCCATCGAGACGATCATGAACCGAACCAACGACGATCTCCTCGACCGGGTCGCCCGCTTCAAGTCGGGCGAGGTGGCCGCCGCCGAGCGAACGAGAGCCGCCATCGACCGGATCGCCGAGGTCGACCCCGGCATCAACGCCTTCCACGACGTCCTCGAGGAGTCGGCGATGCGGGACGCCGAGCGACTCGACGAGGCGCGAGGCCGCGGCGAGCCGCTGGGACCGCTCGCCGGCGCGGTCATCGCGGTGAAGGACAACATCTGCACCGTGGACGGTCGGACCACCTGCAGTTCTCGGATGCTCGCCGACTACCGCTCGCCGTTCGAGGCGACGTGCGCGACCAGGCTCCGTGAGGCCGGCGCGATCGTCGTCGGCAAGACGAACATGGACGAGTTCGCGATGGGCTCCTCCAGCGAGCAGTGCGCCTGGGGACCGGTCCGGAACCCCCACGCACCGGATCGGGTGCCCGGCGGCTCCAGTGGTGGAAGCGCCGCGGCGGTCGCCGCCGACTGCGTCGACGCCGCGCTCGGGAGCGACACCGGCGGATCCATCCGGCAGCCCGCGGCGTTCTGCGGCAACGTGGGCTTCAAGCCCACCTACGGTCGAGTCTCCCGGTACGGCCTCGTCGCCTTCGGCTCGAGCCTCGACCAGATCGGTCCACTGGCCCGCAGCGTTCGCGATGCGGCGGCGATCTACGAGGCGATGGCCGGTCTCGATCCCGCCGATGCGACGACTTCCGACCGACCGGTGGAATCCTGCCTCGGGTCGGGGCCGCTCGATCCCTCGGGACTTCGAGTCGGCATCCCGGTCGAGCACCGGGACGATCGAAACCATCCGGGCATCAACGCGTCCGTGGCCGACCTGGCCGACCGTCTCCGCGAGGCCGGCGCCACGATCGTCGACGTGGAGCTTCCGCTCACCCAGCACGGGATCTCGACCTACTACATCATCGCGCCGGCGGAGGCGAGCAGCAATCTCACGCGGTTCGACGGCATCCGATACGGACACCGGGCGGCGGCGGTGCCGGGTGAAGGCCTCGAGGACCTCTACGCACGCACGCGGACCGAGGGATTCGGCCCCGAAGTGCGACGGCGGATCATGCTCGGGACCTACGTGCTGAGTGCGGGCTACTACGACGCCTACTACAAGCGGGCCCTCCAGGTCCGCCGGCTCATCAAGCAGGAGTTCGACCAGGCCTTCGAGCAGTGCGACGTCCTGCTCGGGCCGACGACGCCGACCCCCGCGTTCGCGATCGGCGCCGGACTCGATCCCGTGTCGATGTACCTCAACGACGTCTACACCGTGAACGCGAACATCGCCGGCATTCCCGCGATCTCGATCCCGGCCGGCGACGTGGAGGACGGCGGAAGCCGGCTTCCCATCGGCCTCCACCTGCAGGCGCCGGCCTTCGAGGACGCCCGGCTCCTTCGGGCGGCCGCCACCATCGAGTCGATGCTGGCCGGCTAGCCCCGTTCGTCCATCGGAGCCCTCGACCCCGGCGGCTCTCGCGTCGCTCCCCAGGCCCGCAAGGCGTCCTCGAAGGCGACGCCGAACGACTCCGCGGCGTCCCGATCGCCGAAGAGGCCCACGTCGACGCTCCATGAAAGGATCTTCGGGGGGGGCTCGCGCCGCACGACGACGTCCATCTCCTGCTCGTCGAGCATCAGCAGGGTGTACCGATACTGCTCGGGATCGAGGTCGATCGCCTCGATGCGACCACGGTTCGCCCGGATCGAGGCACGGAGGATCGCCTCGGCGCCGTCGACCGTGAGCTCCGCATCGCTTCGCCAGGTCGAGTCGACGAGGCGTGCCTCCAGATCGACCAGCTGGCTCGACCGGACGGCCGCGACGTCGTCGCCGGGCACCCGGTAGTCGACCGACGCCACCGGTCCCCGCGTCCGCAGCGAGATGGAAGCGGTCGCCCGCCGCCCCCGGACATCGAGATACGACGCCGACACCCGGGCGGGCTCGAACGCGGATCGCAGGACGGCGGTCTCGATCCGGGGCGCCGCGGTGATCATCGCCCTCGGCACGTCGTCGAAACGAATCCCGTGCAACGCCGGCTCGAGGGAATCGACCGGCCCCTGGACGAGTTCGCGGAACGTTTTCCGGACCGCCGACTCCTGCTCGCCGTCGAGGACGATCGAGGCCCATCGATCGTCGATCGCGGATGCCCCGTCCCGATGATCGGTGGAGACGACTCCCCCGTCGAACATCTCGTTGCTCGCCGCCGCGGGAGGAGGCGGCGGGGATCCGCAGCCGAGGATCGCGACCGGGACGGCCAGCACCGACAGCAGCAACCCGGGTCCGGGACATCGCGCGGCCCGGACGAGGGGAGGCGGCTCGAGGAAGGGCGATTCGGTGGGGTCAGGGCCCATGGGAGCATCCTAGCGGGCATGCCTGACCGATAAGCCCGGGGCCGCCGATCGAAATCGAGTCGGTGGGGTCGACGCAACGGATAGAGTGGCAGGCGATTCCGGGAGGCCGGGCGCCGCCGGAACCGAGTCGAGACCGGAGACCACGCTTCCCCGTGCTCAGCAGATTCTTCAAGTCGAGGCCGAACCGTCGACGCCGCATCGCCGCGGCGCTCCGACCCAAGTCGCCGTCGGTTGCCGAACTCCTTCGGCAGCCTCGGTTCGCCTACGGCGGCGTCGCGGTCGTGGTCGCCGCCGTCCTCCTGACCACGATCGTCGTGTGGGGCCGCACCCAGCCCCGGGTGTGGGTCGGACAGGTCGCCACCGACAGCCTCGTCAACCCTCGGGCCTTCGACCTGCCGGATCTCGAGGAGACCGGACGGCAGCAGGACGTCGCCCGCCTCGCGGCCCCCCGCGTCTACCAGGCCAATGCCGCGGTCCTCGACGACCTCCGCGCGAAGATCGCCGGGCTTCCGGTGGCGGTGCGGTCGGTCACGATCCTCGAGGAGGTCGCCCCCGACCTCAGGGACCGATTCGAACTCAAGGACGACTCCCTCTCCGTGCTGAAGCGATTCGCGGGAACCAACGGCCCCGACGCCGCCCCGAACTGGCGCGACTGGACGGACGAGTTCGTCCGACGGCTCTGGACGACGGAGCCGCTCCTCGCTTCCCAGGAGTTCCAGAAGTTCTCGACCGTCTCGAGCCGGCTCGTCCTGCCTCCGGCGACGACCGGTGCGACCGACGTCATCGCGGAGGCCGGCCCGAAGGCCGCCGCTTCCGACGCCACGCCGTCCCCCGGCGAATCACCGGACGCCGCCTCCCCGACCATCGATCTCTCCGAGGCGATCGCGGTCTCGGAAGCCGTCGACCTCACCACGGAGTCCGGGGACGCCGGGGTTCGCAACGCCATCGAGCGTCTGGCCGAGACCGCGGGATTCACGAACGCCGCCGCGAAGATCGTGACCGCGGCCCTGATGACCAAGCCGGCACCGACGATCTCCTTCGATGCGGACGCGACCCGGGAGGCCGGGGACCTCGCCGCCGCCCGAGTCCCGATGGTCGAGATCAACCATCCCGCAGGCGAGGTGATCTTCCGGCGCGGCGAGGTCATCGGCCTGGACGACCTCGCGACCGCCCGCGAGGCGCTGGCCCGCGCGTTCTCCAGCAACCTCGTCGACGGTGGCTGGGGCCAGGTGCCCGGGTGGATCCTCCTCTCGACCGTCCTCGTCCTGATGCTCGCCGGGCACGGCGTCATCTTCTACGGACCGATCGCCCGATCGACCTCGCGCCTCGCGGTCGTCGTCCTCCTGCTGGTCGCCGCGACCGGGATCGGAACGGCGTTCGCGGTGATGATCCCGAGGCTGGGCCCGTTCGGCTCCAGCCTCGCGGTCTCCCTCCTGTCGATCACCCTCGCCCTCGCGTACGACCGCAGGATCGCGATCTTCGCCTCGGTCCTCCTCGCGATCGCGATGACCGTCTCGACCGGCGGCAGTCCCTCGACCACCATCGCGATCCTCGCGACCGGTGCGGGCTTCGCGTCGCTCCTCGCGACGATCCCGAATCGAGGCGCGTTCGTCCGGGCCACCGTGATCTCGGGCGGCATCGCGATGATCGCGTTCCTCGCCTCCGGGCTCGCGATCACCCCGCTCTCGACCGACGGGGCGGCCCTCCAGATCGCGGCCGGAGCGGTTCTCGCGGGCGCCGGGGCGCTCGTCGCCGGCTTCATCATGCTCGGCGTCATGCCCACGATCGAGCAGCTCTTCGACATCACGACCGGACTGGCCCTCGCGGAACTGCGGGACACGCGACAGCCCCTCCTTCGCGAACTGCAGAGTCGGGCGCCCGGCACCTACAACCACTCGCTCGCGGTCGCCTCGATCGCGGAGAGCGCCGCCGAGTCCATCGGGGCCGACAGTCGCCTCGTCTACGTCGGAGGGCTCTACCACGACGTCGGCAAGCTGAACAAGCCCGAGTACTTCATCGAGAACCAGATCGGTGGAGACAACAAGCACGACAAGCTGAGCCCGGCGATGAGCCTGCTGGTGATCATCGGGCACGTCAAGGACGGACTCGAGCTCGCCCAGGAGTACGGTCTGCCCCGCGTGCTTCGACACTTCATCGAGAGCCACCACGGCACCTCGCTGGTCGAGTACTTCTTCCACGCGGCCCGCGAGGCCGCGGCGGACGAGGGCGAGGAGGTCGAGGAGTTCTCGTATCGATACCCGGGGCCCAAGCCCCGGACGAAGGAGGCGGCGATCCTCCTTCTGTGCGACGGCATCGAGAGTGCCGCCCGGACCATGAAGGACCCCACCCCGAGTCGGATCGAGACGCTCGTGCGGACGATGTCCCGGCGACGGCTGGACGACGGACAGCTCGACGAGTGCGAGCTGACCTTCAGCGACCTGCGGGTGATCGCGGACTCGATCATCAAGTCCCTCTGCGCGATCTACCACTCCCGGATCGTCTATCCCGGCGGCCGCGAGGAGAAGGACGAACGCGAGAGCACGGCCGCGGCCGTCGGCGGATCCTGAGTCGGGACCGGGCCCGTTCCGGTCACGTCGAGGACTCGTCCGAACCGGTGGCCGACCAGCCGAACTCGTCGATCAATCCGCGGACCGGCTTGGGACAGCCCAGCTCGGCGGCCCGGCCCCGATCGAACCAGCCCCGGTCAGGCAGCCCCTCCGCGGGCGTCCCGTCGTTCGTCGCCGTCGCCTCGAACAGGTGGAGGTGGACTTCCCGATGGGTCAGAAGTCTCCGGACCCGCGTGATGGGAACCGCGGCCTCGCACCAGTCGCCGAGGCGAGAGGCGACCGCGTCGGCTTCGAGCTCGACCTCGGACTCGACGCCGATCGGTTGCCAGAGTCCGCCCCAGATCCCCCCGCGAGGTCGACGTTCGAGCAGCAGTTCGTCGCCTCGACGAACCAGCACCAGGTGAAGGTGGATGACGGTCCGCACCGGCCGGGGCTTCGGTCGGGGGACGTCGGTCTCGATGCCCGCCGCTCGAGCCCGGCAGGCGGTGGCCAGCGGACACCCGTCGCAGCGAGGCGACGCGGGCGTGCACACCGTCGCGCCGAGCTCCATCACCGCCTCGTTGACGCGACCCGGTCGCGGCGTCGCTCCCACCATGACCTTCGATGCCGCCCAGGAGGCTTCGAGGAGCTCCGGGTCGTCGGCGACCAGGTCGAGGCCCCCGAGGCGGGCGACGACCCGCGCGACGTTTCCGTCGACGATCGGCTCGGCGAGGTCGAAGGCGATGGAGGCGATGGCCCCGGCCGTGTACCGCCCGACGCCGGGAAGCGCCAGCAACGCCGCGGCATCCGCGGGCACCTCCCCTCCGTGTTCATCCACGATCGCCTTCGCCGTGGCGTGCAGGAACCGGGCCCGTCGGTAGTACCCCATGCCCTCCCACGCCGCGAGGACGTCGGCCTCCCCCGCCGCCACCATCGCCGCGGGCGTCGGGTAGCGATCGAGGAAGGCCTCGAATCGCTCCTCGACCCGCGACACCTGCGTCTGCTGGAGCATGAACTCGCTCACGAGGGTCCGCCAGGGGGATGTTCGCCGGCGCCACGGGAGATCCCGGGCGGAGGTCGAGAACCAGGCGAGGAGGGGCTGGACGATCTCCCGCTCGACCGACCTCGCGTCGTCGAACGGGGGCTTCGGGTGGGAATCGCGGGGGGTGGCCGCCATGACACCATTCTGAGGGGGATCCGGTCGCCGTGGGGCTGCGAATCGGGTTCTTGCAGGTGCTTCGGGACCGGGGTACCCTTGCCTCCCTCGCTCGGGTCAGCTCGGCCCGGACGCCCACGAACCCCCGACGGCCGCCTGGCCGACGGATCAGGAATCGGACCTGACATGGCGAAGATGTTCTACACGGCCGAAGAGGCCGCAGCGAAGCTCGGCAAGAGCGTTGACGACCTGCTCGAGATGGCCCAGAGCGGTGCCGTGCAGTCCTTCAAGCAGGAAGACCAGGACATGTTCCGGGTCGAGCAGATCGACATGATGGCGTCCGAGGAAGACGACCTCGGCGATCTCGACATCGCCCTCGAGGACAGTGGCGAGTCCGATCCGCTGAGCCTCTCCGGATCGGCCCCCGCGATGGACCTCTCCGCCGAGTCCGACAACGAGGGCATGGACCTCGACCTCGGCGGCGGTCTCGACGACATCGGCCTCGAGGACTCCGCCCCCGCGGGCGACGACAGCTTCCTCGCGGGCAGCGCGATGGGCACCGGCGTCAGCGCCTTCGAAGCCGACGATGCCAAGTCCGGGGACGATCTCCTCGACGACGACCTCTCCCTCGAGACGGTCGGCAGCGGCAGCGGCCTGCTCGACCTGACCCGCGAATCCGACGACACCTCGCTCGGGGCGGAACTCCTCGACGAGGTCTATTCCAACGACGACAGCGGCGCCCCCGCCAGCGCGAGCGGCCTGTTCGAGGCGGTGGGCGGCGACGCTCCCTCCTCGACGGACGACATGAGCAGCATGGGGATCGCGGCCAACGTCCCGGTGGTGGTCGAGACCTACGACGGTGGCTGGTCCGGCCTCGCGGTCGGCATGGGCATCGTCGCCGTCGCCTCGCTCTGCCTGGTCGGCCTGATGGCGATGGTCTCGGGCACCGACACCCTTCCCGCCGTCTCCGAGATGATGACGGGCAGCATGCTCGTCTGGTTCGGCGGCCTCCTCGGTGGCCTCCTCATCTTCGGCCTCCTCGGATTCTTCATCGGGAAGGCCTCCGAGTGATCCGACGACCGGCCTCGTCCGGCAAGGAAGGCTTGCAACCGTGCTTCTGACTCACCACGGCCGTCGCGAATGGGGATTCGCGACGGCCGTTCTCGTCCTGCTCGGGGTCCCGGCCGTCGTCCTCGGATGGTGGTGGGCCCTCGTGCCCCTGGGCCTCGGCTGGATCGCGGTCGCGGGCTTCTTCCGGGATCCACTCGGACGGAGACCGGCGAGCGACGATCCCCGCGACCTCGTCTCCCCGGCCGACGGACGGATCAGCGCGATCGAGCGCGTCGACGCCCACGAGGCGACCGACGACGGCCCGGCCGTCGTGATCCGGATCTTCCTGAGCGTCCTGGACGTCCACCTGAACCGGTCCCCGGCCGACGCCGTCGTCGAGTCGATCCATCACCGGCCCGGCCGGTACCTCGACGCACGGTCGGAGGAATCCGCCCGGGTGAACGAGAGCAACCTCATCCGCCTGAGACTGGACGACGGGACGCCGATCGGTGTCCGACAGGTCTCGGGAGCCATCGCCCGTCGCATCGTGTGCCCCCTCGCTCCGGGGGACCGCCTCCGGCGTGCGGCGCGTTTCGGCATGATCAAGTTCGGGTCCACGACCGAACTCGTCGTGCCCGCGGAGCCGGGGCTCGAGGTCCTGGTGTCCGTCGGGGATCGAACGACCGGAGGGGTCACGATCCTCGCGCGACGCGACGTCGACGGGTCCTGATCCAGCCCTGGTTCAGGCCTCGGTCAGCCCTCGAACTCGTTCCACTCGTCCTCGGGCTCCTCCGGCCAGTCCTGCTCCATGCGGTTGTGGACCCGGATCAGCGTGGCGAGCTGTTCGGCGAGGATCCCTCGCAGCGAATCGAGCGCGCTCCCGACGGCGTCGTCGAAGCCGTTCGAGGCGTCGCGGAACATGAACATCATCGCGAGGCACTCGCCGTCGTGACGGCACGGGATCGCGATCATCTCCACGTCGTCGGGAACGTCCTCGCCGAGCTCGCAGTCCCGGATGAAGGCCGAGGCGTCCTCGAAGCGAAGGATGTCCTGCTCCTCGGTCATGCGCGGGCAGGCCTCGTCGGAGAGACGCTGGAGCATCGGCTCCACCGACTTCCGGGAGTGCTCGTAGTTGACGTAGGCACCGAGACCGAATCGGCCGTCGCCTCCCGCGAGGAACACCGCGGCGTTGGTCGGCCCGGTCTTCACGAGCAGGTACTCGAGCGAGGTCCGAAGCAGGTCCTCGACGTCCAGTTCCTGGCGGATCAGCGTCCGGAACTCGCTGCACATCTCGATCGTGGAGTCGTCCGACGCGGTCGGACCCGGGACGACCTGGTCCTCGACCGAGGCCCCGGAATCGGAATCGGCACCCTGGTCGAGTCGCCGGCTCAGTTCCGCGATGCGGCGGCCGAGTCGCTTGCGGGCGTCGTTCTCCCGGCTCCGCGAGACCGCCTGGAAGAGCCGTTCCTCCACCTGGTCGGAGTCGAGATCCCCCCGGAGGAAGTCCGAAGCGCCGAGTCTCATGGTGCGGGTGACCTCCTCGATGCCCGCGGCACCGGCCGCGACGAGGAAGGAGGCGGACGGTTGAAGGCGTCGAACGGTGCCGGCGATCTCCTCGTCGCAGTCGCTGCTCGGAAGCAGCACGACGTCGAAGGTCTCCTCCACCAGCTTGCCGTGGAGCGTGTCGAGGGAATCGGCGACCTGGCAGGTCCAGTCGGTCCCGGCCTCCACGAGGGCGGCGACGGTCATCGTCTCGGGCTGCGAGACGAAGACGAGGATCCTCGGAGTCGGGTGCTCGTCGGTTCGCGCATCACCCAGGTTCGACGTGTCGGGCTCGAAGTCCATCGGAATCTCCTCTCCGGTCCCGGACCGACCGCGGTTCATGGCGGTCGAGTCCGTCCCGTCCCGTTCGCGAGCGTGGCGACACGCCACCCGTGCGACGGGACGAATCGAATCGCGACGACATCGCCGCGACGTTGATGGGAGTTCCATCGACCATCGAAGGGACGGCTTGAGGAGGTGGGAAGGATCCGGCCACCGAACCGGGACCCCCGGCGGTAAGACCCGCCCCAGAGATCACAGCCGAAACCCGCGGAAGGAATCCGGGAAGTCCGGCTTCAGTCCCCGGATGGACCGGATCCGGATCGGAGGCGTCTTATCGGCCGCTTCGAGCTCGCCAGAGGCGGACCGCCTCCGGGTCGCGTGGGTACAGCGGCCGCAGCGACGCCGCGTCGTCGGAGTGGATCCACGACGATGGTGCCGACCGCCCGTCATGTCGGACGACCAGGTCGACGATCGCCTCGGGTCGAAGCACGGGCACGCGGATCTCGACGCCCGCCTCCCGATATGCCGACCTCCAGGACGCATCGAGATGCTCGTCCGCGAGGAGGACATCGGGCATCTCCTCGGTGGGCCGATCGATCAGTCCGGGGGTTCCCACCGTCGACCAGGCGTCGTCGCCCTCGCCCCTCCGCAGTCGAGTGGACCAGGCCGTGCCCGACTTGGTCGCCGAGATCACGTCGACCGTTCGAATGGCCGCGTCGCCGTCACCATCGATCGTGGAGCCGACCGCCACCTCCGCGCCCGGGACCCCGACCACCGCCGCACCGGACACCTCCGCCAGCGCTTGTGCGGCGGTGATCGAGACCCGCAGCCCGCTGAAGCCACCCGGCCCGACATCCACGGCGACGACCTCGAGTTCGCGGGCGGCGACGGAACCCTCGTCCAGGACCTCCGCGATCGCCGGCAGGAGCTCGTCGCGATCCCGACGACCACCGACGACCTCGCGACGGGCCGAAACGAGCCCGCCCCGCGCCACGGCGACCCCGCCGAGCCGCTGGGAGAGCTCGATCGCGAGGATCGGTCCCGCTCCCGGGATCGTCTCGGGTCTCAATCCTCGGCTCCGAGGCCGGCCAGCGGAAGCGCCGAGAACAGCGCGGATTCCACGGAGGGCGGCGCGTCGGAGAGATCGATCGGAAGCACCATGGCCCGCTCGTGATCGGAGTTGAGGAGGATCGTCCGAGGACCGCCGATCCCGATCCCGTTCTCGACGAAGGCATGCCCGAGCGAGAAGAACTCGACGTTCCAACGTTCCGCCAGCGACTCGACCTGCGCCTCCGTGTGTCCTCGTCCCCAGACCATCATCCAGGCGCTGCCGTGCATGGGTTCGTAGTCGCGGTCCTCGAGCTCGCGGTCGAGGATCCCGATGTCGAATCGATCCATCATCCCCGGCCCCGGAAGCGAGTGGGCGCACAGGATCCCGTTCTCGCTCCTCGCGGCGAGCGGCATCGCCCGGACGAACTCGGCCACGGCGTGGGCGACGAGATCGGCCTCGTCGCCGAACCTCCATGCGAGTCCCTCGTTGAACTTCGTCGTCATGCAGCCCGCGCCCTTGGACACCGAGTGGCCGGCCATCTGGGCGAGTTCATGGTTGGCGAGCAGCACGTGGACCCGCCCGGGATGGGCGACGAGCAGGCCGGCGACCTTCACGAGCATCCGATAGCTCAGGTCCAGGTCGTTCACCAGCCGCTCACCGTGGATCAGCTCGTGAAGCACCAGGTGCGCGGTGGGATCCTCGTCGAGGCGGGCGAACTGGAGGACCTTCTGGAAGTGCTGGGGATTGTCGTGCAGGTCGCCCGTGAGGAGCAGTCGCCCTCGACCCTCGATCCGCGAGACGCAGCCCTCGCGATTGGGTGCATCGCGCATGATCGCGGCAGCCTCCCCGAGGCGGTCGACCACCGCGGCGGCATCTTCATCGTCCAGCCGTCGTCCCGGCATCAAGGGTCGACCCTTGCCACGATCTCGAGGACTCCCATCCCCGTCGCGGTCGTGATGGCGACCGGCGCGTAGAGGAGAGGCTCGACGCCTCCGATGCTGCGCACCCGCAGGACGGCCTCGACGCTCGTCGGCGACTTCGGGCTCGTGGAGACCAGCTCCGCCTCGAGTCGGCGGTCGAGACTCCTGACCGTCATCGCGTCCATCCACTCGGGTCGATCGATGGCGTTGCCCCCTCGCGGGTTGTAGTGATCCAGCGTCACGACGATCTCCCGCTCGTCCCCGGCTCGGATCGCCCCGAGCTCGACGAAGTCGTCGGCGAGGATCCACCGGCGATCGAAGCGGGTCGGATCGCGGCGGCTGCCGGTCTCCGTATGGCGGACCCGGCACGCCACCAGGGGGCTGTCCGCCCGATCGGTCGTGAACACCCACCACCGGGGGATCCTCGTGCCGGGGAGGCCGGTGATCGACCACCGGACGTCGTAGACGCTCCTCGGCGCGTCCCGGGCCGGATCGAAGTCGACGTAGTCCGGCGAGACCCCGTTGGAACCCAGGATCGTGAACGGTCTCCCATCGATCGCCGCCAGGCGAATGACGCCCGACTCGACGCCCTCGAGCGCCGAGGCGAACGTGGGCTCGGGCTGGATCGGGAGCGTCACCATTCCGTCGAGACGGACGATCGCGGGTCGCTGCATCCCCTCGAGCTGGACGAAGACCTTGGCCTGCTTCTCGCCGGGCTGCTTCGGGGCGTCGAGCGATGCCATCAGGTCGACCGTGCCGCCCGCCGGGATCACGGTCCCGGCGAGATCGGTGAGGGTCGTGCAGACGCAGCTGGGCGTGACCCGAAGGACCCGGACCGGGCGATCGCCCCGGTTGGTGATCTTGAACATCCCGGAGTTGATCGATCCCGCCGGGACCGCCCCGAAGTCGATCGTCTCGGGGACGATCTCGAGCGGCCCGGCCGCGGTGATCGCCTGGATCGATCCACGCAGGACCGGATCGCCGGCCGTGACGACGCTGGTCGCCGTCACCGCCGCGCCCACCGGTTCGTTCCCGGGGGTGGCCGGCCCTGCGGCTTCCTGCGGCCGGGCGGACGACGGGGTCTCCGAGCCGCACCCCGGGAGGAAGGCGAGGGAGCAGCCGAGGGCGACTCCAAGAACGTCACGCTGCCATGTGGTCATCCTGCGCATCCACCCATTCTAGTGAGGGGGGTCCGCCCACGGTCTTCGGCGAGCCTTGAACGACGTGCGAGTCCGGCCCCAGGGCCGGACCCGCCGTCCGTTGTCTCGATTCGATGCCCGACGTGTTCGTGGGCCTGTTCGAAGGACCGGCTCAGCCGGAGCAGCCGCCCCAGGCGCCGAGCATGATGCCCAGATCGCTGCCGTTCACGCCGTCGCCGTTGCCGTCGACGTCGTAGGTGTCGCTGCCCCAGGCGCTCAGGAGGAGGCCGAGGTCGGCGCCGTTGACGCTTCCGTTCCCGTCGAGGTCGGCCGGGCAGGGCGGAGCGATCGGCTCGAAGTCGATCGTGAGCGTGCCCTCGCCCTGGACGCCGTCGTCGGTCGCGGCGACCCGGATGAGGAGGGTCTGCGACTCGACCACGAGGGTGGCGACGGAAGCGTCGTCACCACAGTCGTCGTCGCCGCATCCGTACACGCCGGTGCTCGTGGGGCAGCTGGCGTCGTACAGGGCGAGTCGGCTGTCGAAGTCGGTCCCGCAGGTGCTCACGGTCAGGAACCCGGTGGCCGGCGCCTCGAAGGAGAACCACACGTCGGAGTAGACGTCGGGCCCGTTGACCGAGCTGCAGCTGAGCGGCATGTCGAGGCCGGAGTCGGACGCCTCCACGTTCGTGAACGCGGTCGAGCCCTCGCCGACGGCGATCGCGCCGGCGCAGTCGTCGTTGGCCGGCGGCGGGTCGCAGCTCTCGGATCCATCGGCCGGGACGATCTTGAAGATCCGGCCGGTCTGGGAAACCATGTAGACCTCGCCGCGGGCGTCCTGTCCGAAGCTGGCGAGCGAGCTCAGGCTCACGCCCGAGGTCGACACGCGAAGGTCGCTGTTCCGATTGGTCACCGAGACGGTGCCGTTCTTGTTGGGAACGGCCGACCAGAGGTTGGAGAGGACGTAGTCCCCGTAGAAGTAGGTGCCCTGCAGCTCCGGGATCGCACAGCCGCGGTAGACGAAGCCACCGGTGATCGAGTAGCCGCCCGAGGAGTTGTGGAAGTACTGGATCTGGGGCTCGAAGAACGGGCCGCTCGATCCGCAGGAGGACGAGTAGTTGGCCTGGCCCTCGCGGCACTTCCAGCCGAAGTTGGCACCGGCGATCTGCCCCGGACGAACGTAGTTCACCTCTTCGCGGGCGTTCTGGCCGACGTCCGCGATCCAGAGGTCGCCGGTGGCGTGGTCGAAGGCGGATCGCCAGGGGTTCCGAAGCCCGTAGGCGTAGATCTCGTCGTCGCCGGGCACGCCCACGAAGGGGTTGTCGGCCGGGACCGAGTACGGGGTTCCGTTGTCGACGTCGATCCGAAGGATCTTGCCGAGCTTCTGGTTGGTGATGTCCTGGGCACGGTTGCCCGGGTCGCCGGCGGATCCACCGTCACCGGTGAAGATGTACAGGTAGCCGTCGGGGCCGAACTCGATGTAGCCGCCGTTGTGGTTGGAGTACGGCTGGTCGAACGACATGATCGTCACCGCGCCGGAGGTCGTCGCGTGGTCGGCGTCGGCGCCCCGGTTGTACTGGCGGATGTAGGTGTCGCCACTGCCCGCGGTCGCGGTGTAGCAGACGAAGAACTTGCCGTTGTTCTGGTAGTCGGGATGGAACGCCAGCCCGAGCAGGCCTCGCTCGTCGCTGGTCGACGTGCCGCCCTGGACGATCGAGTCGATGTCGAGGAAGTAGTCGCTGTTCAGGGTCTCGGTCTCGAGGTCGAGGATCTTGATGCGACCCTGCTTCTCGATGATGAAGAGACGCGACTCGTCACCCGGCGCGTGCGTGGCGAAGATCGGACGGACCAGTCCGCTGCTGACGACGAGGCGGGACGCGATTTCCTGGGCCGAGGCCAGCCCGGAGAACGCGAAGAGGGCGGCCGAGGCGGCGAGGGTGAGTGATCGACGGCGAATCGACATCTATGTTTCCGATCTTCGAAGGTGTGACGGGGACCCGTTCGACGAACGAGTCGCGCTTCAACAGACGCGGCTGGAGGGCCGTTGGTTCCCCGATCCGGGACCGGGAGACCGACTTCCAACGATAGCACCCACCCCGGAAGAGGCTCCCCGCGGACGCTGAATTCCCCGACTGAACTGGAAAACGGAGCTGGAAGTCGCCGAAGGACCGACTCCACCGGCCCTCCGGCCTCCGATTCAGGGCGCGATCCGGTTCGCAGCGTCCACCGTCCGACCGACAAGCGTCCGATATCGGGCGACGGCCTCGTCGAGAGCGGCCTGGTCGCCGTCGCGTATCGCCTCGGCCATCCGCGGCAGCACCACCGCCCCGTAGCCGCTGTCCCGGTCGCTGGCGGAGAACTCGTTCCGGAACCAGGGACGTCCGGGCAGGCCCTCGTCGATCCATGTCCGTTCGAATCGAAGCAGCGACGCCGTGGCGGCGTCCCCATCGCGATCGCCCTCGCGGAGCCGCGAGCCCGCCGCCTCGCAGGCGGCCAGGGCGACCATCGCCTCCGATCGAAGGGTGTCGAGATCGAGACGGAGTCCCGACTCCTCCGCGGCGACCTCGTGCCGGGCCAGCCCCTCGAGGAAGCGAGCGACTCCGGTCGTGGGGTCGAGCGGCGGGACCGGTGCATCGGCGAGCTCGGCGACGAGCGCGCCCGTGATGCGGGCGAGCATGATCGCTCCCTCGTAGTCGTCCCCGACGGTCGATCGGTACCACGCCAGCGTGTCGTAGTTCGAATGGTGGACCGAACCGGCCGAACCCCGGGCTCCGAACGAGGCCGACGGCACGCCGGCGTGGCAGACGAATCCGACGTGGTCGCTGCCGCCACCGAGATCGCCGATCGGGGGACGATCGCGATCACCCTGCCACGACCGACGGACCGTTCCGTCGGCACCGGGCTGGGGAACGAGGCCGGTCGCGCGGGCGATGGCGTCGTGGAGCGAGGGCGAGGCGGAGGCGCCGAACCGCGTGCCGAGCGCGGCCATGTCGAGGTTGATGTAGGCGACCGCGTGTCGCCGGATCCGTTCCAGCTCCGCTTCCACCCACTCGCATGATCCGATGATCCCGAACTCCTCCGCACCCCAGCCCGCGAAGACGATCGAGCGCCGCGGGCGGAGTCCCCGCTCCGCGGCCTCCGCGAACGCCCGGGCGACCTCCATCACGACGATCGTGCCGGCCAGGGGATCGGCGGCACCGAATCCCCAGGCGTCGTGGTGCCCGCCGACGATCACGAACTCCTCGGGTCGTTCCGCGCCGGGGAGGATGCCGAAGACGTTCGCGGTCCGTCGCAGCTCCCGCACCTGCTCGACCTCGAGGCGGAGACGAAGGCCCCCGCTCTCCAACCGATACGGGACGTCGAGGCCTCCGGTCCAGCCGTCGAGCCCCATGACGGCGACGTCGGGCCCGGTCATCGCCGCCATGATCCGATTCGCCGCCCCGTATCCGATCGGCTGCACGGGAATGCTCGGCAGGCCCACCGAATCGACGTCGAGCCGCTCGACGTCGCCCCGGGCGGGCTCGAACGGCGTGAGGGGATCGCCCTTGTACGGGAGCGTCACGATCGAGCCTCGTTGGATGCACGTCTCGTTCGCCCATCCGCCCTCGGGCCAGGTCGGTCCTCGATCGTCGCCGTAGTCGCCCGGGTCGAGGAAGATCACGACCCCGGCCGCACCGGCCTCCTCCGCGAACTTGACCTTGAACCCCCGGTAGTTGCCGCCGTACCGCGCGAAGACGATCTTCCCGGTGCAGTCGATGCCGAGTTCACGGAGTCGCTCGAAGTCCTCGAGCCGGCCCCGGTTCGCGTAGACCACCTCCGCCTCCACCACGCCCGAGCCGGAGTACGCGTTCCAACCCCATCCGAGATCCGGATGCGCCGTCGCCGGGTCCTCGAGCAGCTCCTTCTCGGTGAGCGGGAGCGTCGAGATGCCTCGACGACGTCGGCCGGTCTCCGGCGTCGCGCCCTCCCCGGCGTCGGGTTCGACGATGGTCAGGCTCGCCGCGACGGGTCGGGCGAGGAGTGGTTCGAACCACCACGTCTCGGTCTCGAGGCCCATGCCCTCGAAGGCGCCCGCGAGCGCCTCGATGACGACCATGTCCCCGTCGGTTCCCGCGACGTGCGGTCGCTCGCCGAGAAGCTCGTGCCAGGCCGCCATGCTCGAAGCGGATGGTGCGTCGACGACCGACTCGACCAGCGGTGGAACCGGTTCCTCGGCCGGTGCCGCTCCGGCGAGCAGCACGACGGCAAGGAGGACCGGGATCGACGACGGCCGGGACGGTCGAAGGGGTTCGTGGTTCATGCCGGGAGCGTAGTCGGTCGTCGGCCGGTCACGCCCGGACGAATCGATCGAACAGTCGATCGAGCCGGGCGTGGGCGGAGGCGATGCGCTCCTCGGGAAGCCGGCCCTCCGCGATCGCCTCCCCGATCGCCCCGATCACCCTCGCCTGCCGATCTGGACGATGGCAGCAGAGCAGGAGATCGACGCCGGCCTCGATCGTCCGGACGCCGGCCTCGCCGAGGTCCCCGTCGATCGACTCGAGCCCGACGATCGCCTCCATCTCGAGGTCGTCCGAGATGACGACACCCTCGAACCCGAGCTCGGTCCGGAGAAGGCCGTCGATCACCGTCCGGCTCATCGTGGCCGGCACGCCCGGGTCGAGGGCGTCGAACACGACGTGGGTCGTCATGATCGAGGCCACCCCGGCCCGGATCGCCGCCTCGAAGGGCGGCAGCTCGACGGACCGCAGGCGATCGAGGTCGTGTCGCAGGACGGGAAGGTCGTGATGACTGTCGAGATCGGTGTCGCCGTGACCGGGGAAGTGCTTGGCACACGCCGCCACCCCACCCTCCTGCATCGCCCGGATCAGCGCCGCGCCGCACGAGCCGACCAGCGCCGGCTCGCGACCGAACGAGCGAGGGCCGATGACCGGGTTCGCCGGGTTCGAGTCGACGTCGACCACCGGGGCGAGGTCGAGGTCGATCCCGACCGGCCGCAGGTCGGCGGCGAGCCGCGAGCCGACGTCGGCCGCCGCATCGGGGCCCGCGGCACCGACCTCGCGCATCGTCGACGGCGGGTCGAAGCCCTCGGTGAAGCGAACGGTGCGACCACCTTCCTGGTCGACGCAGACCAAGATCGGGTCGTCGACGGAGGGCGCCAGCGACTTGATGCGGGCGATCGTCTCGCGGACCGCGGGCCGCGGCCCCGCGTTCCGGGCGAAGAGGATCACGGATCGGACGCCGGCCTCGACGAGTCGCTCGAGCCCGGGCGTCGGGGCGTCGCCCTCGAAGCCGACGGCGACCAGCCGTGCCGCCCGGCGTTGGTGTTCGGTGGGCATGCCCGAAAGGATACGACGCCCGCGCCATGAGGCACGGGCGTCGCCCATTCCCTGTCCGCCCCGTTCAGAAGCTGATGGTGACGCCGGCGATGAACATCTGGCTGTTGAGCCCGTCGCCCGAGCGTCCCTCCCACTGCAGGTTGACGTCGATCTGCTCCGCGACGTTCCAGTTGAGTCCCGCCCCGTAGTACGCGGTGTTGATCGTCTGGTTCTCGACGATGATCGGGACGGCCGCCGCCTGGTTGGCGAGGCCGACGTCGTAGTTGCCGTTGTCGGTGAAGTTCCCCTGCCAGCCGAGCCGACCGTCGACGACCATGCCCGGAAGCACGCTCCACGAGATCTCGCCGCCCACCCGGCCGATGAACGAGCTGAGGTCGCCCGGATCGATCGAGAGGCCGGCGGCCGTGGTCGGGTTCGAGCTGGTCTGCTCGTCGATGCTGCCGGTGTTGATGTAGCTGTAGAGGAAGGAGCCGGTCGGCGTGAAGGCGAAGCCCTCGGCGAGCGGCATCCGGTAGCCCACGCCGACCGTGCCGTCGATCTGGAATCCGTCGGCGTTCGACTCGTTGGACAGGTTGGTGTTCGGGACCAGCCGGTCGAAGTTGTAGTTGTTCCAGCCGCCGCTCACCGCCATGTCGAGGAAGAGCCCGTCGCCCGACGCCCAGGTCAGGAAGCCGCCGCCTCGAACCGTGCCGATCCGGCTGGTGCCGTATCCGCCCACGAGGTTGCCCATGATCGCCGAGTAGCCGATGTCGACGCCGCCGGTCCACCGGTCGGAGAGCCGCCAGCCGAAGCCGCCGATGCCGCCGTACTCGTTGCCGTCGAGGCCCACCAGTCCGTCGTCCGAGGGCGTGGTGACGCGACGGCCCCAGAAGGCGCCGAAGCCCTCGGCCGTGGGGTCCGCCTGGAGCTGCCGGCGGATCGAGCGATCGACGACCGCCTCCTGCCCGGCGAGCTCGAACGAGTCGCCGAGCCGGAACGGCGCGGGCGATCGACGCTCGACCACGACGAAGCGACGCCGGATCTCCTGGCGGAGGACGTCGTGGTACTGCGAGAGGGCCGCGGTCTGGATCGCGGAGATCTGGGCGGTGGGTTCGAGGCCGAGGATCGCGGCCTGGTAGGCGGACGCGGTCGAGATCGCGTCGAGCTGGCCGAGCAGCGAGCCGTACACGCCGGTCGGGTCGAAGTTCGCCGGCTCCCTGAAGCTGTTCAGCAGTTCGCCGATCGCGAACTGGTTCCCCGAGAGCGTGTTGGTGTAGTCGGCGGTCGAGGAGGCGAGGATCCGGTCGGGTCCGCCGGCGTTGTCCTCGACCTCGAAGATCCAGTCGCGGGTGATCGAGGGGCTGCCCGCCTCGAGATCGATGCCGCCGGAGTTCACGAAGTCGTCCGCCTCGAGCAGGACGAACTCGAGGCCGCCGGCGATGCCCTGCGTCGGGGAGGTCGGGATGTAGGCCCCCTGCTGCACGTCGACCTCGAGTCGCGTGCCGTTCTCGAAGACCACCACGCCCGCGACGTCGATGATGGAGCTCTCGCCGATGCCGTTCGTGGCCTGGGCGATGTCACCGTTGACCCCGAAGCGGAGGACCGAGTCGGACTCGGTCACGAGGTCGCCCCCGTTGATCTCGAGCAGTCCCTGCGTCGCGCCGATCGCACCGGCCGAGAGGATGCCCCCGCCGGCGACCGTGAAGTCCTCGTCGCCGCCCGCGAGGTTGAGGTTGATGACGCCCGAACCGAAGAGCTGGGCGCCGCTGCCGACCGAGACGCCCTCCTGGAGATCCACCACGACGGTGGTCGCGTCCTCGAGATTGAGGTCGTCGAACTCCATGATCGCGCCGTCGGTGAGGACGAGGCTCGAGGCCGAGAGGGTCGTGCCCGCCTCGATCCTCGTGGATCCGCTCGAGGTGAAGCTTCCCGTGACGGCGAAGGTGGAGGCATCGGAGTCGGACGCCTCGATGACGAGCGTGCCGTCGCCGACGTAGTCGCCGCCGATGGTCATGCCGGTGCCCTTCTCGAGCATCACGGTGCCCCCGGTCTCGAGGGTGAAGTCGCCTCCGACGTTCATCGTCCTCGATCCGAGCAGCTGGATCTGGCCACCGCTCGAGACCGTGGTCGAACCGTCGACCTGCAGTCCGTCGGCGCTGGTGCCCTCGAGGTTCAGCAGGCCCGCGACCGTGAAGTCGCCTTCGACCAGGCCCGTGGCCGTCTCGGTCAGCGACCACTGGCCGCCGGCGAGGAGATCGAGCGTGTCGCCGAAGGAGACGTAGGAGGTGCTCGACTGCGTGAGCGAACCCGAGAGCGTCGAGGCCCCGACGAAGCGGGCGTTCTCGGTGACACCGTCCGACGTCGCGGAGATGTCGATCGTGCCGGCGAGCGTCGAGACGCCGTCGACGAGGAGATTGCGGCCGTCGGTGGATCCGCCGGGCGCGGCGGTGGACTCTCCCGTGATCATCAGCACCGACGCGGCATCCGTCGTGAAGTTGCCGCGGGCGTGGAGCGTCGAGTCGTTCTCGATGACGAGCGTCGCGGCCGAGGTGTTCCCGGAACCGAGCGAAAGCACCGCGTCGTCCTCGGGATCGATGCCACCGGCGGCGGTCGCGACGTCCGCGTTCTCGAGGTAGGCGGTCGCCTGCAGCACCGCGAAGAGCGAGATGCCGTCGAGGCTGGCTCGAATGTTGGCCAGTGGATCGCCCTCGGCGTCGAAGAAGCCGAGTCGATGCACCGCCTCGTTCCGGACCCGGTAGGTCCCCTGGTAGTCGGAGCTTCCGTTGTAGCGGGACTCGCCCTGGGCCCAGTTGACCTCGAAGTTCGCGGTGCCGTTGTTCACGAAGGAACCATGGAACGTGCCGCCCCGGATGAAGAGCAAGGCATCGAAGTCGCCGTCCGTCGAGACCACGCCCCCGGCGCCTTCCGCGTCGTTGAGCGACTGGAAGGCGAAGTTGTTCGCATTCGCGACCCCCGCGCCCGTGGGATCGATCGTGTTCAGGACGACCTCGGCACTGTCTCCGAGGTCGAAGTGGAACTCGATGCCCGGCTGGCCGGAGAGGATCGTGCCGATGTTCAGCGTCGAGGCATCGCTCAGGTTGAAGTTGAAGATCCCGCCCTGGGAATCGTTGAACACCGTGCCAAGGATCGTCACCTCGTCGGCGCCGTCGGTCGTGACGTTGATGTTCATCTCGTCGAACCCGTTGGCGAGCGACCACGTCCGGGACCCGGAGAACGTGACCGAGGCGTCTCCCGCCCCGGTGGTGTCGATGGTCAGGTCGCCGGCGAATTCGGTGCCCGCGGACCAGTTCACGGTCTGGCCGCCGGTCACGAGGAGGCTGAAGGCCCCGGCGAGCGTGACGTCGCCCGAGAAGGTCGCGGTCGCGCCCGCGTCGTTGCCGCCGATCGTCAGGGCTGCTCCGTCCACGAAGCCCACGTTCCCCCCGAAGACCGCCGACGAGGAGTCGCCGCTGTTCTCGAAGAAGAGGTTCGAGGAACCGAGGAAGTCGACGTTCCCGAAGTTGACCTGGACGCCGTCGTCGAAGATGAAGCCGAAGGCGTCGTTCACCGTCACGTCGCCGGCGAAGGTGGCGGTGCCGGAGTTGAAGGTGGCGACCCCGCCCGCGACCCCCGACTGGCCGAACTCGACCGTGTCGTTGAAGAGCACGCTGCCGGTCTCGTTCAGGTTGAACGTGACGTCGCCGAGGAACGTGACGCCCACGTCGAAGGTGAAGCTGCCGGTTCCGGTGTCGATCGTCGAGGTCGGGTCGAAGACGAACGAGCCCCCACCGTCGCTGAAGGTGATCGCCAGGTTGTCGACGGTGTTGTCGAGGCCGTTGATGCCCGTCACGCCCGCGTCGAGGAGGATGTCGAACGGATCCCCTCCCGGAAGGTCGATGTCGAAGACGATGCCGTTGCCACCCAGGTCGTCGCCTGGATAGACGTCCCCGAGCCAGTTGGTCGCCTCGCTGTAGTTCGTCCCGTCACCCGCCTCGCCGTCGAACGTGCTGTCCTGGGCTTGGGCCGCGGTGGTCATCGCGGCAAGGACCGCGGCCACCCGGAGACCCGGCCTGATGCCGGCCGCCATCCCGCCGCCGGGGATCGCGTTGCAGGAGGAATCTTCGTTCAGCTGGACGCTGGAGGGCATGCTGGTGTTCCCGGGGCGAGCGGGCTCCCGGGCAGGGCCGGAATCCGCTCTGAATGGGGCGAGACGGGGCTTCGCGGCGAATCCATCGCCGCGCTTCGACGATGGAATATCGGTCGAAGGCGGCCCACCTCCCCACCATTCCTCGCGAATCCCAGCTGTTGTTATCGGACGACTAGTCTCGATCGGGGCCGGGTTCCCGGCCGTTGCCGGTCCGCTGGCCCCGCCTTCCCGCGAGCCCTTCCTCGAGTTCCTCCCAGGTGACCCGACGATCGCCGTCCCGGTCGAGCCGGCGGAAGACCTCCCGATACGGGCGGGGGCACTCCCTTCGGGCGATGACGCCGTCCCCATCGCGATCGAGGAGGGCCATGATCCGGGCCGGGGTCATCCCGGCCTCCGCGGCGATGTCGGCGGCCTCCCGTCGGGGCACGAGGTACTCGACGTATCCCAGCATCATCTCCTCGAAGGTCTGGTCCCCCCAGCGGACCTCGTCGGAGGGATCGGGATTGGCCGGATTGCCGGCCGAGTTGTCGAAGGTGGCGTGACCCTCGAGCGTCGATCCCCCGGGAACGAGCCTCGGCTCGGCATGGACGTAGTTCAGCTGCCAGTTGAAGTCGTAGTCGGGGACGTCCAGCAGGACCTCGCGGGTGCCGTCCGGCGCGACCAGCTCGTAGCGATACGACCGACCCCTCACGTGCATGTGCGGGAGGAACGAGAGGATCCGGACGTCGTCGGGCACCCGCAGGCGGGCGGAGACCGGATGGGCCTCCGCCCCGGGCGGGATGCGGAACCGGCGGTTGGCGAGACTCGTGACCATCACCTCGGTCTCGGGCGGCGCGTCGGCGAATCGCAGCCCGATGCGGGTGCGATCGGTGGTCGCCCGTCCGTTCGGGGTGTAGTGGCGCTGGAGGAAGAGACGGGCGCCCGCCGGAAGTCGCTTCGCCATCGTCCGGCCGCCCGAGACCGCCGGGTCGGCGTAGTCCATCGCGCGGTGGCCGGGCACGTAGGCGGCGAGGAATCCGTCGCGATCGACCTGGCCGCTCGCCGGATCGCGGACGAAGACCCGGAGGTGGTGGAGGGCGTCGAGGGCGGTCGGCACGACCTCCCACGCCTCGATCCACCTGTCCTCGCGGAATCCGGTGTCGACCGTCACGTTGACGTAGTCGAGGTAGCCGTCCGCGGGGATCTCGATCTCCTCCGGGATCTCGAGCACGAGATCCGGTTCGCCGATCGACCACGCCGCGATCGAACCCGGTCGCGGACGATCGCGGGCGTCGGCCCGCGGCCCCTGGCCGGGATCCCCGGAGAGTCGCCGACCCCGGGCCCAGGCCACGATCGCGTCCCGCTCCTCCGCCGCGAGGGAGCGGTCGTTCATCCACGGCGACTCGCCTCCGTGCGGATCCGGGGCGGCGAACCACGGCGGCATCAGCCCTCGCTCGACCTGCCGCGCGATCATCCCGGCGTTCGCCCGGGCCTCCGCCTCGTCGTCGAGCGGGAACGGACCGACCCCGCCGTCGCGATGGCAGTCGACGCAATGGACGTCGAGGAGCCGGGAGATCGTCCCGTGCCAGGTGGGTTCCTCCTCGAGGCGGGGCCGGACGACGTCCAGCCCGAGGTCGCACCCCGGCGCGGTGGTCGCCGCGACCGGGACGATCCCGCCACCGAGCACCGCGTCGACCGCATCCGCGAGCGGGGTCGTGCGCGGTTCGGCACGCACGTAGCCGAGGCCGATCCGATCGTCGACCGCCCCGCGATACCGGATGGTCCCGCGATCGTCGAGAACGAACGCCTCCGTCGTCGTCAGTGCGCCGAGGGCACCGGCCACCGCTCGGCCGGGATCGTGGATCGCCTCGCCCGCGAATCCGGCATCATCGAGCAGCCGACGCAGTTCGGCCTCGGCGTCGTTGCCCTGGACGTCGACGAGGATGGTGCGAACGCCTCGGGACGACCACGCCTTCTCGAGGCCCGCGAGGATCGGCGCCCATCGCAGGCTCAGTGGACACGTGGTGCTCGTCATGACCAGGACGGTCGCGATCGGCCGGTCGTCCGCCTCGAGCGGCCGGCCGTCGATCGTGTTCACCGACGGCAGGACCGCCCGTCGCCCGACCCCGACGCGGTCGCCGGGGACGACCTTCGGCGCCTCGCGGACCACCGAGGCGTCCTGGACCGGCACCGCGTGGACGACCGGGACGGCGAGGATCGACGCGACCGCCGCGAAGCAGGCCGCCGTCATGGACGGGAGCAGCGACACGTGACCTCCGATGACCTTCCTTGGCGCCGAATGCGACGCCGGGGACCGCTACTTCACGGAAGACATGCGGATCGGCGTCCGCTCGCGGGCCGAGAGGATCGCGGCCTCGAGGACCCGCTGCGTCTCGAACGCATCCTCGAAGTCGGGCATGGGCACCTCCGGCTTCCGTCCACCGAGGATCCGGATCATGTCGGCGACCTGGCTCACGAAGCCGTGCTCGTAGCCCAGGCCATGGGCCGCGGGCCAGTACGAATCCACGTACGGATGCGCCCCGGCCTCGGTGCACATGATCCGGCTCCATCCGCGGAGGCCGGGCTCGAGCGTGTGGTCCCACCACTGGAGCTCGTTCATCCGCTCGAAGTCGAACTTGAGCGATCCCTTCTCGCCGTTGATCTCGATGTTGTTCCGGTTCAGGTTGCCGGTCGCGAGCCGGGTCGCCTCGAAGCTCGCCACGGCGCCCTGCTTGAACTTCGCGAGGAAGAGCACCGCGTCGTCGACGGTCGAACGGCCGGTCCTGGCCTTCCCGCCGCGACCCTTCGTCCCCTTGATCGCCGCGCCCGCGTCGCCGACCAGCTCGCGTCGGGTGACGAACGTCTCCTCGACGCCGCCGACGACCTCCGCGACCTCGTCCCCCGTGAGGAAGCGGGCGAGGTCGATGATGTGGGCGTTGAGGTCGCCGTGCGCCCCAGAGCCCGCCTGCTTGGAGTCGAACCGCCACACCAGCGGCGTGTCGGGGTGCCCCCAGTCCTGGAGATAGCTCGCCCGCACGTGGAAGATCCGCCCGAGCCGGCCCTTCGCGATGAGCTGGTGGGCGAAGGCGAGCGCCGGGACGCGTCGGTAGTTGAACGAGACGAAGCTCTCGACGCCCTTCCGCCTCGCCTTGCGAGCCGCATCGCGCATGCGCCGAGCGTCGTCGAGCGTCCCGGCAAGGGGCTTCTCGCACGCGACGTGCTTGCCGGCCTCGAGGGCCTCGATCGACATCGGTGCATGCAGGTGGTTCGGCGTGCAGACGTCCACGAGGTCCACCTCGGGATCCGACACGAGTTCGTGCCAGTCGGTCGTGCTCGACTCCCAGCCCCAGTTCTCGGCGAAGCGGCAGGTCTCCTGCCCTTCGCGGCCGCTGGCCGACCGCATCGCGATCGCCCGGGGAAGATCGAAGAAGCGGCCCGCGGAGAGCCAGGCGTTGGCGTGGGCCTTCCCCATGAAACCCGTGCCGATGATGCCGACCCCGACGGGCCCGCGCCGCGATCCCGTGGTCCGCCTTGCGCCGCTCTTCGCCATCTGGAACTCCCGTGTCGTGCAGGGTGATTCGGTGCGACGAGCCGCCGTCGAGTCGACGGTCCCGTCGGGAACGATCGCCGCCCGAGTCGTCGGACGTCGGTCAGTATCCTAACCGGCGCCCCACCGTCGCTCATCCGCGGAGGTGGACCAGACTGGAGCATCACCATGAAGCACGGGTCGCCCGAACCGACACCCTCCGACGACCTGTCCACGCGCCTCGCGACGCTCGAATCGCGACTCCGCGAGGAACGTCGTCGGAGCCGGAGACTGGAACGACTGCTGATCGGCGGCCTGCTCGTCGCGACCTTCGCCGGCGTCGCCGCCGGCACCGCCGCCCGCACCGCGGTCGACGTGGTCCAGACGCGTCGCCTCGAGATCCTCGACGAGAACGACCGCGTGGTGCTCCTCGCCACCGCCGCCCGACACGGCGGCCGGGTGGACATCTGGGACGCGGCGCAGCGGAACATCGCCCGGATCACCGGCAACGGACTCGGCGGCGACCTCAGCATCTTCGATCGACGGGGTCGCCAGGTCGCCGGCGTGTATGCCGACGAGACGGCCGCCCGGATCGAGGTCAACAACCCGGCGGACGGTTCCGCCGCGGCGCTGCTGACGGCGACCGAGCGCGGCGGGGTCGTGTCGACCTCGGACGCCGGTGGTCGCCGCACCGCCCGCATGACCTCGGACCCGACCGGCGGTTCGATCGTCGTCGGCGCGCCCGGCCGCGATCTCGCCACGATCGACGTGGGCGAGCGCGGCGGTCGCCTCACGACCGCGACCACCGAGGACGGCGGGAGCTCCCGCATCGACGGCGACCGGGTGCGGATCCTGGCCTCCACGAGGACGGTGGCCGAGCTCGGACGGAACGACCTGGGCGGAACCCTCGAGATCCTCGACGGCGCGGGACGCACGAGGCTCGAACTCGCCGGGGACGAGACCGGGGGAAGGCTCGAGGCGCGCGACGCCGCGGGCGTCGCGGTCGTCGGCATCGGGGTCGGAACCGGTGGAAGCGGCCTTCGGGTCCGGAATCGCGAAGGCGTTTCGGTGGTCGCGATCGGTGCGGATCCCGAAGGACACGGTGCGTTCGAACTCTCGGACGCCGAAGGCGTCCGATGCGTCGGCATGGGGATCGACGAGCAGGCGGGCCGACTCGCGATCCACGGTCGGGACGGCCGAAGGCTGCTCGCGGCGAGCGGCGACCGCGAGGGCGGCCGACTCGAGGTCCGGGACTCGGAGGAGCGGGTGGTCGGCGTGATGCGGGGGGCGGGCGAAGGCGGCCGCCTGGTCATCGGGCTCGAGCCCGCGGGCATCGGCATCGTCGTCGAGGCCCTGGAGCAGGAATCCCCCTCCATCGCGATGTTCAGTCCCAACGGACTCGGCGCCGCGATCGCGGCCGCGCCGTCGGGGGGCCTGATCAACCTGCTCGACGCGAACGGCGACGTCGCCGTCGCGGTGGGCGCGGCCAACGACGCCGACGGCGGCGTCGTCTCGGTCAGGAACGAGGAAGGAAACGAGATCGTGCGAGCCGGCTCGACGGAGGACGGCGTCGGCGTGATCGAGGTGTTCAATCGAAACCAGACGAGGAAGCGGAGCCTCAACGCCCCATGAATCCACTCCATCGAATCCAGCGCCGATCGCTCGCATCGCTCGTCGTGGGCATCGCCCTCGTCGTGGCCGGCACCTCCCCGCCGGCGAGCGCGATCCCGCCGATGCCGACGCCACCACCGGCCGCCGGCGAGGAGTCCCCCACCGTCGCCCCGCCCCCCGCGGGACTCGGCTCGCCCCGGGCGACCCTCCAGACCCTCTTCCGCGCGGTCTCGACCTCGGGCACGGTCCAGCTCGACACCGCGACCGACTGCTTCGCGAAGTCCTCCCTGCCTCCGACCGAGGCGGTTCGTCGTCAGAGCATCGCCTCGTTCGTCCAGACCCTGGACTGGCTCGGATGGCGGGACCCCGCGATCCTCGACGAGGCGCCCGCCGAGGTGCAGGCGAGCGAGCCGGGGACGTTCCAGCTCCTCCCGGACACCGGACCGGGAGGGGATGCGACGGCGGTTCGATCCGGCCTCCTGCTCGACAAGCTCGACGTCGAACCGAGGATCGTCATCCGGAGGGGACCGGACGGCGCCTGGAGGTTCGGGGAGTCGGCGCTCGCCCCCGACGTCCTCGATGCCGCGAAGGTGGCGGTCCGGACCCTCCGTCGCGAGAACGGCGAGGAGCCGGCACCCGGCGGCGGGCTGGAAGGCTGGATCACGTCCTCGGGGCCGGAGTGGCTCTCCCAGCGGATCGCCTTCATCGAGATCTGGCAGTGGATCGGGCTGGGGATCGTGATCCTGCTCGGGCTCAGCCTCGATCTCGTCGCCCGACTGGTCTCCCTCGCCGCCCTTCGTCGCCTCGTCCGGAGGATCCACGAGCACACGGAGGACCTCACGGTCCGACGCGCGGTGCGCGGGATCGGACTGGTCGCGTCCACCTCGACCTGGCTCTTCCTGCTGCCGTTCCTCGACCTGCCCCTCGTCGCCTTCGGAGTGCTGCAGCCCGCGACCCGCCTCGCCTTCGTCCTGGCGCTCTTCTGGTGCGGCTGGCGGGCGATCGACCTCGCCGGCGAGGTCGCGCTCGGCCGGGCCCATCGCTCGGAGACCAAGGCGGACGACATCCTCGTCCCGATGTTCCGGAAGACCCTGAAGGTCATCCTCGTCGCCTTCGTCCTCCTGAATCTCGCCCCGCTGCTCGGGCTCGAGCTGGGACCGCTCATCGCGGCGATCGGCGTCGGATCGTTCGGCTTCGCCTTCGCGTTCAAGAACTCCCTCGAGAACCTCTTCGGAAGCGTCACCGTGATCCTCGACCGACCGTTCCAGGTCGGGGACTGGGTCGTGGTCGAGGGCGTCGAGGGCACCGTCGAGGCGGTCGGCCTGCGATCGACGCGGATCCGGACCTTCTACAACTCGCTGGTCTCGCTCCCCAACTCCAACCTGATCACCACCAAGGTCGACAACTACGGCCTTCGGAAGTACCGGCGGTGGAAGACCGACATCGGCGTGCTCTACGGGACGCCGGTGCCCCGGATCGAGGCGTTCTGCGCCGGGATCCGGGAGCTGGTCCGGGAGCACCCGTACACCCGGAAGGACTACTACCAGGTGTGGGTCAACGAATTCGGCGCCAGCGGGATCAACATCCTCGTCTACGTGTTCTGGCAGGCACCCGACTGGCAGACCGAGCTTCGCGAGCGGCATCGCTTCATGGTCGACATCATGCGGCTCGCCGACGCGGTCGGCGTCGAGTTCGCCTATCCGTCCCAGACGATCTACCTCGAACGGGCCGGCGCCCGGGCGAAGCCGCTCGACGCCTCCCTCGATGCCGCGACCGATCAGCGGACGGCGATGCGGGCCGGCCGGAACGCGGTCCGCGAGCTCACCAAGGACGCCCTCTGGCGGACCCAGGAGATCCCGAAGTACCGCTTCCTCGACGCCGAGGAGACGGCCCGGATCGACTCGATCGCCGACGAGGGCCACGCCGCGGCCGTCGAATCCCGGATCGAGAAGCAGGAACGCTCGGATCTGCCCTCGGAGGCGGGGGACGATCCGGAGAAGCCCGACTTCACCGAGCAGCGGGACGCGGGCGGCTGACCGTCGACGGGTATCATCGGCAGCCCGCGTCCGCCGAAGGACGCCACCGGAGACCAGAAGTGACCGCAACGACCATCGATGAGACCGCCACCCTCCGCATCGAGTCGGCCGGCGACGGCCAGGGGGTGTTCTCCATTCCCGGGACGCAGTACCGGCTTCACCTCGCGACGGAGGTCGATCTCGCGGATCGCGTGGGCCAGCGGATCCGGGGAAGGATCACCGGGCACGCGCTCCGCATGCACCAGGCCTCGGCCGGCGGGAACTTCATCGAGCCGCTCGACGGCCGACCGCGGATCGTGCAGGGCACCGTGCTCGCGGTCGATCCGTCCTCCAACGAGGTGATCGTCGACCTCGTGGTCCCGTTCCGCCTCTCGATCGCGGAAGGACAGGCCCCCGGCATGTTCGCCTCGGGCGAGATGGTGAACTTCTACGTCGAGCCGGGCTGCCGCTTCGAGGCCGACTGAAGGACCACCCCGACGCGCGACCCATGCTGCTCCTGATCGACAACTACGACTCCTTCACCTGGAACCTCGTCCAGCGGTTCGGCGAGATCGCGCCGGACCTCGACATCCGCGTCGTGCGGAACGATGCGATCGGCGTGGAGGAGGCCGAGTCGATGGCCCCCTCGCATCTCGTGATCTCCCCGGGTCCCTGCACGCCGGACGAGGCCGGAGTGAGCGCCGCGATGATCGATCGATTCCGGGGGCGGATCCCGGTCCTCGGGGTCTGCCTCGGCCACCAGACCATCGGGGACCTCCACGGCATGACCGTCCGGCGACACGAGGTCCCGGTCCACGGCAAGACGTCGATGGTCCACCACGACGGCAAGGGCGTCTTCCGCGGACTCCCCAACCCGTTCCAGGCGACCCGCTACCACTCGCTGGTGGTCGATCGCGAGACGATCCCGGAGGGCTGGGAGATCTCGGCCTGGCTCGACGACGGCCTCGTCATGGGATTGCGCGGTCCGGGACCCGGGACGCCCATCGAGGGCGTGCAGTTCCATCCCGAGAGCTTCCTCACCCTCGAGGGCCCCAGGCTCCTCGCGAACTTCCTCGGGACCGGCGGCTGAGCCGGCCGCTCAGGCGGCGGTCCCCGCGACGCCGTCCCGAGTCACGAGGAAGAGGTCGGGGGTGATCGGGTACGGGAGCCGGCGATAGTCCTGGTCCACCCGCTTCCGGAGGCGATCGACGAAGTGGCTCGGGTTCGCGGTCATCGCGACGAACATGTCGCGGGCCGGCGCCGCCACGAGGAAGTCCCCGTCCAGTTCCGGGGCGAGACGTTGATGGAGCTTCCCGAGAAGCAGCCGGGCGGCGTCGTATCCGTCGTGCTCGTTGACGATCGCGGCGCGACCGCCATCCTTGCTCTCGACGATCTGGATCTCGAGATCCGGCGAGTACCGCTCGAGGTTCCGTCGCGCAAGCTCGTCGAGGTCGTCCATGTCGACGCCCCAGCGGATCGCCTGCTCGACGGTCAGCGAGACCGTGACCGAGGGCATGTCGACGACGAAGACCACCACCGTGCCGTTGACCCAGGGAATGTGCGCGACCTGCTCGCGATCGAGCTGCTCGAAGATGCTCGTCGGCTGGATGCGGGGCATGATCCGATGCCGGGCGATGTCGAAGGGAAGCACGCCCACGCCCGCGCCGTCGCCGTCCAGGATCTTCTCGAGGTAGTCCTCGACGATCTCCGTGCCTCTCTCCGGGTCGCCCAGCACCATCCGGTAGACGTTCTCGAGACCGAGGTGCCGTCCGTCCACGATCAGGTCGAACGGACCGGTGAGGGTCGCGCCGCGATCGGGCCAGTGTCGATTCAGGATCGACAGGACCTGTTCGCCGAACGCCTCGGGTTCACGTGGTAGGTGCGCCATTCTCAAAGCCTCCATCGACGTGCCTCGGCACGACTGGATCGAGTCCCGACTCTGGTGTGATCGGCCCGATACCTCGCCCGCTTCTGTCCGGTACGCTCGATCGGGTCGAATGGTTTGACCGGAATGGCCGGTCCTCGGCCGAGCGAGCTTCAAGACCGATAATCCTTCCGATGGAGAGCCCCGGGATGTCCGACCCTGGCGCGACCGTGCAAGACGATCATCCGACGCAGGCCCTCCAGGCATGGTGGGACCGCGGCGCCCGGGACCCCGACCGACCGCTCATGGTCATCGCGGGGCCCTGCGTCCTCGAGGACGACGACGTCAATCGATCGATCGCCGAGACGATGCGGGCCGCGTGCGAGGCGGCCGGCGCCTTCTTCGTCTTCAAGGCCAGCTTCGACAAGGCGAACCGATCGAGCATCCACTCCGACCGCGGCCCCGGGCTCGAAGCCGGCCTCGAACAGCTGGGAAGGATCCGCGAGGCGTTCGACGTGCCGGTCCTCACCGACGTCCACGAGCCCGCACAGGCCGAGGATGTCGCGAAGGTGGTGGACATCCTGCAGGTGCCCGCATTCCTCTGCCGCCAGACCGATCTCCTCGCGGCTTGCGGGTCGACCGGCCGCTGCGTCGCGGTCAAGAAGGGGCAGTTCCTCTCCCCCGCCGAGATGCAGCTCGTCCTCGAGAAGCTTCGCGAGTCGGGTTGCACCCGGATGATGGCCACCGAGCGCGGCACCTTCTTCGGGTACCACCGACTCGTGACGGACTTCATCGGCCTCGGGGACCTCGCCGAGATCGCGGAGGCGTACGACGCCCCGATCTGCTTCGATGCGACCCACAGCACGCAACTCCCGGGGGGCGGTGGTTCGACGAGCGGGGGCCGGCCGGAACGAGCCCCGCTGCTCGCCCGGGCCGCGGTGGCGGCGGGCGTCGAGGCGATCTTTCTCGAAACCCACCCCGACCCCTCCAGGGCCCGAAGCGACAAGGCGACGGTCCTTCCGCTCGAGGAGGTCCCCGATCTTCTCGGGCGCCTGGTCCGGATCCGGGAGGCGGCGGCCTCCGGAGTCTGAAGTTCGGGGGTTTCGGGGCCCCGGCCGATGGCGGGTCGCTATCGTGAGAGGGTCATGAACCCGAAGTGCGACCGATGCGATCGACCGGCCGAAGTGCACGAGATCGACGTCAAGAACGGCGTCCAGGTCCACCTCTGTCGCGAGCACGCGATCGAGGCCGGGTTCCAGCTTCCGGACACGCCCCCCGTCGCCAAGGTGCTCTCCGACCTTTCGAGCATGCAGGTCCAGGTGTCGACCCAGCCGACGCGGAAGGCGACGGAGTGCCCGTCCTGCGGAACGACGTTCGTGCGGTTCCGGAAGACCGGGCTCCTTGGTTGCGCCGAGTGCTACGGAGTCTTCGAGAAGCCGCTCGAATCGGTCATCGCCCGGAGCCAGAACGGCGCCACCACCCACGTCGGCCGGACGCCCGAAGGACAGGCCGAGATGGTCGATCGCGTCGCCCTTCGCCGATCGATCCTCGACGAACTCGAGCGGGCCGTCGCGAGCGAGCAGTACGAACGGGCGGCCGAGCTCCGGGACCGGCTCCACTCCCTCCCCGACGGATCCGCGCCGTGAGACTCGAACGTCGCGGCCCGTGGATCGAGTCCGGCGGCGCGGACGCCGATGTCGTGATCTCGAGTCGGGTTCGACTGGCGAGGAACCTCGCCGGCTTCAACTTCGTGAACCAGTCGACCGACGAGGAGTCCCGAGAGCTCGTGAGGCTCGTCCGGTCCTTCGACTTCTCCGACTCGCCCGGCCAGTGGATCGACGTCGACGAGCTCGCCGAGCCGCAGCGACAGCTTCTCGTCGAACGCCACCTCGTCTCGCGGCCCTTCCTCGAGTCGTCGACGCCGCGAAGCGTCCTGATCGGCCAGGACGAACGACTCAGCGTCATGGTGAACGAGGAGGATCACCTGCGGGTGCAGGTCATCCTGCCCGGCTGCGGGCTCGAGTCCGCGTGGGAGCGGGCCACGGTCATCGACGAGCGACTCGAGCGCGACGTCGAGTTCGCGGTCCATCCCCGCTGGGGCTACCTGACCGCCTGCCCGACGAATCTCGGGACCGCGATCCGCTTCTCGATCATGGCCCACCTGCCCGCCCTGCGGATGACGAACGAGCTCGAACGCCTCCGGAGGGCCGCCAACGCCCTCGACCTCGCGGTGCGGGGCTTCTACGGCGAGGGGTCGGAGAGTTCGGGCGACTTCTACCAGGTGAGCAACCAGATCACCCTCGGCGTCTCCGAATCGGATCTCCTGGGCCGCTTCGTCGGCTCCGTGGTGCCACGGATCGTCGAGTACGAGCGGATGGCGAGGAACATGCTCCTCGATCGCAGCCGCCCGCAGCTCGAGGATCGGGTCCATCGCTCGCTCGGCCTCCTTCGCTCGGCCCGTCTCCTCGGTGTCGACGAGGCGATGAAGCACCTCAGCCGGGTTCGTCTCGGTGTCGCCCTCGACCTGCTCGACGGCGTCGCCCTCGAGGCGGTCCAACGGCTCTTCCTCGAGGTGCAGCCGGGCCACCTGACCCTCGACGATCGCTTTCCCGGCGAGTCGGTCCCGGCGGACGAGCTGGACGAGACGATGAAGTCGGTCCGCGCGACGCTCGTGCGGACCGCCCTCTCCAACTGAATTCGATCGATCGGAGCCGCGCTCAGCCGGCGTAGACGCGGTCGCAATGGCGAGCGAAGTCGACGTCCTTCTCGGAGAGCCCGCCGGCGTCGTGCGTCGAGAGCGTGAGCGTCACCTTGCTGAAGCGGATGAGGATGTCCGGATGATGCTGGACCTCCTCGGCGTGCATGGCGACGCTCCCGACGAAGTCGATGGCGGCCTTGAACCCACCGAAGACGAAGGTCCTCTGGATGGCGTCGCCGCTCCGCGACCATTCCGGCAGGCCGGCGAGCGCGTCCTCGATCGCCTCGTCGGAGAGTTTTTCGACCATCGTTGCGTCCTCCCAAGGGTGACCGACCCACTATAGCTGGACAGGCGGACGACCTCCTCGGATGATGCCTGCGGTGATTCTCACCGGGCGGACCCGCCCACCTCCGACCGATCGGGATCCCATGTCCGACGCGACGCCCATCACCCGGCTTGCCCCGAGCCCGACCGGCGACCTGCACCTCGGAAACGCCCGCACGTTCCTTCTCAACTGGGCGATCGCCCGCCATCTCGGCTGGCGGATCGTGCTCCGGCACGAGGACCTCGACGCCAGCCGGGTCTCCGCGGACGCCTGTCGGGGGATCGAGGAGTCGCTGGCGTGGCTCGGCCTCGACTGGGACGGCCCGGCGCGTCGCCAATCGACCGATCTCGAGCCCTATCGCTCGGCGATGCGGACCCTCGCGGCCGCCGGGACGGTCTTCCGCTCGGACCTGAGCCGCCGGGAGATCCGGGAAGCCGTGAATGCGCCGCACGGAGGCGAACTCGTCTTTCCGGCCTCGCTGCGGCCGGACGACCGCGACGACTGGCGATTCGAAGAATCGGGCGGAGGCCATCGGTTCGCCATGCGATCCGGCACCGAGTCGATCCGGGACGAACTCGCGGGGACCCACGACTTCGACCCGGCGAGGGAAGGCGGCGACCCGATCCTCTGGACGCGTGACGGGCGACCGTCCTACCAGCTCGCCGTCGTCGTGGACGATCTCACCGACGGGGTCACCGACGTGTTCCGGGGCGACGACCTTCTTTCGTCTTCCGCGAGGCAGGTCCGACTGCGAACCGCCCTCGGGCGACCCGACCCGCCCCGGTGGTGGCACGTGCCGCTCCTGTTCGACGAATCCGGCCGACGCCTGGCCAAGCGGGACGGCGACCATGGGCTCGCCGCACTGAGGGACTCGGGCGTCCCGGCCGACCGAGTCGTGGGACTGCTCCTGCATCTCTCGGGAATCCTCGAGCAGCCGACGGAGATCCCGACGAAGGAGGCTCCGGGCTTGATCGATGTCGAGTCCTTGCGGACACTGTGCGGGTCGGAACGCGTCTCGCCCCGGCGCGTGACGCCCGGTCATCTCTCGTGGCTGACCGATTGAACCCTGGAGGTCGCATGCTTCGATTCACCGCCGCCGTCATCGCATCGCTCTCCGTGCTGGCGGCTCCCGGCTGCGACCAGCCCGGCGCTCCGGTCGACGGCGGTCGGGAGCGGGTCGTCCTCGGTGACCGGACCTTCGATCTCGAACTCGCCATGGGCACCGCCTCCCGGACGCGGGGCCTCGGCGGACGGGAGGCCATCCCGGAGGACGGCGGGATGATGTTCGTCTTCCCCGACGCCCAGCTGCGGCGGTTCTGGATGTACGACTGCGTCATCGAGCTCGACATCGCCTTCGTGGACCCGATCGGCTTCGTGACGGCGATCCACACCATGCCGATCGAGACGCCGCGAGGCGCCGACGAGTCGATCCTCGACTACGAGGCCCGCCTTCCCGGCTACAGCAGTGCCTATCCCGCCCAGTTCGCGATCGAACTTCGGCCGGGGTCGTTCCAGGAACTCGGGATCTCCGTGGGCGATCGACTCCCGATTCCCACGGAACGACTCAAGATGCTCGGTCAGGCGGCCGAACCCGATTGAGGAGAACTCGACGCCCCCACCTCCGTGGGGGCCTCGGGCGTCTCGCCACGGGAGTCGGGGCAGGCATGGATCGAGTCAAGGTGATGATGGTCTCGACGCCGGAGACGGCGAGGCAGGTCGAAGACCTGCTGGGATCGCTCGCCGCTCGATGCGGCGCCCTGCCGGAACCACGTCCCGAACCGGTCGCGGTCCCCTTCGACGAACTCGGCACCCTGGACCTCGACGGCGTCGCCGCCGTGGTCGTCCTCGACCAGGAGGAGCCGCCCCTCGCGCTCCGTCGACTCGACTCCCGCCTCTCCTTCGATGCGGTCGTCACGTCGATCCGCATCGGCGGACGACCGCGAAGCGATGCGATGGTGCTGCCCGGCGACGTCTCGATCGAGGCGATCACCGCCTGCCTCCAGTCGATCGTCCATCGACAGCGCGAGATCGATCGCCTCCAGGCGGAACTCGCCACCACCGCCCGCATCGCGGAAGGCGTCCAGGAGGAGATGTCCCGGGTGGACGAGGAGCTCCAGATGGCCGCGATGGTGCAGCGGGAGTTCCTGCCTCGCGAACTGCCCAGCATCGCCGGGACCGATCTCGCCGCCATGTGGCGCCCGGCCGGATACGTGTCCGGGGACATCTACGACGTCTTCCGCCTCGACGAGGACCACGTCGGGCTGTTCATCGCCGACGCGGTCGGCCATGGGGTCCCCGCCGCCCTGATGACCATGGTGATCTGTCGAAGCCTCCCGACCAAGGAGATCTCGACCGAAGGCGGCTATCGCGTGGTGCCCCCGGGCGAGGCGCTCGAGAGACTGAATCGATTCATGGTGTCCCGGAAGGGCCAGAACGCGCGATTCGCGACGGCGGTCTACGTGGTCTACGACACCCGACGACGCGTGGCGCGAATCGCCTCGGCCGGCCATCCCGCCGTGATCCACCTCGCTTCGAGTGGAACCGACGATTCCCCGAAGGAGATCGGATCGACCGGGGGCCTGCTCGGGATCTTCGAGGACGAGCAGTACGGCGAGGTGGAAGTGGAACTCCGGCCCGGTGAGGGACTCGTCCTCCATTCCGACGGCTTCGAGCAGGCGTTCCCGCACGACCTCGCCGACCATACGAGGCGTCGGATCCCGAACGAGCGCTATCGCGAGGTGATCGCGGGCCTGACGTCCCGCGACGATCCGACCGACATGATCGACGCCGTGCGGCAGCTGCTGGACGATCACGGAGGGTCGCTGCACCAGGCGGACGACCTGACCATGATCTGCCTGAGGGCTTCCGCGGCGGAGGGACGGACCACGATCGACGAGGCGTCGACGAGCCATCCGTTCCCCCACGGGACGTCGTCGCTCGATCGAGCGGCCGGCTGAGGAATCAGCCCGGCCCGCGGGCGGCGAGAATCCGCTCGACGTGGGCCTCGATCATCTTCGACATCGCATCCGCCTCGAGATTGACGAGGTCGCCCGGTCGCCGCGATGCGAGCGTCGTCCGCTCGAGCGTCTCGGGAATCAACGCCACCTCGAGACCGGAGACCTCCCCGAGTTCGTCCCGAAGACATCGGGCCACGGTGAGCGAGACGCCGTCGATCGCGATCGATCCACGGTCCACGAGATGGGGCCGGACCGACGGCGGCGCCTCGATGCGGACGCGCCAATCGTCCCCGCCGTCGATCTCGATGACGCGACCGCATCCATCGACATGTCCCTGGACGAGGTGGCCGCCGAGCAAGGTCTCCAGCGTGGCCGACTTCTCGAGATTCACCCGCGAGCCCTCGACGAGGCCCCCCAGCGTGGTCATCTCCAGCGAACGATGGACGACATCGAAGGAGACGACGCCGTCCCGGCACGCCACCACGGTCAGGCAGCAGCCGGAGACGCAGATCGAGGCGCCGGGATCCGGGAGCGGAAGAAGGCCCCCCAGATCGACCTCCAGACGGGATCCGGTCGCGGTGACCTCCACCTTGCGAACCGTCCCCACGGCCTCGACGAGTCCTGTGAACATGGCTGAAGGGTATCCCCCTCCCGGCCGAAGGGCCCGGATCCGGTCGGGCGAGGGCCGCGTATCCGGCCTCGAACGGGGCTTCGGGCGGCCCCCCGCCCGGAGGGACCCTCGCGATCGCTCGTCGACCGCCCGGCGCGTCGATACACTGCGGAATCTCGCGAGGGCGAGACCTTCAACCGGAGCCGTACCAGACATGACCGCATCGCCGCTTCCCCGAAACGTGCTCGCCACCGCGCTGATCGCCAGCGTGCTCGCCCCCCTCGCCGTCGCCCAGGACGACGCCACGAGGCAGGAGAAGCTCGAGGCGAGGCGCCAGGAACTCGATCGCCTCTACGCGTTCGGCCCGACGGCCGCCCGCGAGCTCGGACGGCGGATCACCTGGCAGGCGACGATCGATGGCGACATCGACCGGACCTACGCGGTCGGCCCCGACGTCTACGTGCTCGACGCATCGAAGAAGCTCACCCGCGTCGACCGGGAGACCGGCAACGTCATCTGGACCACCACCGCGGCCGATTCGAACGACCGCGTCTGGGGCGTCACCGCGGGCATGGCCCCGATCGACGGCCTGCCCTGGGGCCAGAACGAGGGCGACCGGCTCTACGTCACGACCGACCCCGACATCTTCGGCATCGACCACGCGACCGGCGCGATCGTCGATCGGCAGGACCTGGTGCAGGTTCCCTCCACCGAGGTCATCCGCTTCCGGAACTACCTCGTCTTCGGAACCCGACACGGCCGCATCACCTGGCACCAGTACGTGGTCGGCCAGGAGTGGCGTTCGAACCAGCTGTCGGGCCCGGTGACGGCCGAGCCGACCATGGTCGGCACCAGCCGCATCGCCGCCGCGAGCCTCGGGGGCACCGTCCTCATGCTCGACGCCCGTTCGACCTCGCGGGTCTGGGGCGACGAGGTCTTCGACGGCGTCAAGGCACCGCTGACCGAAGGCGGCGGCATGCTCTTCGTCGCGAGCGACGACCAGTACCTCTGGGCGTTCGACGCCGACAACGGCGACGTCCTCTGGCGGTACTTCACCCAGAGCAAGCTCGACACCCGCCCGACCTACGTGGTCGTCCGTACCCCGGAAGGCACCGAGGGCAGGGTCCTCCAGTGGGTCGAGAGCGAGGGACTCGTGTGCCTCGAAGCCGATCCCGGCACCGCCATCGAAGGCAAGGTGATCTGGAAGCTGGACGGCATCCGTGGCGACGCCGTCGGCATGAACGGGGACCACGTCCTGTTCTGGGACGGGAAGACCCGGACCCTCCGGGTCGTCGATCCCCTGAACGGCGCCCTCGTGCGAACGCTTGAACTCCCCCAGATCCGCAGGATCGAGATGGACGGGGACACGATCTTCGCGACCGGCGACGGCGGCCGGGTCGTCCGCCTCGACCGCATCGGCTGATCGAACCGACATGAGCAACCGTCTCGTACCCGTCCGTCGCGCCCTCCTCTCGGTCAGCGACAAGACCGATCTCGTACCGTTCGCCCGGGCGCTGGCCGATCGTGGCGTGGAGATCGTCTCGACCGGCGGCACTCATCGCGCCCTCGTCGAGGCCGGCCTCGAGCCGATCGCGGTCGAGGACCTGACCGGCTTCCCCGAGATGATGGACGGACGCGTGAAGACGCTCCACCCGACGGTGCACGGGGGCATCCTCGCTCGACGCGACGACGAGGCCCACCGCGCCGCCATGGAGGAGCACGGCATCGGGGGCATCGACCTCGTCTGCGTGAACCTCTACCCGTTCGAACGGACGATCCGCGAGGAGGGAACGACCACCGAACAGGCGATCGAGCAGATCGACATCGGGGGCCCCGCCATGGTGCGGTCCGCGGCGAAGAACCACGATCACGTCGTGGTGATCACGAGCCCCTCCCAGTACGACCAGCTCGTGAGCGAGCTCCAGGAACAGGACGGCGCGACCGGCCTCGACCTCCGCCGCGAGTTCGCGGCCGCGGCGTTCGCCCGGACCGCGGAGTACGACGCGACCATCGCCGCGTGGATCGGGAACCGGACCGGCTCCCGTTTCCCCAACGTCCTCCGCCTGAACTTCATCGGACATCGGGAACTCCGCTACGGCGAGAACCCGCACCAGCTCGCCGCCGTGTACCGGGACCCCGACTACCGGGGCCCTTCGGTCGTCGGCGCCCGGGTCGTGGCCGGGAAGCCGCTCTCCTACAACAACCTCCTCGACGCGGCCGCGGCCCTCGAGCTGGTCCAGGACCTCCACGACGCCCGCCCGGGAGCCGCCGCCGCCGCGGTGATCAAGCACACCAATCCCTGCGGCGCGGGCGTCGCCGGCGACCTCGCCCGCGCCTTCGAACTCGCCCAGGCGGGCGACCCGCTCGCCGCCTTCGGAGGCATCCTCGCGGTGAACGGCGCCGTCGACGCCCCCGCCGCCCGGTGCATCGTCGAGAAGTCGCGCTTCCTCGAGGTCGTGATCGCCCCGGACTTCGAGGCCGAGGCGGCCGAGGTCCTCTCGACGAAGTGGCCGAACTGCCGACTCCTCGCGGTCGGCCCGCTCGACGATCACGGGGTGGACGGACTCGGCCTGCGTTCGATCCCCGGCGGGATGCTCGCCCAGGAACGCGACACCCATCCGTTCGCGGCGGGCGACCTGAGGCACGCCGCGGGCCCGGCCCCGACCGACGCGATGCGCCACGACGCCGCCGGCGGGTGGCCGGTGGTCAAGCACCTGAAGTCGAACGCCGTGTGCATCGCCACGGGCGAACGACTGCTTGGCGCCGGTGCCGGCCAGATGGACCGCGTCGCGGCGTGCCGCATCGCGGTCGAGAAGTCGGGTCTTCCCTCGGAGCGACCCGAAGGCACGCTCGTGGCCGCGAGCGACGCGTTCTTCCCGTTCGACGACGGCCCGAGGATCCTGGCGGAAGCGGGCGTCCAGTGCCTCGTCCACCCGGGCGGCTCGAAGCGGGACGAGGACACCTTCAAGCTCTGCAACGAGCTCGGCGTGACCTGCCTCCTCACCGGCGTCCGCCACTTCCGGCACTGAGAAACCATCGCCGACCCCGTCGGACGGGTGGTACGATGCCCCCGATCCGTCACCATCGCCCCGAGAGAACGCCGTGAGCAACGACCCCAATCCCCGTGCCGACCACCCCGACCTCCCCCGGGTCAAGCAGGCCTTCCCCGCGGCCCGGTTCCAGGCCACGGAGTTCCGGGGACAGACCACGCTGGTCGTCGACCGGGCGTCCGCCCATGACGTCCTGAGGTTCCTGCACGACGACGCCGACTGCGGCTACGACTTCCTCTGCGACGTCACCGCCGCCGACTACCTCGACTATCCGGTCGAGGTGGGTGGCCGGTTCGCGGTCGTCTGGGTGCTCAAGAACCTCGAGAGCGGCCGGCGACTGCTGGTCAAGACCTGGCTCGAACCGACCGTCGACACCGAGGGCATCGCGGAGGATCCCGGCCTCGAGGTCGACAGCGTCTGCGACATCTGGCCCGGCGCCGAGTGGATGGAGCGGGAGGTCTTCGACATGTTCGGCATCCGGTTCAGGAACCACCCCGATCTCCGCCGGATCCTGCTCTGGAAGGACTACCCCGCCCACCCGCTGCGCAAGGACTACCCCCTTCGTGGCCGAGGCGAGCGGGAGCACTACGCGGTGCTCGATCGGGAAGCCCGCTGACCGCGAGAGGGTCCAGACATGCCAACCCAAGCCGTCGTCCTCGGAACCGGAATGGTCGGTTCGGTCATCGCCGCCGACCTCGCCCGAACCCGAGGCTGGAGAGTCCGTGCCTTCGATGCGAGCCGCGAGGCCCTCGATCGCTGCATCGATCGATGCGAACGCCACGGCGCCCGTCCGTCGGCGATCGAGACGGGCGAGGCGGACCTCGCGGACACCGACGTCGTGGCCGAGCTCGTCGAACCGGCCGACATCGTGATCGGGGCCATGCCCGGACGGTTCGGGCTCGCCACCCTCGAGACGGTGATCAAGGCGGGCCGGGACTACTGCGACATCTCGTTCATGCCCGAGAATCCCCTCGACCTCCACGACTTCGCTCGCCGGAAGGGCGTGACCGCGGTCTACGACATGGGCGTCGCCCCGGGCATGTGCCACCTGCTCTCGGGCCTCGCATGCCGGACGCTCGACGACGTCGAACGCATCGAGATCCTGGTCGCCGGCCTGCCCCGGCACCGGCACTGGCCCTTCGAGTACAAGGCCGGCTTCTCTCCCTCGGACGTGATCGAGGAGTACATCCGCCCCTCGAGGGTCGTGGAGAACGGTCGAGTCGTCGTGAAGGAGGCGCTCTCGGAGCCCGAACTCGTCGACTTCGAGGGCCTCGGGACGCTCGAGGCGTTCAACACGGACGGGCTTCGGAGCCTCGTCGACACGCTCGACGTCCCGAACATGGTCGAGAAGACCATGCGGTATCCCGGTCACATCGAGTTGATGCGGGTCTTCCGGGAGACCGGCTTCTTCAGCGAGGAGGAGATCGAGCTGAAGGACGGGACGAAGGTCCGGCCGCTCGACGTCACGGAGTCCCTCCTCTTCCCCAGGTGGACCTTCGAGGACATGGAACCCGACGTCACGGTGATGCGGGTGACCGCCGAAGGCGTCCATGGACGGGTCCCCACGCGAATGACCTGGAACCTCGTCGATCACCTCGATCCCGAGACCGGATTCACGAGCATGTCGCGCACCACCGCATTCCCCGCCGCCGTCATGGCGAGGATGATCGTGGACGGCAGCTTCCGGCGACGTGGCCTCTTCGCCCCGGAGCAGCTCGCCGGGCACAAGGGGCTCGTCGAGCGGATGTTCAAGGAACTGAAGGCTCGTGGCGTCCGGTACGACGCCACGGTCGAGTCGATGGACTGACTCGACGAACGCGATCGGCAGGGAGGCGTCCGAGGCATGGAGAGCTTCGCCCATCTCGAACTCAAGAGACTCGCGGTCGCGTGGCTGAAGCGACTGGGGTGCCAGGCGATCGCGACCGAGGTGCGGTGTCCGATCTCGAAGTACCGGGTCGACGTCGCCGGCTGGCTCGACCATGCGGACGGCGACCTGCTCGACGCCGGCGGGCTTTCGGGCGAGCGTCCGGGCATCGACGCGACGCTCTTCTCGACGAACGACCGAACCGCGCGGCGCCGCGGACCGGCCCGCCCGAGGACGATCGTCGTCGAATGCAAGCAGAGCCGGACGGACTTCACCCGTGACGATCGGAATGCGGACCGTCTCAAGTCGAGACTGGAGTCGCTGAAGCGGACCCGGCGACGGTTCGAGGAGGACCTGATCCCCCGGAGCGAACCGCACCTTCGGGAGTCGGGATCGTCGCTCTTCCGCGAACTCGAGCGATGGGATTTCGAGGGAAGCCGCACGACGGCCTACCGACGGACGCTCAAGACGATCGAGCGTCTCGAGCGTCGCCTCCACGGCGACACGAAGTTCCACACGATGCCCCGATATCGCCTCGCCGACCACTTCTACCTCTTCACGCCCACCGGCCTGCTCAAGCCCGGGGAGCTGCCGACCGGGTGGGGTCTCGTCGAGTGCCGGAGACGCGAGCTCAAGACCGGGGCGGGCCCCCTCACCGAACTCGACGGGCTCCCCTTGAAGGAACGGGTCTCCTGCCCCTCGATCGACAGTCCCGAGGAACGGCGTCATCGCCTTCTCCGGAACATCGCCGTCGCCGCGTCTCGCGACGTCGTTGCGCAGGCGACACGCCCCCAGGGGCCGGAATCACCCGTCGACGAAACGGTCGAACCCCATGCCAGGGGCCACCGGCACGGTCGTGACGAGGGAATCCGCGACGGAGGCGTGCCCGGTCGAAGTCGACCACGCTCCGCCGACGGCCGCCCGATACGATGAGGTCGGAGCCCCGATAGCTCAGTTGGATAGAGCAGCGGACTTCTAATCCGCAGGTCGAAGGTTCGAATCCTTCTCGGGGTGTTTCAGCCGAAGGGATGGAAGCGGCGGACGAGCTCGCCGAGGGCGGCGACCCCCGCCACCGAGAGGGCGGCGATCGAAAGGGTGGTCCCTCCCTTCATCGCGCCGCAGTCGAGGCCGAAGGCGCAGGTCTCGAGGTCGATCATGTGATCCGACGTCTCGATCGCCATCGCGAGATGGGCGCCCATGAACACGACGGCGATCGTGGCCTCGAGCGGGAGCCACGGCGGGAGAGGACCCGGAGGACCGGCCTCCACGACCGAGCGGGGTCGCGGGGCGCCGCGATGGCGACGGTGGCCGAGTTGGCGAGGACTCCGGGACCCACCGGGACGAGGCTTCCTATCGGCTGCCTCCGGCCTCCCCGCCGGAAGCGACGGGGCCGACGATCTCGAGACCTTCGCGGGCCGCCTTCGCCACGCCCTCGGGCGTGACCTGGCTCTCGGCACAATAGATCGTCCGGAGCGTCGGAAGCGAAGCCAATCTCGCCAGGCCGGCATCGGTGAGCGAGGAACCGTACAGGTTGACCGTCTCGAGGGCCGGCAACTGGAGGAGCGCCTCGACCGCACCGTCCCCCACGCCGGTGTTGTCCAGCCTGAGCTTGACGAGTCGATCGAAGCCGACGAGGGATCCCACTCCGGCGTCGGTGATCGCGGATCGGGCGAAGTTCGCCCAGACCAACACCGGCTGCAGGCCGTCGAGACTCGTCATGTCCGCGTCGCCGAACGGCGGCTTGACCAGGCTTGCGTTGACGTCGAACCCGGAGTCCGACTGCGAGATCGGCCCGACGACGACCTTTCGGTCACGAAGGGTCGTGATCGCGGTCTCGATCGCCGCGGCCCGGGCGGCGGCCTCCGCGGCCGCCTTCTCGGCTTCGATGGAGACCGCGTCGGGCGTGGGATCGTCCTCCTTCGCCGGCACTTCCGCGGGCACGGCCGCGGTCGCCGCGGTGGCCACGGTCGAGGCTGCGCCACCATGGGGGGCGCCCTCGGCGATCCAACGGCGGATCGTCTCGGTCTCCTCGGCCGTCAGGCGATCGCCCTTCGGCGGCATCGCGTCCGGATCGTCCGCCGGAAGCTCGATCCGCTCGAGGAGCAGGCTCTTGTCGGGATCGCCCGGGATGACCGTCCACCACTCCTTGTCGCCGGAGAACAGTTCCGCCGCGGTGTCCATGCGGAGACTGCCCTTCACCTTGTCGGGGCCGTGGCACTCGACGCAACGGGCATCGAGGATCGGAAGCACGTCCTTCTCGAACGAGACGGTCCTCACCGTCGCATCGTCGACCGGCGTCGCCGGAACGGTCGGCGTCGCCTCCTCGGTGTCCGACGTCGGCGGAGTCGGGTCCTCCGATGCATCATCCGCCGCGGCGACGACGGTCTTCGCCGGGAACAGGACCTTCGTCAGGTAGCCGTGACCGTAGACCATCGCCCCGCCGAAATGGGATCCGACCCCGACCAGCACCGCACAGACCACGAGTCCCCATCGGTAGCCGTTGAGCGCCCTCGGCCTCGCCCCGCTGCGACCGGCGGTGCCCACGAGGAACACGACGACGAGTCCGCCGGCCGCGATGACGCCGAGCCAGCGGTGGATGAAGAGCGTGTTGTCCGCCGTCGCCCCTTCGTAGTCGGCGTTCAGCCAGCCGAACCATGCCGCGAGGCAGGCGGCGATCGCGGCGAACCCGGTCGCGGTGAAGGCGAACGGCGACGCGATCGTGCGTCGTCGAACGATGTTGGCCAGTTCCACGGCCGCGGCGGCGATCGCCAGCCCGATCGGGAAGTGGACCATCAGGGGATGAAGCCGGCCCATGAACCGCCAGAGCCGGGAATCGGCTTCGTGGCCGTCCGCGAGGGTCAGGAACGGCATCGCAAGATGTTCGAACATCGAGGAATCAACCACCGGGCGTTCTCCGAAGTGAAGGTTCGACCCGAGGATACCGTCGACACCCCCCCAAGATGCCGAATTCGACCCCCCGCGACGATCTGCTGGTCCCGACCAGGAACGGGCTCTACTGCCCGGCCGGCGACTTCCACGTCGATCCGTGGCGACCGGTGGACCGGGCCGTCGTCACGCATGGACACGCCGACCACGCCCGTCGGGGAATGCGGCACGTCCTCACCGCCCGGGACGGCGTCGGGATCCTCGAACGCCGGATCGGAGGCGAGGGAACGACCATCGAGGGCGTCGAACCGGGAGAGCGACTGACGATCGGCGACGCCACGGTGTCCCTGCATCCCGCGGGGCACGTCCTCGGTTCGGCCCAGGTCCGGATCGAGGTCGGCGGAAGGACCTGGGTGTTCAGCGGCGACTACGCCACCCAGGCCAACCCGACCTGCACGCCGTTCGAGCCGATCAGGTGCCATCGCTTCATCACCGAGTGCACCTTCGGTCTTCCCCTCTACCGATGGGACCCGCCGGCGATGACCGGATCGCGGCTGCGATCGCTGGTCCGGGGGATCCTCGCCGAGGGCCGGACGGCCCTCGTCGGCGCGTACGGACTCGGGAAGGCGCAGCGGCTCCTCGCCATGCTCGGAGAGGATGGCGGCGTCGAGGCACCGATCGTCTGCCACGGCGCGGTGGAGACGATGAACCAGGCGTATCGCGCCGCGGGCGTGTCGCTTCCCGAGACCACCACGGTGAAGGCCCTGGCCGAAGCGGGCGGCGTCCGACCGGTCGTGGCGATCGGCCCGCCCTCGGTGATCGGAGGGCCTTGGACGAAGCGGTTCCAGCCGACCACCAGCATCCTGGCCAGCGGCTGGATGGCGTTGCGCGGGCGCCGACGACGCACGATGGTCGACGAGGCCGTCGTCCTCAGCGATCACGTGGACTGGCCCGGGCTCCTCTCGGCGGTCGCGGAGACCGGGTGCGAGGAGGTCGGGCTGACCCACGGATTCGTCGAACCGTGTGCCCGGTGGTTCGAGGAACAGGGACTGCACAGCGTCGTCTACCGGACACGGTTCGAGGGCGAGGACATGGAGGAGCGTGGGGAGGAGCGTGAGGAGGAGCGCGGGGAGGAGCGCGGGGGGGAGCCCGCATGAGACGCTTCACCGATCTCGTCTTCGCCGTCGGCGCAACCCGTTCGACGTCCCGGAAGACCGGACTTCTGGCGGAGTACGTCTCCGAGGCGCCGCCCGAGGACGTCGCCCACGCCCTGTCGGTGCTCCTGGGCCGACGCACGCGACGGATGGTCTCGACTCGCCTGCTGCGCACCTGGGCGGCCGAGGAATCGGGGGTCCCCGACTGGATGATGGCGGCCTGCCACGACCATGCCGGCGATCTCGCGGAGACCCTGGCGCTGCTCGTTCCCGAATCATCCCCGATCGAGGCTCCGGACCGACCATCCCCGAGCCTGGACACGGTGATGCGGCGCTACGTACTGGCGCCGGAGATGCAGTCGCCGCGCACCGCCCGGTCTCGTCTCGTCGAGGCCTGGGGGACCCTCGATCGCCGGGAGCGGTTCGTGCTCCACAAGCTCATCGGCGGGGCCTTCCGGATCGGCGTGGCTCGTGGACTGGTGGTGGCGGCCCTGGCACGAGTCGCGGGCGTGGAGCCGGCCACGATCGCCCAGAGGCTGTCGGGAAGTCCTCCGCTCGACGGCCCGGGAGTCGCTCGACTCCTCGATGGTTCACGGGATCCGGCGGCCGATGCCGGTCGTCCCCACCCGCTCGCCCTCGCGACGCCACTCGACGTGCACCTCGATGCCGACCAACTCGAGTCGCCCGCATGCGTCGGTTCGATGCTGGGTCCACGAGGAGACTGGATCATCGAACCGAAGTGGGACGGCATCCGCGGCCAGCTCGTCCGCCGCGACGGGACGGTCGCCCTCTGGAGCCGGCACGACGAACCGGTCGGGCCGTCGTTCCCGGAGATCACCTCGGCCGCCCGACGACTCGGGAACGACGTCGTCCTCGACGGCGAGATCCTCGCGATCGACGGGGACGATCCGTTGCCGTTCACCGTCCTGCAGCGGCGACTCGGATCGAGGCCGTCCGAGCCGACGCTCTTCGGGGGACTCGAGGTCGCCTTCGTGGCGTTCGACCTGCTCGAACTGGACGGGGAGGATCTCCGGGAACGGCCGCTCCATGAACGGCGCGCCCTGCTCGATCAAGTGCTCCGCGGCCTCGATCGTTCCGAGGCGATCCGAGCGGGAGACGTCCTCCCCGTGGACGATTGGGAGGCGGCGGCCACCATCCGGGACCAGAGCCGCGCCCGCGGCGTCGAGGGACTGATGGTCAAGCGGAGAGACAGCGTCTACCGAGGCGGGCGCATTCGAGGCGACTGGTGGAAGTGGAAGGTCGCGCCGTACACGGTCGACCTGGTGGTGACCGCCGCGACGCTCGGCCACGGTCGTCGCGCCGCCCTTCACAGCGACTACACCCTCGCGGCCTGGAGCGGAGGCGCCGGCGGGAACCCTCGCGAACTGGTGACGGTCGCCCGCGCCTACTCCGGCCTCACGGACGTCGAAGTGGAGGCGCTGGATCGCAGGATCCGATCCTCGACCGTCGAGCGACGCGGACCGGTCCGCATCGTCGATCCGACGATCGTGCTGGAGATCCGATTCGACGGGGTCCAGCGAAGTTCGAGGCATCGAGGGGGCCTGGCGCTGCGATTCCCGAGGATCGCGAGGACTCGACTCGACAAGTCCCCCGAGAATGCCGACGATCTCCATCTGATCGAATCCCTGATCCCGAGTCGTGCGTGACGCGATCCGGAGGCTGGAGGGCCCGAATGAAGTACATCGTCCGCAGCGTGGACGGCGACGAATACGGTCCGTTCACGAGCGAGGAGCTCCGAGATCTCGTCCGGGAGGATCGACTGGGACCGGGCGACTACGTCAGGCGGGAGTCGGGCCAGACCTGGAGCCCCTTCGAGAAGATCGCCGGCCTCGGTGATCGGCTCCCGGACGCCGATGCGTCGCCGAAGCGACCGACGCGACCGACCATCGGCGCGGAGTACTCCGATGGCGACGCCCCCTCCGACCGGACCCCGACGCTCGAGCCGACCATCGATTCGGAAACCGGACCGGAGCTCGAGAGCGTCCCGATCGAACCCGAAGCCGGGATCTCCGCCACGAACGACTCCGGGTCGGCGGAATCCGAGGCGGCCGGCGACCGCGAGCCCCGGACGCGGCGAGTCGCCGTCTCCGACCTCCTCGGTGACTCGGTGGGCACCAACCCCTTCGTCAACCTGGGCC
>JAYZBK010000080.1:0-10219 GCA_036339295.1 Planctomycetota bacterium
CCGGCCCGGATCAGGAACGGGACTCCCGCCCATCGCCAGGAGTCGATGTGGACGCGGAGGGCGATGAAGGTCTCGGTGGTCGAGTCGTCCGCGACCCCTTCGACATCGAGGTAGCCGCGATAGCGGCCACGGACCACGTCCTCCGGCCCGACCGGTCGCATCGCCGAGAACACCGCCCGCTGGGCGACGTGGAGATCCGCGGGTCGCGCGGAGACCGGCGGGTCCATCGCGAGCAGGCCGACGATCTGCATGATGTGGTTCTGGACGACGTCCTTCAGGGCGCCGACCTTGTCGTAGAACGAGCCTCGATCGGCGACGTCGAAGGACTCCGCCATGGTGATCTGCACGCAGTCGATGTGCTCGTTGTTCCAGACCGGCTCGAACATCCGGTTGGCGAATCGCCAGACCATGATGTTCTGGACCTGGTTCTTCCCCAGGTAGTGGTCGATGCGATAGAGCTGCTCGTCGTGGAGCATGGAGGAGAGCTTGCGATAGAGGCCGCGGGCCGACTCGAGGTCGTGGCCGAACGGCTTCTCGACCACGACCCGGACGCCCTCGTGCTGGACGAGGCCCGCGTCGTGCAGTCCCTTCACCACCGTCTCGAAGAGCGACGGCGGGATCTCGAGGTAGTAGAGCGGCCGCTCGGCCCCCTTCACCGCCTCCGCCACGGCCGAGTAGGTCTCGGGCTTCGTGTAGTCGCCCTGCACGAACCGCATCCGGGCCGACATCGCCTTCCAGGTCCCCTCGTCCGGCGTGACGCCGGCCTCCTCGACGGCCTTGCGGGCGTGTTCTCGCAGCTCGTCGTCGGACCACTCGCTGAAGGCGACGCCCACGATCGGCATGTCGAGAAGGCCCCGCTCGGCGAGGTGGTAGAGCGAGACGAACGTCATCTTCCGGGCGAGGTCGCCCGAAGCGCCGAAGAGCACGATGGCATCCAATCTTCCTGCGGACATGGTCACCTCCGGTGGCATCGGAGACTACCACTCCCCGATCGGGCCGGAGGCCGACGAGGCGTCGGTCACGGCCCGTCGAATCGCGGCTCGGTCTCGCGGCGCTGGGCGAACATCCACTCCATCAGCCCACCGGGGCCGTACGCCCAGCTCCAGGAGTCGTGGCCCATGCGCGGGATCTCCGTGTAGCCGACCCGCCCACCGGCGGCCCTGATCGCCTCGACCATCTCGCGCGACCGCTCCGGCAGCACGACGTCGTCGGCACCGCCGTGGACGGCCCAGACCGGGGTCCGCCCCGCGGCGATCCGGCCGGCCGCGGTCACGTCACCGGCCCCGCAGATCGGGGCGGCGGCGGCGAAGAGATCGGGGCGATGCGCGAGCAGCGCCCACGAACCGAAGCCGCCCATCGAGAGCCCCGTCAGGTAGATGCGGCGCTCGTCGATCGCGGGATCGGCCGCCAGTTCACGAACCCGTCGAAGGACCGCCGTCAACGGCGAGGGCATGCCGGCACCCGCGGTCGGGAGCAGCACGTCGTCCGCGTTCCGGTCGGCCTCGGACCACCACTCCCCCTGGGGACACTGCACCGCGATGACGACCGCGCGATGTCGTCGACCGAGGTGCGCCTCCCGTACCCATCGTTCGGGGAAGTGCCGCAGCTGGCGGCGATTGTCGTCACCCCGCTCGCCGGCCCCGTGGAGGAACACCACCAGCGGGACGGGATCGTCCGCGCCGATCCCCTCGGGATGGTGGATCCGGTAGGGAAACGTGCGTCCGTCCGCGCCGGTCGCGGTCCCAGACTCGAAGCGGGCCTCCACCTCGGGCGGCGCGGCGACACCGGCCGCCATCCCGAGGAACGCGAACAATCCAAGCAGTCGTCGCATGTCGGTCTCCGGTCGGTTCAGCCCTTGCTTCCGGCGGTCGAGATCCCCTCGACGAACGTCCGCTGCATGAGCACGAAGAGGACGAGGACCGGGGCGACCATCACGGTCGTCGCGGCCATCAGCAGGTTCCAGGGTGTCTGCCCAAGCTTCGAGAGGTACAGCTGGAGGCCCAGGGCGAGCGTGAACTGGTCCCGGTGCGTGAGGAACACCAGCGGTCCGAGGAAGTCGTTCCAGACGAACATGAAGTGGAACAAGGCGACCACGAGGAGCGCCGGGATCGAGAGCGGGAGGATCACGTGGATGAAGTTCCTCACGTGGCCGCAGCCGTCGATCCGGCTCGCGTCGTCGAGTTCCCGCGGAATGGTCAGGAAGAACTGGCGAAGCAGGAAGATGCTGAACGCGTTCCCGAACCACGCGGGCACCCAGAGCGGCGCGAAGGTCCCGATCCAGCCGATCTCGCGGAACATCGTGAAGAGCGGGACCATCACCACCGGGAACGGGATCATCATCGTCGAGATCATCACGATGAACGCCGGCCCGCGCCCCCGCCATCGGACCCGGGAGAACCCGTAGGCGACGACGGCGCTGGAGATCGTGGTGCCCAGGACGCCCAGCAGCGCGATCCAGAGGGTGTTGCGGAGATAGAGCGGGAAGTCGGTGTTCTCGTCGGTCAGGACGTGCCCGAAGTTGTCGCGGACCCGTTCCCCGGTCGCGGCGACCCCGCCCTCCATGAAGGCGGCGTCCGGCTCGGGACCGCCGGTCGAGATCGAGACCATGTAGGCGATCGGCAGCAGCGCGGTGAGGGTCACCAGCACCAGCAGGACGTAGATCGTCGCCCGGCCGGGGAGGCTGCGATGGGAGTCGGTGCTCGGCGACATGCTTCCTCAGGCCCCCCGGTAGTAGACGAGCTTGCGACCGGCGAGCAGGACGATGCCGGTCAGGAGGAGGATGATCGCGAACTGGAGGACGCCGAGCGCCGACGCGTACCCCATGTCGCCGAACTTGAAGGCGTTGTCGTACACGTACATCGAGTGGAAGTACGTGCTCCGCTCGGGTCCCTCCCCGGTGAGCAGCACCGGCACCGCGAAGACCTGGGCCGCGTTGATGATCCCGATGATCACGTTGAAGAGGATCACCGGGGAGATCATCGGCAGCACGACGTGCACGAACCGCCCCCATCGACCGACGCCGTCGATCGAAGCCGCCTCGTGCAGCTGCTTCGGGACGTCGCGCAGCCCCGCCAGGTAGATCACGACCGCGGGACCCACCCCCCAGAGGCTGATGAGGAGCAGCGCGGTCATCGCCCAGAAACCGCTTCCGAACCAGTTGGGGCCCCGGACCCCGGCCCAGCCGAGCGCCCCTTCGATGATCCGGTTCGCGATGCCGACGTCGGGGTCGTAGCCGAGCTTGAAGATCACGGCCAGCGCGACGAGCGGGAGGACGGACGGAGCGAAGACCGCGGCCCGCCAGAACGACTGGAACCGCACCGGATTCGAGAGCAGCACCGCGAGCGTGATCGAGAGCACGGTGCCGATGACGATCGAGAGCACCCCGAAGACGGCGGTGTTCCAGAGCACGGTCCCGAGGATCGGGTCGGAGGCCATCCGGGCGTAGTTGTCGACGCCGACCGGGATCGGCGGCTCGAGCAGGGTGTAGTCGGTGAAGCCGTACCAGAGCGCCAGCGACACGGGGAGGACCGTGAAGAAGCAGAAACCCAGCACCCACGGCCCGATCCAGAGCAGGCCGGTCGCGGTCGAGTCGTGACGCATCAGCCGCCCTCCACGAGGTCGAGCCACGGATCACGCTGGTTCCGCCGTGATCGCCGGGCGGCGGCCCGGGCGAGGATCGCATCGACCTCGCGCTGGGCGTCCTCCAGCGGCACCCGCGCGGAGTCGCTTCGAAGGTTCCAGATCGTGTCGAGCGCCGAGCCGAGGGCGAGCCCGAACTCGTCCCAGCCGCTGATCCACGGGGTGGTGTAGGCGTTGGGGCTCTGGAGGAGCTTCTCGTGCGCCTCGACCGCGAGGTTCCGGTGCGACTTCCGGAACGCCTCCGAGCTCGACGCCAGCGGCGACGGCTTCGCATGCCCCGAGCAGAGGAGCTCCATGTTCTCCGGTCGCTGGGTGAAGGCGATGAACTCCAGCGACGCCTCGGGATGGCGGGCACCCCTCGGGATCACGAGGATGTCGGTCTCGATCGGCCCGAAGGGCGGCTCGTCCTCGAGGCCCTCCGCGACGGGGAAGAAGGTCGCGCCGTAGTCGAAGACCTCCTCGCCCTCGTCGGTCGCCATGAACATCGGAAGCCACGGTCCCTGGATCGTCGACGCGAGCCGGCCGTCGAAGAAGTTGCTGTAGGGCGTCGGGTTGTCGACCGGGGCACCCTGGAACGCCCGCAGGCGGTCGAGGCCCCAGCGTCGCGGGAACGACTGGAACCAGTCGTACGCGGCGATGTTCCGATCCGAGTCGAGCAGGGCCCGCCCGGTCCGTTCGTCGTACAGGCTGCCGCCCCAGAATCCACCCCAGCACCAGCTCCACCAACCGGGATCGCTGGGCAGGAAGCCGGCTCGTTCGACGTCCCCGTTGGCGTCGAACTTCGTCGTCGCGGCGATGAGCTCGTCGAACTCGGGGATCGTCCTCGGCGGCTTGTCCGGATCCCAGCCGCACTCCCGGAGGATCCGACGGTTGTAGTAGAGGAGGATCGAGCTCGGGGTGCTCGGCGCCGCGAGCTGGGATCCCCGTCGGAAGACGAGCGGCCGGACGGCCTCCGCGTAGCTCGACTCGTCGATGCCGAAGCCCCGGAGCTCGTCGAGCGGCTGGATCGCGCCGCACTGGTCGAAGAACGGCAGGTTCCGGTTCCAGAGGCCGAGGACGTCCGGCGGATCCCCCGCGGCGATCGCGAGCTTCGCCTTCTGGTCGATGCCCCCCATCGTCAGGTAGTTGACGAGGATGCGATCCTGGCTCTCGTTGAAGCGATCGACGACCGCCTGCATCGCGTCGGCCTCGTGTCCGGTCCACTTCTCCCAGTAGTCGAGCCGGATGCGATCACCGGCCGAAGCTCGACGTGGACGCGGTCCGAACACCGCGTAGCCGACCGCCGCGGCACCGATGCCGCCGAGCGCGACTCGGCGCGTCACTTCGCTCGCCGGGCGACCAACGTTCTCTGGGGCGGGGTCCGTCATGGGCGTGCGACATGGTAGTCGACCCTCTCCCATCGGCGTGTCTTCCGTCGTACACTCGCGGCATGGCACGCGTCAGACTCTCGAACGTCGACAAGACCTATCCCGGCGGCACGCGAGCGGTCAAGGACTGCTCCCTGGAGATCTCGGACGGGGAGTTCCTCGTCCTCGTCGGGCCCTCCGGATGCGGGAAGAGCACGCTTCTCCGCATGGTGGCCGGCCTCGAGGAGATCACTGGTGGCACGATCGAGATCGGCGAGCGCGTGGTCAACGACGTACCGCCGAAGGATCGCGACATCGCCATGGTTTTCCAGAACTATGCGCTCTACCCGCACAAGTCGGCCCGGGCGAACCTCGAATTCGCCCTGAAGCTGCGGCGGGTCCCGAAGGCCGAACGCGACCGACGGGTCGCGGACGCCGCCCGGATCCTCGGGATCGAGCCCCTGCTCGATCGGAAGCCCGGCAAGATGTCGGGCGGCCAGCAGCAGCGGGTGGCCCTCGGCCGGGCCCTCGTCCGGGAGCCCGCCGTCTTCCTGTTCGACGAGCCTCTCTCGAACCTCGACGCGAAGCTCCGGCACCAGACGAGGGGCGAGCTGAAGGAACTCCACGCCCGCGTGGCGACCACGAGCATCTACGTCACCCACGACCAGGAGGAGGCGATGACGCTCGGCGATCGCGTGGTCGTCATGAAGGACGGGGTGATCCAGCAGGTCGGTCCCCCGCTCGAGGTGTACCGACGACCGGCCAACCGATTCGTCGCGACCTTCATCGGGGCCCCCGCCATGAACCTGGTCGACGCGGTCGTCGGCGAGGACGGCCGATCGCTTCGACTCCCCGGCGGCGGCGGACTGCCCGTCGACGCCTCCCTGACCCCGGGCACGTCCGTGGTCGCGGGCATCCGGCCCCAGCACCTGGTCGAGGCCCCCGACGGGATGGAGTGCCGGGTCCGCGTCTGCGAGCCCCTCGGCGACGAGACCGACGTCATGCTCGACGGACCGGACGGCATCCAGCTCACCGCGCGACTTCGACTCGCGAGCGTGCCGACCACCGGATCGACCATGCGACTCGGCGCCTCCGCCGGCGACGTCCACGTCTTCGACGCGAGCTCGGGGATCCGCCTCGAGGCCGCGGTCGCCAACGCCTGACCACGCCCCCCGGCCTCAGTCGATCGACGCCCCGTTGGTGCGGATCACCTCCGCGTACCAGCGGGCGCTGTCCTTGACCGTCCGGACCTGCGTCTCGTAGTCGACGTGCACCAGCCCGAAGCGACGGGTGTAGCCCATCGCCCACTCGAAGTTGTCGAGGATCGACCAGTGGAAGTAGCCGCGGACGTCGGCGCCGTCCTCGATCGCCTTCGAGAGCTGCTCGAGGTACCGGGCGGTGAAGTCGATCCGATTGACGTCGTGCACGCCGCCGTCGCGCGACACCCAGTCCATGCTGGCGAGTCCGTTCTCGGTGATGAAGACCGGCAGCCCGTACCGCTCGTGGATGAAGAACGGCCCCCAACGAAGCGCCTCCGGCACCACCGGCCAGTCGAAGTGCGTGATCGGGCCGCCGACCGGATGCGGGACGCCTTCCGGCCGACCGTCGGCTCCCGCGCGGACGCGTCCCCCCTGGTAGATGTTGAGCCCGAGGAAGTCGATCGGCTCGTGCATCTCGGCGAGGTCCGACTCGACGTCGAGACCCTCCGCATCGGCGCCGTAGAGCTCGAGCCCGTGCACGGGATACCGGCCGAGGCAGACCGGATCGAGCCACCAGGCGTTGTTGAAGTGATGCGCCGGATCGATGTCGTTGGTCGACTCCCGGGCGGCGGCGATCGTCTCCGGCCGATCGTCGACCGGGCACGACGCGCAGCCGACGACGGTGTAGCCGATGCGACACGGCCCGGGACTCGACGCCCGGATCGCCCTCGTCGCGTGGCCGTGGGCACGCATCGTGTTGTGTCCGGCGACGAGCCGATCGCGAAGCGGCAGCTTCAACCCCGGCGCGTGGATCCCGTCCGCGTGGCCGTGCTGGATGTAGACCTGCGGTTCGTTGAGCGTGATCCAGTCGTGCACGCGGTCCCCGAGGCGGGCCGCGACGACGGCCGCGAACTCGCCCATCCACGCGGCGCTCTCGCGATCCAGCCAGCCCCCTCGCTCGAAGAGGGTCGACGGCATGTCCCAGTGGAAGAGGGTCGCCCACGGCCGGATGCCGGCCTCCAGCAGGCGATCGACCAGTCGGTCGTAGAAGTCGAGCCCGGCCTCGTTCACCCGCCCGATCCCCTCCGGGAGGATCCTCGGCCAGGCGATCGAGAGTCGGTAGGCGTGCACGCCGAGCGATCGCATGATCTCGACGTCCTCGCCGAACCGGTGGTAGTGGTCGCAGGCGATCTTGCCGGTGTCCCCCTGGGCGACCGCGCCCTCCCGATCGCAGAAGTCGTCCCAGACGCTCCGACCGCGGCCGTCCTGGTCGAAAGCTCCCTCGATCTGGTACGCCGCGGCGGCGACGCCCCACGCAAAGCTTTCCGGAAACTCCTTCATCGTGCCGACTCCCTTGGGTGAGCGAGGAGCGTAGCAACTCGGTCGGCTAGCATTCGCCATTCCCCCCACGGAGCGACCACCATGCTCGGCCTCGCCTGCGCCGTCCTGATCTCGAACACCCCCCTGCCCGCCCCGGAGACCCCCGACACCGACCGGTGGAGCCTCGTCTACGAGGACGACTTCACCGCGGAGACCGATCCGACCGCGGACTGGACCCTCTTCGGCGACGCCAGCCCGCAGGCGAAGGGACGCACGGGAGCCGGCCTCCTGCTGACCGCGCCGGCCGGGCTTCCCGAACCCGTCTACTCGGGGGCGGTCTCCCGGCTCGGTGGCAGCGTCGCGACCGACCACGCCGTGACGGCGACGATGGACTGGCGGGCGATCGGATCGACCACCGGGGACGCGATCCTCGCCCTGAAGCTCGAGTTCCGGAACCGCGACGACCAGGTCATCGGCGTGGAGGAGTCGACGATGCCGCTCGACGCCCCCGCGGCCGGCGGCGGCTTCGGCTTCGGTTCGACGTCCGACTCCTGGCGCACGATCGAGGTGACCGGGCGCGTGCCCGCCGACACCGACGCGGTCGACGTCGTCGCGGTGCTCGTCGCCGGCTCCGGCGAAGGCGTGCGACAGGTCATGATCGACGGACTCGCCGCGACCACGACCCCGCCGGCCCCGGACCTCCTGGGCGAGGGCGGCTTCGAAGCCAACGACGGCGGCGCCCCGGGCTGGACCGCGTTCAACAACGCCGTCGCCGTGGACCACCCCGATCGAGGCCGCGTGCTCAAGACCTGGGGCCCGTACAACGAGCCCTACGGGGGCTCCGGCATGGAGCAGACGATCCCCCTGCCCGGGGCGAAGCCCGGCACGCGGATCGCCGCCAGCGTCGAAGCGATGTCCGCGACCCGCGACTCCGTCGCCGGCACCGACAACTTCCCCGTCCTGCGGCTCGAGTGTCGCGCCGCCGACGGTCGATCGCTTGCGCACGCCGAAGCCCGCCCCTTCGACCCGAACGAGGGCGACATCCCCGAGGACCAGTGGGTCCGGGGCGACGTCTCCTTCGTCGTGCCGGACGGCACCACCTCGGCGCGGCTCGTGCTCGTCTTCGTGCAGCCCACGACGCAGAAGGGCTCGGTCCTCTGGAGGCGACCGGCGATCTCGCTCGACGGCGAGACGATCGCGGTGCCGAACGCGACGTTCGAGGCCCGCGACGAGGCCGTGCCCGGCTGGTCGATCGACGGAGACGTGACGATCGCGACCCGCGACCAGCGGAGCGGTGCCGGTGCCGCACGCCTGGTGACCCGGGACGGTACGACCGCGACGATCGAGCGACCGCTGCGATCGGTCGTGCCCGGTTCGACCGCTCGCATCGAGGCGTGGCTCTCCTCGCAGATCGGAACGAGGGCCGTCGTCGCGGTCGAGCAGGTCTCGGCCGACGAGACGCCGCTGGGAACGACCACGCGGACCGTCATCCTCGCGCCCGGCGCAGGGTGGACCTCGATCGACGCGGGCGAGGGCCCGTTCGAGGTGGGGATCTCCCCCGATGCCGATCGGGTGCGACTCCGGATCTCCACGCCGGAGGACGGCAACATCCTGGTCGACGACGTCGCGGTGCGCGACCTGGCCACCGTGGATCGGGCCGCGACCTCGCTCCCCGTGCGGAACGGCGGCTTCGAGGGCGGCCGCCCCGACGAGAGTCGATGGGACGTCTCCGACGGCGCCTGGAGCCACAACGGGGAGCTGCAGTACTACAGCCCCGATGCGGTGCGCATCGAGGATGGTCGCATGCTCATCACCGCGGACCAGCGATCGATCGGCGACCGGAAGATCGCCAGCGCCCACGTCTCGACCAAGGGGATCCACGAGCAGACCTACGGTCGCTGGGAGATCCGGGCCAAGCTTCCGGGAAGCCAGGGCATGTGGCCCGCGATCTGGCTGCTGCCCAGCGACGGCTCCTGGCCGCCCGAGATCGACATCATCGAGCTCGTCGGCAAGGAGCCGAATCGGGTCCACCACTCGTTCCACTGGGGACCGCTTCGCGACGGCCTGCTTCCGTGGGATCTCAACCAGACCTCGACCGACCACCACGACGCGGAGGACTACGCCGCGACCTGGCACGACTTCGCGGTCGAATGGACGCCCGACGCGATCGTCTGGTTCGTGGACGGCAAGGAGACCCACCGCTTCGGACGCGTGTCCGCCCAGCGGGAGAAGATCCCGGACAAGCCGATGTACCTCATCCTCAACCTCGCGGTGGGAGGCTTCTGGCCCGGTCCTCCGGGGGAGGCCACCGTGTGGCCGTCGACGATGGAGGTCGACTCCGTCCGGATCTACCGGCTGGCCGACGAGGAGGGCTGAGCCCCGGCCTCGTCGTCGGGTGACGGCATCGCCTCGATCCAGGCACGGAGCAGTCGCACCGCCTCGTGGTCCACGAGGTGCCGCGACAGCGTCGGCATGCGGATCGCCGGCTCGTCGCTCGCCACGCGGTAGATCAGGATCGAGCCGTCGGGGTCGCCCGGCGAGATGTCGTGGAGCCGACCACCCGACCCCCGACCGCTGGCGACCGGGCTCTTGAAGACGCCGTACCGGGCCGGGTCGTCCTGGGACACCCGCAGGTCGAGCCCCGAGGTGCGGGCCGTTCCCGAGGGGTTGTGGCAGTAGGCGCAGTTGACGTCGAGCCACGCTCGGGCCCGGGCG
>JAYZBK010000081.1:0-15009 GCA_036339295.1 Planctomycetota bacterium
GAAGGCGTGGCACGGCCGCATGCTCGGCTTCGTCGAGTCGATCCTGCAGTCGCTCTCGCTCCCCTATCGCCTGCTGCAGTGCTGCACCGGCGACCTCGGGCAGAAGAACGAGGACATGATCGACGTCGAGTGCTGGATGCCCGGTCGCGGCGCCGACGGTGCCGATGGACGCCCGGTCGGCGACTGGGGCGAGACGCACTCGGCGAGTCGCCTCGCCGACTTCCAGTGCCGTCGCCTCAACCTGCGCTACCGCGACCCCGAGACGAAGAAGACCGTCTTCGCGTACTCGCTCAACAACACCGTCGCGGCCAGCCCGCGGATCCTCATCCCGATCCTCGAGATGCACCAGCAGGAGGACGGCTCGGTGACGATCCCGGAACCGCTCCGGCCGTACATGGGCGGCATGGACTCGATCCGCCCCGCCTGAGCCCTCAATCGCCCTCCACGCCCGAGCGGCGTCCACCGGGAACCGTCAACACCGCCCGCACCGGCCAGTGATCGGACAACGGTCCGGAATCGTTGGTCGGCCGCAGGATGTCCGCGGAGCGCACCTCCAGTCCCTGGACGAGCACGAGATCGATCCGCCGTTCCCGCGGTGTCGTCCCGGCATCGCTGTTCCAACCGTTCCAGGTTCCTCGGGGGGCGTCCTTCGGTCGGCTTTCGACCGTCGCCCACGCATCCCGCAGGCCTCGATCCTCGCCCGGGCCGCAGAGCGCCACCATCGGCGGGGAACCCGGCGTCGTGTTGAAGTCCCCCATCACCACGATCGGTTCGCCCGGGTGGGTCGCCGCCAGGTCGTCGATGCGCGATCGCAGGAGCCGGGCGCCGTTCAACCGGGCCTCGGCGCTGCGGTGATCGAGATGCACGTTGAAGACCCAGATCGGCCGACGCGGAACGGTCGCCTCCACCGACCCCACCGGTTCCAGACGAACGACGGTGACCATTCGGGTGCACGCGGTGTTCCACGACATCGACCCCGGCACGTCCGGGGTCTCGCTCAGCCAGAAGTGCGACGAGTTGCCGGGATCGATCCGCCACCGATCACGACGCCAGAGGATCGGCACCGCCTCGCCTCGACGACCGTCCCGCTCGCGACTCCGGGCGAACGCCTCGAATCCGGGAAGTCCCTTCCGAATCTCCGAGAGCTGGTGCGGCAGGACCTCCTGCAGGCCGATGACGTCGATCCCGCCCGCTTCCAGGTGATCGATCACCGCGTCTCGACGCCTCGGCCACGCGTGCGGACCGTCGGCGGGATTGTCGAAGCGGATGTTCCAGCTCTCGACCGTGATCTCCCCGGGCTCGTCCCGGATCGACGTCGTCCCGGGTCCCGCACCGGCCAGGAGCGAGAGCAGGATGGCGATCAGGCCGGACGCGTGGACCATGTAGCGGCTCCCTGGGGCTCGAGGCCCGGTCGCTTCCACGGCCGGTCGTCCGGTGAGGACCGAGGACGGACGGATGCGAACGGGAACGACCCCTCGGTCGTTCCGTGGTTCAGGGGCAGTCGCCCCATCCGATGAAGAGCAGGCCGAGGTCCGCACCGCCGACGGTTCCATCACCGTCGAAGTCGGCGGTTCCGGGGCCTCCCCACTGGACGAAGAGCAGGCCGAGGTCGCTGCCGCCGACTTCGCCGTCGCCGTCGAGGTCTCCCGGGCACGGCGGGAAGTCGCAGACGTCGGGGATCCCGTTCTCGTTCGAGTCGAACTCCCCGCCGGTGAACACCGGATCGCCGGTGATCACCCAGCGTCCCGAGAACCCCGCGTTGGGGAGGTTGGTGAGGAGTTCCACGTCGCCGATCGCGTCCAGCTCGAAGGCCTCCGGGGCGAAGGCGACCCAGGAACCGGCGTCCGAGCCCGACTCGTCGAAGGCCGCGGGGTACCAGTTCTCGCCCAGCACCATGTAGACGCCGATGAAGAACGACGACCCGGGCTCGAGCTCGATCGGCGGATCGAAGACGAAGTACTGCTCGTCGGAGATCGCCGGTTGCGTCACGACGCCGTTCCGCTGCCGCAGCGGAACCGCGTCGGTCGGACTGCCGTCGCCGTTCGGATCGTCCCAGAGGACGATCCGGACCTGCTGGTTGGCCACGCCGGCGGCGAAGTCGATGCCGATCCTGCGAATGCTCGACCGGTGCTCTTCCGCGACGAACCGCTGCATCCATGCGATCCAGCCCTGCTGTCCGGTGCCGATCCCGTTCTCGGCCCGACCGTCGTGCACCCGATAGGGCGCCACCTCCTTGAGGCCGAGCTGGCACTCGTCGGGGACGCCGTCGTCGTTGCAATCCTCGCTCTGGCCGCTCGGCCGGACGTCGAGGCCGTCGGGAAGGCGATTGTTGTTGCAGTCCTCGCACTCGTCGGGGACGCCGTTCTCGTCGATGTCCCCGGAGTCGCCCGAAGGCTGGACGTCGCAGGAGTCGGGGATGCCGTTCCCGTTGCAGTCGGGCACGAGTCCATCCAAGATGGCACACGCATCGGCCACGCCGTCGCCGTCGCAATCGAGTTCACACTCGTCGGGAAGGCCGTTCCCGTCGCAGTCCTCGCTCGTACCGCTGGCGGTGTCCTCGAGATCGGGGACGCCGTTGTCGTTGCAGTCGTCCTGGAACTCCACCGCCCCGAGGTCCGAGAGCGGCTCGCCGAAGGGGTTCTCCCAGTTGCCGGTGTTCGGCGCCGGCCCGGCGTCGACGAATCGGGGATTGCCGAGGCAGTCGAGCGGCAGTCGCTCGAAGGTGTCGCCATCGCGGTCGACGTCCCAGGTGTCGCGAGGCACGCGGGTGTTGTCCGCCGCGTCGATGGCGGGCGACAGGGCGAACGGCGCCCAGTCGGTCTCGAGGTCGAGGAATCGCGGATTCTCGTCGATGTGCCGCACGCCGCCGATCAGATCGGCCAGCGGCGAGATGGTGTAGCTGACCACCGGGTTGCCTTCGGGCGGCCACCAGTACCAGTTGATGCCGATCGGGCAGCCGGTGACGAGGCCGCACTCGCCGCTGTTCGACCAGAGGATGGTGTTGTGCATCGTGATCGACGAGGTGTAGTTGTTGATCGCCCCGCCGACATTGCCCGCCGTGTTGCCGACGATGGTGCAGTTGGTGACCGGGGTCTCGGCCTCGTAGGTGTAGAACGCCCCGCCCTCCCGGTTGGTGGTCCGGTTGTCGAGGAAGAGGCAGCCGGTGAGCTCGAGCACGCCGGTGTAGAGGTTGACGGCCCCGCCGCGGCTGTAGGCCTGGTTGTTCCGGAAGATGCAGTTGATGAACCGAAGCCCGTCCGGGGCCTCGTAGCCGCCGACCGCGCCACCACCGCCGGACGGAGGGTTGTTCGGAGTCCCGGTGCTCCGGCAGTTGCTGAACACGCAGTTCACGAAGGTCATCGAACCCGAGTAGAACGAGACCACGGCCCCGGCTCGATCGGTCACGCAGTTGCGGAATCGCAGGCCGTCGAACAGGAGGCCGTGGAGGTTGCCCTCGTTGAAGATCTCGGTGGTGTTCCCGCCGTCGACGATCACGCGATTCGCGAACGGATCGCGGTCGTTTCGCTCGGTCTCCGTCCCGGTGAAGCCGCCGTAGATCGAGAGGCCGTCCCGCAGGTCGAAGGGATTGCCGTTGGTCTGGTAGGTGCCGTCGGCCACCCAGATCTCGGTGATCTCGAGGTTGCCCTGCGCCTCGTTCAAGGCGCCGCGAAGCGAGCGATACGCGGAGCCCCAGGCGAGCCCGTCACCGTTCTGCGGGGCGTCGCGATCGACGTACCGAGTCTCGGCGGCCGCGTTCGAGGCCACAAGGAGGGCGATGAGGAGACTCGTGACTCGCAGGGTCCATTGCATCGAAGGCGACTCCAGATTGCGACCACGGCCTCGCGCCGCGTCTCGATATCCGAATGCTAGCGGGAACCAGCTGGAAATCCTGCCGTAAGCTCGCGATATCGAGGTTCGACCACCCCTCGTGGCCGGCAGGGTTCCAAGGGCCGCCCCATACTGGACGTCGAGGAGACCCACCGTGACCAAGCCGCCCCTGCTCGCCCCCGCCGGAACCCCCGGAGGCCTCGCCACCCCCGGGGATCTCGTCGACCTCGACGCCCTGCTCGCCGCCTACGACGAGCGGCATCCCGATCCCGGCACGCCCGGTCAGCGCGTGTCCTTCGGGACGAGCGGCCACCGGGGCTCCGCCCTCGACTCGACCTTCAACGACGATCACATCGCCGCGATCACCCAGGCCATCGTCGAGTTCCGGGTGAAGGAGGGCATCGGCGGCCCCGTCATCCTCGGCAAGGACACCCACGCTTCGAGCGGACAGGCCGAGCGGACGGCGGTCGAGGTGCTCTCCGCGAACGGTGTCCCGGTCCGCATCCAGGGCGGCATGGGCATCACCGCGACGCCGATCGTCTCGCGGGCGATCCTCGCCTTCAACGAGGGACGACCCGACGACGATCCCGGGCGTTGCGACGGCATCATCATCACGCCGAGCCACAATCCACCCCGGGACGGCGGGTTCAAGTACAACCCGCCCGACGGCGGCCCCGCCGGCGGCGCGATCACCGGCTGGGTCGAACGACGGGCGAACGAGATCCTGGAAGGCGGCCTGGCCGCGGTCCGCCGGACCTCGAGCGGCGATGGCGGCCTGGCCGTCCTCGACGGGGTCGAGGAGTCCGACTTCATCCACCCCTACGTCGAGGCGCTGTCCTCGATCATCGACGTGGCGTCGATCCGGGGAGCGGGTCTCCGACTCGCGACGCATCCGCTGGGCGGCGCCTCGTTCCCCGTCTGGGAGGTGCTCGCGGAGGTCCACGGCATCGACGTCGCGATCGTCGACCCGACCATCGACCCCCGCTTCGGGTTCATGACCCTCGACAAGGACGGACTCGTCCGCATGGACTGCTCGAGTCCGCAGGCCATGGCGCCCCTCGTGGCGACGATGGCGGGCGGTGGCTTCGATCTCGCCTTCGGAAACGACCCCGACAGCGACCGCCACGGCATCGTGTGCCGGTCGAACGGCCTGATGAATCCCAACCGCTACCTCGCGGTGGCGATCCAGCACCTCCTCGCCACCCGGACGACGTGGGATCGATCGATCGGGGTCGGCAAGACGCTGGTGTCCAGCATCCTGATCGACCGCGTGGTCGCCGACGCCGGTCGGAATCTCTGCGAGGTCCCGGTCGGCTTCAAGTGGTTCGCGCCCGGCCTTCACGACGCTTCGCTCTGCTTCGGCGGCGAGGAGAGCGCCGGGGCGTCGTTCCTCACGACCGACGGCGGGACCTGGACCACGGACAAGGACGGCATCGTGATGGACCTTCTGGCCGCCGAGATCCTCGCCACCACGGGCAGGGATCCGGGCGAACACGAGGCGTCGATCGTCGAGCGTTTCGGCGACCCGGCCTATCGGCGCATCTCCGCTCCCGCGGATGCGGAGACCCGGGCCGCCCTGAAGAAGCTCGATGCCTCCGCCGTGACCGCCACCGAACTCGCCGGCGATCCCATCACCGCGACCTTGACCCGGGCCCCCGGCAACGACGCTCCGATCGGAGGCCTCAAGGTCGCCACGGACCACGGGTGGTTCGCCGCCCGACCCTCCGGAACCGAGCCGATCTCCAAGATCTACGCCGAGAGCCTTCGCGGCCCCGAACACGTGGAGCGGATCCTGGAGGAGGCTCAGGCGATCGTGGCGGCCTCGGTCGGCTGATCCTCGTCATGCCTCCGTTCCCCGGAGACCGACGCGGTGGTTACCGTGCCCGTCTGCGACGCCCTCGCCCAGCGAATCAAAGACATCGCGGAGGCCAAAGGATGAGTCTCGAGACCCGTTTGCCGATCGAAATGGGCGCATTGGCCCTCGGGGAAGGCCCCGTAGGCCTGGTGATCGTGGATGCAGGCGTCGGCTTCACCCGAGAGGGGAACCTCGCCGACCCCACCCACATGGTGCCCATGGTGCAGGCCATCGACGCCACATGGCGTGAACTCGAGGGTTTGCTCGGATCGAACCTGCACACCCTGGCCTTCCTTGACACCCATGAGCCGAACATCCCCGAGCCGCCCTACCCACCTCATTGCATCAAGGGTACGGGGGAAGAGGAGATGGACCCCGATCTGGCCTGGCTCCTGGACACGCCGCAGGTGACCATCATCCGCAAGGACTGCATCAACGGCTTCGTGGGGGCCATCGATCGGGGCACCGGCGTGAATGCCTTTTGCGAGTGGGTCAAAGACAATCACATCGAGACCTTGCTGGTTTGCGGAGATTGCACGGATATCTGCGTCTCGGATTTCGTCGTCTCGGCACTCTCGGCTCGCAACCACGGGCTCCTCACCGCGGCGGACCCGACGACGGATCGCGCCGCTTATGTGGCGGCCGTCACCGGGCTGCGCATCGCCGTCCTGGTGAATGCGTGCGAGACCTTCGACGCGCCGGGCTTACACGAGCGGGCCGCTGCCCATCACGTCGGACTCTGGCTCATGGCCTCCCGCGGTGCGGTCCTGGTGGACAGCCTCACGCCGTGACCGCCACCGAACCCGCCGGCGATCCCATCACCACGACCTTGACCCGGGCCCCCGGCAACGACGCTCCGATCGGAGGCCTCAAGGTCGCCACGGACCACGGGTGGTTCGCCGCCCGACCCTCCGGAACCGAGCCGATCTCCAAGATCTACGCCGAGAGCCTTCGCGGCCCCGACCACGTGGACCGCATCCTCGAGGAGGCGCAGGCGATCGTGGACGCCGCGGTCGGCTGACTTTCCCGAATCCTCGTCCCCGGGACCGATTCCGGGCACAATGCCTCGTCGGGCGGCTGCTCGCCCCCTTCTCGTGACCCAGGAGAGATCCCATGATCGTCCGTCGCTGCCTCGCCCCGCTCGCGATCCTCGCCACCACCATCGTCCTGTCCGCCCCCGCCGTCGCGTTCGCCCAGCAGGAACGCCCGGGGCAGCCCGGCGCGCAGGACGACGAGCGTCCCGGACGCGGCCAGGGCCGCGGACAGGCCCGGGGCGGCCGCCAGGTCGATCCGAGCCGCATCACCGATCGGCTCATGCAGTCCGATGAGAACGGCGACGGGAAGATCACCCGCGAGGAGGCGGGCGAGGGTCGCTTCGCCCAGTTCTTCGCCCAGGCCGACGGCGACGGCGACGACGCCCTGACCGCCGATGAGATCACGGTGTTCCTCGCCGCCCGGCGTGGCGGCGGACAGGCCACGCGGGGACAGCGTCCGGGCGCCGGCCAGGCCACGCCCGCCGAGGCCAAGCCGGTGGACCCGAGGGCCGCGTTCGACGACGGGATGTCGCTGGCCGGTCGCGGCCTTCGCGGACTCCGCCGGACCAAGTTCGACGAGACCAGCTTCGAGGCCGATCTCGCCGCGGTCACCACCGTCGAGTCGGGCATGCTCGCCGCTCGGCCCCATCTCTCGGCGGTGCCGATGAGCGATGCGGCCAAGGCGAAGTTCGGCGACGACACGAAGGCGTACGAGAGGGCGTTCCGGGCGCACATCGTCCGCTCGCTCATGAACTGCTTCGAACTCGAACTCGCGATCCTCGAGGGCGACTCCGCGAAGGCGAAGACCCTCGCCACGAAGCTCGTCGAGGGCCGGAACGCGAGCCACGACCTCTTCGAGCAGTGATCCACCGGACGAGTCGACCCGACGCCGCCCGCCCTCCCCGGCGGGCGGCGTTCCTCGTGCTGGTGGCGGACATCGCACGCCCTCCTTCGATATCTTCCGGAAGGAGGACCCTTCCGTGCCCAGCGTGATCATTCCAGCCCACGACGAGGAAGCGGGGATCGAACGGACCCTGCGCAGCGTCCTCGCCGACGGGATCCCGGAACTCGAGATCGTGGTCGTGGTGAACGGATCCTCCGATCGAACGGCCGAGATCGCTCGCGGCGTCGATCCGGCGATCGAGGTGATCGAGACCGCGACGCCCGGCAAGACGAACGCCCTCAACCTCGGCGAGGCCCGCCTCCGGTCGTTCCCGCGCGTCTTCCTCGATGCGGACATCGTGCTTCATCCCGGCACACTTCGGTCGATCCTCGACGCCTGCGACGACGACCATCCGATCGTCTCGCCGCGACCGGTGTTCGACCTGGACGGATGCGGCGTCGGCATGCGGCTCTTCATGCAGGCGAATCGATACAACCACTACTTCGGGCGCGGCGCCCCGAACGGGAGCGGGTGCTTCGTCCTGTCGGAATCCGGACGCGGCCGCTGGGGCGACTTCCCCGACGTCGTGGCCGACGATGGATTCGTCCATGGGCACTTCCGGCCGGGCGAGGGCACCACGGTGCCCGGAACCGGAGCCACCGTCGGACCGCCGCGCGATCTCGGGTCGATGGTGACGGTCCGGGCGCGGGTTCGTCGCGGGCGGCTCGAACTCGAGAGACGCTTCCCGGAATTGATGGGGAACCACGAGTCCCAGGTCGGGGGGGCGTTGAAGCGGATGCTCGTCCGGCCGTGGACCTGGCCGGCCCTCGCCGTCTACGGATGGGTGCGGATCAAGGAACGCCGCCTCGCGAAGGCGCAGATCGCCGACGGCGAGACCGGTTGGGGCCGCGACGACTCCGCCCGCACGGGCTGAGCGAGACCGATCGGGTCCGAGGGGCCGAGTCCGCAGGGACGGCCCGAGGCGCGGCGTCAGGACTTCTTCGAGGTCTCGGCCGGCTCGGCCTTCTTCGCCGGCAGCACCTTGAGCTCCACCGACTTGAACTCCACCGGATGGCTCTCGCCCTGCAGCGAGATCCAGCCGCGGTCGAGCATCACCTCGCCGTTCCGCTGCTGCATGATGGCCTTCGCGTCGGGGTCCCGGGGATCGAGCTGCGGCCGCTCGTATCGGAGGACCTCCTCGCCGTTCACGTAGTGGACGATCGAGTCGTTGCCCAGCACCTCGACCTCGGCGGTCACCCATCCGTCGCCGTGGAAGGTCGGGCTCTTCGAGTTGGTGCAGTGACTGGTGTGGAGCTTCCCGCCCATCTCGACGTTGGTCCCGGGCGTGCAGAGGTTCGCGGTCGGCCGCTTCCCGCTCCCGGGCCCACCAAGGAGCTGGACCTCGATCGAGACCGGGAAGTCCTGGTCCTTTCGCATCGTGGCGGGATCCTGGCCGTGGACCATGATGCCGCTGTTGCGGAACGCCCAGCCGGGGCCGCCGGTGCACTGGTCGCCCACGAATCGATAGACGACCCGGATGCGATAGCGGTCGTGCGGGACCTCGTGATGCAGGTGTCCGAACCGCCCCCCGAATCGATCCCAGCCGGTGTAGTCCATCCGGATGACCCCGTCCTCGACCTTCACGGTGCCGGAGGGATCGACACCGAGCTCGGCACCCTTCTCCTTGTAGACCCAGCCGTCGAGGTCCTTCCCGTTGAAGAGCGGGGTCCACCCGTCGGCGGCGGGCTTCGGCGGCTCGGCCGACGCGACCGTGGCGATCGCCAGGCCGGCGATCATGGACAGGATCGTGGGGAGGAACGGGATGAGGAGTCGGTTGTTCATGCCCGGATGCTACTCCCCCGCTCGCCCGGGGTCCGCAGGCGTGGTCTCGTGCTCGGGATTCGGCCTCGGCATGGCCGCCTCGATCTCGGCTCGCCAGTTCCCGAGCGTCTCCCGCAGTCGGACCGCGATCTCCACCTCCCGTTCGGCGAGATCGGTGCGTTCCCCGGGATCCGCGTCGAGGTCGAACAGCTCGACCGAGTCGTCCTCGAACCACTCGATGAGCTTCCAGCGGCCTTCGCGGATCGCCCCGGACGGGGCGCCTCCCTGGTTGCCGTAGTGCGGGTAGTGCCAGAAGAGACGCATTCGCGCGAGGGAGCTTCCGGGATCCTCGAGGAGCGGCACGATGGAGACGCCGTCGATCGGCCGGTCGTCGACCGCGGGAAGCCCCGCGAGTTCGAGCACCGTCGGAAGGAGATCCTGGGTCGCGATCGGCGTGTCGCAGGTGGTGCCCCGGCGGGACACGCCGGGAGCGACCATGAGGAACGGCTCCCGGATCCCACCTTCGTAGAGCCATCCCTTGCCCGCGCGAAGCGGGAGATTGCTCGTCGGATGCCCCTCGCTCGTGGACAATCCCCCGTTGTCGCTGGTGAACACCACGATGGTGTCATCGTCGAGTCCCTGCTCGGCGATCGCATCGAGGACGACCCCGACGGCGGCATCCATCGACTCGACCATGCTGGCGTACACGGCGTGCTCCTGCACGAGCCTGACCTTCCGCGACCGCTCCCGGCCCCAGATCGGTCCGTGCTCGAGGTCCTTCTTGCGGGCGCGGTACTTGGCGACCAGCGACTCGGGCCCCATCAGCGGCGTGTGGACGCTGTAGAAGGAGAGCACGGCGAGGAAGGGTTCGTCGCGATGGCCCTCGATGAACTTGGCGGTCTCGCGGGCGAGTCGGTCGGGCAGGTGCTCCCCCTTCGGCCCGTCCTCCAGCCGCGGGTTTCCGTAGGGCGAGAAGTACTTGTCCCCACCGTAGGGACCGCCGCGGGTCCAGCCGCCGGCATTGCCTTCGAACCCCTGGTCCTCGGGCCAGAATCCCTTCGGACCGAGATGCCACTTCCCCGCGAAGAAGGTGCGGTAGCCCGCGTCCCGAAGTCGCTCCGCGATCGTGACCTCCTCGAGCGGCAGGGCGCATTCGTACTCGGCGGGGAGCAGGGCACCCGCCCTCTTGCCGCAGAAGTAGTCCGTCGTGCGGAGCCGCGCGGGATGCCGTCCGGTCATGAGGCTCGCCCGCGTGGGACTGCAGACGGGCGCCGCGGCATACGCCTGGCTGAACCGCACGCCCCGAGCCGCGAGCCGCGCGAGATTCGGGGTCTCGTAGAACGTCCCGGGGTTGTTGGGCGAGATGTCCGCCCAGCCGAGGTCGTCCGCGACGATGAGGACGACGTTCGGCCGCGGCCGACTCGCGGGCGTCACGGCGGCCGGGGCGGCGACCCGAGGCGGGGTCTCCGTGGAAAGCACCGTCGCGATCGCGAGGACGACGGCCGTGGTGATCGACATGCCCGGTCTCCGATGGGTCGTGGTCGTGATGTGGACCCGGGACGCGATCCAGGCCTCCCTGCCCACGAGGGACCGCCCCCGAGAGACCGGCCCACCAAGGACATCGCCCCCAACCATCCTAAAGGTGGCCGGGGGCGATGAGGGAAAAGGTGGGTTTGCGGCCGCTTTCGCGACCCGTGGACTGTAACAGGAACGAAACCGGAGCTGGCAAGTCAATCGGCCAACTTCGAGTGAAATAGGAGCAGGGCCGCCGACCCTCGCAACCCGCTGATAAAAAGCAGGTTGGGAGAATCCCAGCCCTCCCCGACCCCGTTCCCCCACACGCACTCCCCTACCATGACCGCTCGCATGCTTGCTCGACGCCAGCTCGAACCCGAACTGATGGACGATCCGTCCCTTCCCGCCGCCGAGCATGACGCGGCGCTCGACGGCCTCGCCCGACTGAACGGATGGTCTCGAGCCGACCGACCCTTTCGCGATCGGATCGAAGCCTTGATCGAGGGGGAGACCGGGGAGATCTCGATCCTCGACCTCGCCGCGGGGAGTGGTGATCTCGTCGCCCGGCTCGCCCCCTGGCTCGCCGCGAAGGGGCGGACCATCCGTTGGGTCGTCGCCGACATCAGCGAGCACGCCCTCGCCCGATGCCGGGCCCGCGCCCGGTCGCTCGGCCTCTCCCTCGAGACCCGCCGGGTCGACGCCCTGCAGGAGGAACTGCCCGCGGTCGACATCGCGATCAACAGCCTCTTCCTCCATCACCTGACCGACCGGGATGCGACGACGGTGCTCCGCAATCTCGCCCGGTGCGCCCGACTGGGCGGGGTGATCTGCGACCTGAGACGAAGCGGCACCGGATGGGTGCTGGCGGGCGCGGCGAGCCGGCTGGCGACCCGGTCCCACGTGGTCCACTTCGACGCGGTGGCCTCGGTCCGGGCGGCGTTCACCGTCGACGAGATGCGACGAGTCGTCGCCGAGGCGGCGATCGAGGGCGCCGAGGTCGAACACGCCTTCCCCCAGCGGATGCGGATCTCCTGGCGGACCGCCGAGGCCGGGTCGCGATGATGACGTCGACCCCGGATGTCCTCGTCGTCGGTGCCGGTCCGGCAGGAGCCGCCGTGGCCCTCCGATGCGCGGCGTCGGGCCACGCCGTCGAACTGGTCGATCGCGATCGATTCCCGCGGGCGAAGGTCTGCGGATGCTGCCTCGCGGATCGCGGCGTCGCGGCGCTCCGCGATCTCGGCCTCGGGAACCTCGTCGACGAGGGGACCCCGCTCCATGCCGTGGAGATCTGCGCCGCGGGGCGAAGGGTCGAACTCCCCTTCCACGGGTCGGTGGTCCTCTCCCGCGAACGCCTCGACCACGCGCTCGTGGAGGCCGCGAGGGACCGGGGCGTGGTCGTGCACGAACGCACCCGGGCCACTGTCCGGCCCGACGGCACGGTCGAGACCGGGCACCTCGACACGGGCATCGAGACCACGAAGGCACCTCGAATCGTGGTGGTCGCCGACGGCCTCGACGGCAAGGCCCTCGATGGCCATCCCTCGTTCGAATGGACCGTCGGCGGCGAGGGGCGATTCGGCGCCGGCCTCGGGCTTCCCGCTCGAGGGATCCCCGCGGACGCCCCTCCCGAGGGCACGCTCACGATGATCGCCGGTGGCGCCGGCTATCTCGGGCTCGTGCGTCTTCCGGACGGACGACTCGATCTCGCCGCGGCCCTCGACCCGGTCGCGACGAAGCGGGCCGGCGGACCGGGGCCGCTCGCCGCCCGCCTGCTGGCGGAGGACGGACGCGTCGAGCTGGCGGAGGCCGTCCGACCCGGTCGCTGGCGCGGCACGGCCCGCCTCACGCGTCGTCGCCGGGTCGTCGATGGCCGGATCGCCTGCGTCGGAGACAGCTCGGGCTACGTCGAGCCCTTCACCGGGGAGGGCATGTCGTGGGCGCTGGTCGGGGCGGGACGGCTCGCCGCGATCATCGATCGAGCACTCTCGGATGGAACCTCCCTCGACGCCTGGACCGCCGTGCATGCGTCGTCGACCCGGCGGGAGCGCCTCCGCTGCCGCGCGGTCGCCCTCGCGGCCCGGCATCCCGTCATGATTCATGGGATCGTGCGGACACTGGCGAGGATCCCGTCGATCCGCCGTCGGCTCGCGGGTTCCGCGAGCGGCATGCTCTCCCCCTCCTCGACGAACCTCGTCCCGGGAACCGACCCGTGATCTCCGATCGAACGCCGATCGCCCCGATGGGACCGATCGCGACCGCCACGCCACCCGGGATCCTCGACGTCGAACGGTCGATGGAGATCGCCGACCTGCTCACGCCGGCGGAGGTCCCACGTCCGGTGCTGCGTCGCTTGCACGAGCGATCGGGCATCGACCGACGCCATGCGGCCGTGGTCGAGCCCGACGGTTCGATCCCGATCTACGGAATCGGAGCCCCGGGCGAGGCGTCCGGTCCGCGTCGTCCCGGCACGAGGGAGCGAATGGCGGTCTACCACCGGGCGGCCTCGGACCTCGCGACCGAGGCCGCCGCGGCGGCGCTCGAGGCCTCGGGAACCGCGATCGAGTCGATCACCCACCTGGTCACGGCGAGCTGCACCGGATTCGGGGCGCCGGGGGCCGACCTCGAGATCGTCCGAAGGCTCGGTCTTCCCGCGTCCGTCCGTCGGACGAACGTCGGCTTCATGGGGTGCCATGCGGCGGTGAACGCCCTCGCCGCCGCCCGGGCGTACGCCCTCGAGGATCCGTCCCACGTCGTGCTGGTGGTCACGGTGGAGGTGTCCACGGTCCACTTCCACCACGACACCCGCATGGACCGCCTCATCTCGAACATCCTCTTCGCCGACGGCGCCGCGTCGACGGTCGTCGGCGGTCCGGCTCGAAGGGACGCCGCCGGCGGCCTGCTCGGCACCGCGTCGCACGTCATCCCGGAGTCGCACGAGGCGATGGCGTGGGAGGTCGGGGATCACGGCTTCGAGATGACGCTCGCGGCCGAGGTCCCGGATCGAATCGCGGCCTCCCTCGGGGCCTGGGTCGACGACGTCCTCGGTCGCGCCGCGCTCGACCGCGGGTCCGTCGGCGGCTGGGCCATCCATCCCGGCGGACCGAGGGTGATCGACGCCGTCCGGACCGCCCTCGACCTTCCCGACGGCGCCGACGAGGCGAGTCGCGGAATCCTTCGGACGCGGGGGAACATGAGCAGTTCGACCCTGCTGCACATCCTCGAGCGGTTCCAGCAGGATCGGATCCCCCGGCCCTGGGTCGGGCTGGCGTTCGGCCCCGGACTCACCGGCGAGCTCGTCCTGCTCACCTGACCTCCCGCGGCCGCCCGGGGCGACGTTCGAGATCCCGGCCGTCGAGCCCGACGGGCTGCTCGTCTCCCGACTCCCCCGAGACGCGCATGGTCGCCCCCGGGTTCGGTATTCTCACCCCGTGCTCGAAGTCAGCGAGATCTCGAAGAGCTTCCCCGCGGTGCGTGCCCTGGATGGCGTCGGCTTCAAGGTGGGCGCGGGCGAGATCGTCGGGGTGATCGGGGAGAACGGTGCCGGCAAGAGCACGCTCATGAAGATCCTGGCGGGGGAGCAGCGAGCTGACGGCGGAGAGATTCGATTCGACGGCGAAGCGTTCGCCGTTCGAACGGTGGCAGAGGCGATGGATCGAGGCGTGGCGCTGATCCATCAGGAACTCGCTCTCGCGGACAACCTCGATGTCGCGTCGAACGTGCTCCTTGGTCGGGAGCCCCGTCGATTCGGTTTCATTCGCTCGTCCATGGCGCGAACACTCGCGTCGGAAGCGCTTGACCGTGTCGGCCTCGATGTCTCCCCGACGACCTCCGTTGCCGGGATGGGCATGGGCCAGCAGCAGCTCGTCGAGATCGCGAAGGCGCTCTCGGCGGATGCACGCGTCCTCATCATGGATGAGCCGACCTCAAGCCTCACGCTTGCGGAGACCGAGACGCTCTACGAGGTGATCGACACGCTGCGTGAGCAGGGGACGAGCATCATCTATATCTCCCATCGCCTTGCGGAGGTCGAGCGAATCGCGGATCGCGTCGTCGTCTTGCGCGACGGTCGCAAT
>JAYZBK010000082.1:0-22865 GCA_036339295.1 Planctomycetota bacterium
TCGCGACCGAGTCGTACGAGCGGGCGTCGGAGATCGATCCCACGGACCTCCGCTACCCCCTGATGCACGGGAACGCCGCGTCGAGCGCCGAGCGGTACCCGGAGGCCCTCGACGCCTTCGACCGGGCGAAGCGCCTCGCGATGGAGCAGGAGGACGAGGGCCAGGCCGCGACCGCGTCGCTGAATCTCGGCAACACCTGGTACATGCTGGGGCAGCTCGAGGCCGCGATCGAGGCGTACGACGAGGCGATCGAACTCGACGACAACTACGAGAAGGCGAGGGTCTACCGGGATGCCGTCTCGGAGATACTCCTCGAGGAGCAGGAGGCGTCGCGGTCCGCCGCCGAGCCCGGCGGCCCATCGGACGACCCGACGGACGATCCGGCGGGGGATCAGTCGGCGGACGATGCCGGGGCGCCGGCCCGGCCGGAGGAGAACACGCCCTCCGCCAGTCCCACCCCGTAGGCGATCCAGCTGCGGCCGCGGACGCGACAGGCCCGGCCGCGAACGACGCCGATGGCGGTCGTGGCCGTGCCGATCCCGATCCAGGCCGGTGACTTGAGCAACGTCATGGTGATGGCCCGGAAGGGGCCGTCGAGGTCGCGGCGGAGCGGGGCGACGCAGCGTCCGACCGTCCGCATGCGACGGACCAGCCACCCGGCGGTCGCGCGGGACGGAGGGATGGCGTCGATCACCGCCGCGTCCGCCGCCCAGACGATCCGGGCGCCGCTTCGGGCGAGTCGCTGGAAGAAGTGGCGGTCCTCGCTGAGCCTCAGGAAGCCCTCGTCGAAGAACGAGTCGAGCCGCGAGAGGAGCGACGCGTCGAAGAGCACGTTGTTGGTGAACGCCCAGGGGCGAAGGGTTCCGGTGGGGCGTTCCGGCTTGTCGAAGAACCCGCCCTCCACGATCCACGCGGGAGGCGTCTCCTCGAAGCGGGGAAGGACCGGGCCGGTGACGATGTCCGCGGCGTGGGCGGCCTTGACGCGCAGGAGTTCGGCGAGCCAGCCGTCCGGCGTCTCCTCGTCGTCGTCGACGAATCCGACGAGACCGTCGGGGCCGACCCGGTCGGCGGCGGTGCGGAGGCCGCGATTCCGCGGGGGAGCGACGCCTCGCTTGGGCTCGTCGACCAGGGTGATCTCGAGGCCGCTGTCGGCCGCGACTCGATCGACCACCCCCCGCGGGGCGGGATCGTCGGGATCGTTGTTGACGACGACCGCCTGGAGTTCGAAGCCCTCGGGGACCGCCTGGGCGGCGAGACTGCGCAGGATCCGCTCCAGTCCATCCGGTCGATGCAGCGTCGAGATGGAGAAGGCGATCGCGGGCACGCGGGTCATCGGCTCCGGGGGTCGTCAGTCGCGGTGGCGTTCCGCGTACTCGTCGTATCGGCGACCGAGGACGCCGGCCACCAGTCCCGCGGCCCGTCCGAGATCCCAGGCCGCCCGGGCGAGCGCGTCCGCAGGGCGTCCGATCGACGCGAGGCTCCGCAGCACGCCACGGGCGCCGAAGCGGACCGCCCGTCCGAGGAGGGCCGCTCGCTCGCCCGGGGAGTTCCGGCCCTCGGCGATCGGGGCGTTGGTGCCGAGCCGATACGAACGACGAAACACCCATCCGTGCGTGAGTCGACTCGTCGGGTACCACTCGTGGGCGACCGCCTCGTCGATCCAGGTGATGTCGTGGCCGGCGTCGACCAGCCGTCGGAAGAACTCCTTGTCGCTGCCTCCGCCGTGACGCATCGACTCCTCGAAGCGGAAGCCGGTCTCCCGCAGGACCTCGGCATCGACGAGGGCGTTGTGGGTGAAGGCCCAGGGGCGTCGGGTGCCGGTCGGATACCGCGGGGGCAGGTAGACCCCGCTTCGTTCCGGCCAGGCGGGGGCGTCCGAGGGGAACCCCGGGAGGGCGGGGCCGGTGACCACGGGGGTGCCGAACCGCTCCCGTCCACGATGGAGCTCCAGGAGCCAGGCGGGATCCACCGTCTCGTCGTCGTCGAGGAAGGCGACGTGGGTCGTTCCCGCGTTCGAGAGGGCGATCTCGAGGGACCGGTTCCGGGCCGCCGGGATGCCCGGCTCGGCCTCGAAGGAGCGTTGGAGGGGGAGGGTCGAGGTTGGAGGAGGAATGTCGGAGGGATCATCGTTCTCCACGAGGACGATCTCGACCTCGACGCCCTCTGGAACCGATATCTCCTCGAGCGAGGCGAGGAGTCGGGCGACCCCTTCGGGGCGACGGCGGGTGATGATGCAGATCGCGACTCGCATGGAGTGTTCCGATGACGACGCAGGCCGAGACTACCACGCCCGGGAACGAGGACGCCATGCCCCGCGTCTCCGTGGTGGTCGCGATGTTCGAGCGTCGCGACAAGTCCGTGGCCTGTGCCGAGAGCCTCGCGGCCCAGACGATCGACCGGGCGGAGATCATCTTCGTCGACGACGGCTCGGAGGACGACACGCCGGAGGCGGTGGAGGCCGTCGCGGCGCGATCCCGCCTCCCGATGAGGGTCCTTCGCAACGAACGGAATCTCGGGGCCAACGCCAGCCGGAACCGGGGGGTCGCCGATGCCCGGGCGCCGCTGGTGGCCTTCCTCGACTCCGACTGCGTCGCCGAGCCCGACTGGCTCGAGCGGCTGGTCGAGCCCTTCGAACGCGACGCCGCGCTCGGCGCCGGTTCGGGCCTGGTCGAGGACGCGTGCTCCGACAACGTGTGGGAGCTGGCCTTCCGCGGGACGCACCGGCTTCCCCGGCCGGGGCCGAGCGGACGGATCACCTCGTGCAACCTGTGCATCCGCCGCGGCCTCATGCCGACCGGCGCGTGGGACGAGACCCGGCCGACCCGCACCGACGGCGGGCGGCCCGACACCGCGATCTCCGCCCGGTGCGACGAGGAGGGGCTCAACCTCGCGATCCGGGCGGCGGGGTGGTCGGTCGAGGCGATCCCGACGGCGAAGGTGAGGCACTTCCATCCGTACAGTCGTCGCAGCCTGCTCCGGCAGGCGTGGTTCGGCGGATGCTCCGTCGCCGAGATCGTCCACCGGTATCGACTGGGGCCGAGGAAGGACCTGGGCCCGATCCTCCTCGCGTGGGTGTTGCTCGCGGGAGCGCTGGTCGTCGCACCGTTCACCTCGTGGTGGCTGCTGCTCCTGCCGCTCCCGGTCGCCGGCCTGGCGATCGCCGCCATCTCCTTCAACGAGATCCGCAACAAGGGGAAGAACGCCCTCGAGCTCGTGAAGGCGGCACCGGCGCTCGCGGTCTACTACCACGTGCGCCTGGCGGGCTGGATGTTCCGCACCGCGCAGCTGAAGTGCGGGATCCGTCCGGTCGAACGGATCGATCCGGCCACGATCGCCCGCGGGCTCCCGAGCCCGGAGGGGGGATCGACTTGACGACCGGCGACGAACCATCGCTCGGCCAGCGGACGGCTCGCGGGGCGTCGTTCATGCTCGTGGCACGGATCCTCGGGACCGTGGGGGCCATCGCCGCGACCGCGGTGATGGCCCGCTTCGTGACGCCCGAGGAGTTCGGCCTCGTCGCGATGGTGGTGGCGGTCCTCGGCATCGCCCGGGTGCTCGAGGAACTCGGGCTCGGCGATGCGGTCATCCAGAGGGAGAGCATCGGCGACGACGAGGTCACGACGCTGGCCATCGTGAACGTCGTCGCCGGGCTCGTCCTCGGCGTGATCTTCGCCGCCGCGTCGCCACTCGTCGCCGCCCTGTTCGATCGCCCGGAACTCGTCCCGTTCTGCATCGCGCTTTCGCCGATGTTCCTGCTCGCGGGCCTCGGGGCCCAGCCCCGGGCGATGATGCGGCGCGGGTTCCGGTTCGGGCCGCTCGCCGCCGCCCAGACCGTCGCGACGATCCTCGCCGCGGTCGTCGGGATCGTCGCGGCGCTCGGCGGCCTCGGCGCGTGGTCGATCGTGGCCCAGCATCTCGCGGGGGGGACGGCCCTCACGATCGGATGCTGGATCGCGTCCGGATGGAGGCCCGTGGCCCCGGCCTCGCTGGCCCGGGTGGTTCCGATGCTCAAGTACGGCTTGAACCTGGGCGCCAGCCAGCTGCTCAACGCGCTGACCCGCAACCTCGACGACATCCTGATCGGTCGATTCGTCGGGGCGTCCGCGGTCGGCGCCTACGGGCGGGCCTTCCAGCTGATGACGCTTCCCGCCACCCAGCTCAACCAGCCGTTGACCAGTGCCATCGTGCCGGCCCTGAGTCGCCTGCAGGGCGACCCCGACGGATATCGCTCGCTCTATCGCTCGTGCGTGGAGGTGATCGCGAGTCTCGCCTTCCCCCTCGCCGTCTTCACGGGCGTGGCGGCCCCGGCGATGGTGCTGACCATCCTCGGCCCGGACTGGGGCGAGTCGATCGACCTGCTCCGGGCGTTGTCGCCCGCGGGGCTCATGGTCTCGCTGAACGTGGCCACGGGCTGGGTGTATCTCTCCCTGGGCCGCACCGACCGGCAGCTTCGCTGGAGGATCCTCGGCTCGTCCGCGGCCGTGATCGGCATGATCGCGGGCCTTTCCTGGGGAGGGGCGATCGGCCTGGCGATCGGCCTTTCGACCGCCCGCGTCGTGATGAGGGTTCCCGCCGTCCTCTACTGCTTCCACGGGACGCCGCTGGTCATCGGGGACATGGCGTCGGTGATCTGGCGGACCGCGGTCGCCTCGGCGGTCGCGGGCGTCGCGACCTGGTGGGCCGATCCGGTCGAGTGGCCGGCGTTCGGCCGACTCGCGGTGCAGACCGTCGTCTTCGCCTCGATCTGGATCGGTGTCATGATGGTGATCCCCGGTGGCCTCTCGCGGCTCCGGGCCGGGTTGGGCCTGCTCCGAGATCTCCGGCGAGGGACGCCGAATGACGCATGAACCAGGGCTTCGCATCAGGTCGGCGATCGAGAAGCCGTTCCAGCGTCTCGGCCTGTTCCGTCCTCCCGGACTGCCACGGTTCCTCGGGATCGGCGCGCAGAAGTCCGGGACCACCTGGCTTCACGCCCGGCTCGCCGAGCATCCCGAGCTCTTCCTCCCCGAGGAGAAGGAGCTTCACTACTTCGATTGGAACTTCCACCGGCCGCTCGCGGGCTATGCCCGCCGATTCGAGGCTGCAGGCGATCGCCTGCCGGGGGAGATCACGCCGGGGTACGCGATCCTCGATGCGGGGAGGATCGCCTTCGTGGCCCGCGTCATGCCTGCGGTGAGGGTCATCTACCTGATGCGGGATCCGATCGAGCGGGCGTGGTCGCAGGTGGTCATGAACGCGATCGAGATCGACGGCGAGGATCCGGGCGAGGTCGACGATGCGACCTGGCTCGCTCGTCTCGCCGAGCCGAGGGTCCGGCGTCGAAGCGACCATCTCACCGTGATCGACGACTGGTCCCGGTCGATCCCCGACGATCGGATGATGCTCGGCTGGTTCGAGGAGATCGCGGAGGATCCGGCCGGCCTGCTCGGGCGGATCCACGGGTTCCTCGGGGTCGCACCCCGGGTCTTCGAGGACAAGGGGGTGGTGCGGAAGGGGGTCGGGCTCGAGATGCCGGGCGGGGTCCGTGACGGCGTGGTCGGGATGTACGAACGGGAGCTCGAGTCGCTCGATCGTCGCTTCGGAGGCCGATGCACGGCGTGGGCCGAGAGGTGGCTGGGATGAGTGGTGGCGTTCCCGCGATCCGAAGAGGCGCCTTCGTCCTCCGGCGTTGGTGGCGCGAGACCCGGTTGGCTCGTCGCGCGGTGGTGCACGAATCGCCGCACTTCATCCTGGGCATGCAGAAGAGCGGCACCTCGGTGATCGCGGGCCTGCTCGCCCTCCGGACCGGCGTTCCCACCACGGTCGACCTCGAGCGCGAGTGGAGGAAGTCGACCATCGATCGAGCCACTTCCAGCCCGGTGGCGTTCCGTCGCTTCGTTCGGCGCAATGCCGCGGACTTCTCGCGGCCGGTCGTCAAGGAGCCCAGCCTGACCTTCGTCACGGATCGGCTTCGCGAGTACTGGCCCGGCATGCGACCGGTCCTCGTCGTCCGGGACCCCGTCGCCACGATCCGAAGCATCCTCGATCGCCTCGACGTGCGTGGGGACCTGCCGGCGCTCGGTCCGTCCGAACGTCGCCGGGTGCCCGACGGCTGGAGGACGGTGCTCGACAACGGTTGGCTGGGCATCGACGTCCCGCACTACGTCGACCAGCTGGCGGAGCGATGGAACCTCGCCGCCGGGCTCGCGGTCGATCCAGGGCCCGACTGGCTGGTGATCCGCTACGAGGATTTCGTCGCGGACAAGCTGGCCGCGATCGATCGCGTGGTCGAGCACTTCGATCTCCCGGTGGTGGCGGAGATCGACGCCTTCCTGGACCGCCCGTTCCAGCCGCGTGGGCGACGTCGTCCTCCCGAGGAGGTCTTCGGGGCGAATCTCCAACGAATCCTCGACCGGACGAGTCCGCTCGCCCGACGACTGGGATACCACCCATGACCGATCCCCTCCGAGTGCTGCTGGTCGCCGGTGAGTTCCCGCTCGCTTCGGAGACCTTCGTCCGCCGCCAGTGCCTCGAGCTCGTCGAGCAGGGCGTGGATCTCGACATCCTCGCCCTTCGACCCGGCGACGGGCAGTGGACGGAAGAGGACCGAAGGGCCGGCCTGCCGGGGCGGACGCGGACCGTCGACATCGATCGACCCTTGGCCGGTCGGCTGGGAAGGATGCCGGGGCGGCTGCTGCGGGTCGGTCTCGGCTCGCCTCGGACCGCGCTCGCCGCGGTCTCTCCCGCGTTGGGTTGGCGTGCGATGAGCGGCCAGCTTCTCGAGATCGAGTCCGCGCTGGGTTCGAGGCGACGGTACGACGCGATCCATTGCGAATTCGGCCCGATGGGCCGGATCATGCTGGACGTGGTCAGCGCGGGAATCCTCGAGGGCCCGCTCTCCGTCGCGTTCTACGGATACGACATCACCCGGGAGATCCAAAAGCACGGGCCCGAGGTCTATGCGCGGCTCTTCGAGTCGGCGCGGTTGCTCCTCCCGAACTCCGAGTATCTCGCATCGAGACTTCGAGCGGCCTCGGCCCCGGAGGAGAAGGTGGTCCTGCATCGGCTTGGGGTGGATCTCGACCACTTCCAGTTCGTCGATCGGCGAGACCGGTCCGAAGGGACGCCGACGCTGCTCGCGGTCGGCCGGTTCGTCGAGAAGAAGGGCTTCGAGGATCTCATCCGTGCGGTCGGGCGGGCTGGGGATCGCAGCGCCTTCAGGCTCCGCATCGTCGGGGACGGGCCCCTCCGGCCCCGGTTGGAATCCGTCGTCGCCGAGCTCGACCTTGGTTCGAAGGTCGAGATGCCGGGATGGCGGACCCCGGACGAGGTCGCGGAGGAGATGGTCCGGGCCGATGCGCTCGCGATGTCGAGCGTCGTGGCGGCGGACGGCGACATGGAGGGGCTTCCGCTGGTCATCGCCGAGGCGATGTCGACCGGGCTGCCGATCCTGGGGACCGATCACAGTGGCATTCCCGAGGCGGTGGCGGACGGACGGAACGGACGGGTCGTCGACGAGGGCGACATCGAAGCGCTCGCCGAGGCCCTGGTCGCGTTCTCGGACCCGGGTCGGCGGCTCGAGGCCGGTCGCGAGTCGCGAGCCCTCGCCGAGGTGATGTTCGACACCCGGAAGCAGGGGGAGACGCTGCATCGCCTCCTTCGATCCATCTCGACCCCGGTCGACTGAATCGTCCAAAACGTTTGCCGCCGCCGTAATCCGCTCGGATCGCGATATTTCGGTTGAATCCGGCCGGTCGGCAACTACGCTAGCTGGAAACGTCCTTCGTTTTTTCAGGAGTTTGAAGAGATGACCCGCAAGCTTGTTTCCGTCGTTGCGCTCGTCACCATCGCTGGTGCTGCCGCTGCCGTGGCTTCCTCGGACGACCGTCGAGGCCCTCGCTTCATGCCGCAGAACGACGATTACCGTGCGTCGGCGCAGCGAGCCGCGAGCGGGGGTTCGTCCTCCGACTGCTGCCCGGCCGACCTCAACTGCGACGGCATCATCAACGGCGCCGACCTCGGTCTCCTCGTGGCCGCCTGGGGCGACACGAGCGGCAAGGCCGACATCAACAACGACGGCAACGTCAACGGTGCCGACCTCGGCCTGCTCGTCGCCGCCTGGGGCGAGTGCACCGGCTGACCGCCCGGCGCGTCCGTCCAGGACTGAAGTGGCCACCTCGATGCCGGCCGCGGGTGACCACGGATCACCCGACTGAGCCGGCACCGAGGTGGCTTTCCACATGGGCATTCACGCGGAATCCGGGGCGCGATTCGGCTTCCTCGGCGGCATGGTGGTGGCGTCCGTCCTGACCGCGGCCGTCTCCGCCGGGGGCTTCGAGGACTGCAACGGGAACGGCATCGACGATGCGATCGACATCGCCAAGGGGTCGAGTCCCGACTGCCAGCCGGACGGCATTCCCGACGAGTGCCAGCTGACGAATCCCATCGAGTACCGCTACGACAACGGTCCGACCTCCAGCGTCGGCGCCAACACCGCCACCGCGATCATGGGCACCCGGTTCATCGCGGCGGGCGTCTTCCCCTTCATCGGGGGCGTCACCTACGAGGGGCTCGAGGTCCCGGCGGGCACCCAGATCGGTGGCGGACTCTGGAGCGATCCGAACGGCGACGGCGATCCTGCGGATGCGATCCTGCTGCAGTCCGCCACCGCGGTCGTCGATGCGGACGGCGGTGGCCGGGTGATCTTCGCGGAGGGCATCGATGTCGGCGGTGACGGAACGTCGTTCTTCGTCGGCATCTGGGTGGAGGACGTCGATGGGTGGCGACTCGGGTTCGACACCGGCTCGCTTGCTCGCCAGGGATTCGTGATCATCGGGGACGAGCCGGCCGATCCGTCCGACCTTTCGGGCGCGACCGCCGCGGGATCCCTCTGCCAGGGGTGCGACGGCGACTGGTCGCTGAGGGCCCTGGGTTGCGACCAGCCGTGGTGCGCGACGGGATTCGACATCGACGGCGACGGCATCCCCGACGACTGCGAGCCCGACTGCAATCGGAACCAGATCCCGGACGACGAGGACATCGCGAGCGGCGGATCGACCGACTGCAACGCGAACGGCATCCCCGACGACTGCGAGGGCCTGCCGGACTGCGACGGTGACGGACTGCTCGACGCCTGCACCGTCCTCCCGGGCACCGGGCTTCGCCGGTCGGTCTGGGACAACCAGTTCCTCCTCGGGCCGCCGTTGTACACCGACATCGTCCCGACGATCGACTTCGACACCGAGCAGGGGGACTCGACGCCGGGGGTCACCGACTTCTACGCCATCGAGTGGTACGGAGGCCTGACGGCGTCGGTCTCCGGCGTCCACCAGCTCCGATTCGACGCGGACGATCGATTCCGGGCGTGGATCGACGGCCGCGTGGTCCTCGGGGCGAACGACGACCCCGAGCAGCCCGGGCAGGGCAGCGGGTCGACCACGATCGAGCTCGAGGCGGGCGTGCCCGTCGTTCTTCGGGCTCGCTTCTTCGAGGACCAGGGCGGCGAGCGATGTCGCCTCTGGTGGACCCCGCCGGGCGGGGTCGAGGAGATCGTTCCGGTCAACGCGTTCACGCCGGCGGTCGACCGTGATGGGGACGGATTCGTCGATGTCTGCTCGCTCGGCGACTGCAACGAGAACGGCGTCTCGGACGACGTCGACATCTCGACCGGCGCGAGCGACTGCAACCTGGACGGGATCCCGGACCTCTGCCAGCCGGAGCTCGACTGCGACGGCGATCTCGTGCCGGACGCCTGCGTCTCCGGCGCGGAAGGGCTGGTCGGGACCTACTTCTCGAGTCCGACCCCGGGGGTCTTCGGGGAGCTGCTCCTGGCCCGGATCGATTCCCAGGTGTTCTTCGACTGGGGAGGCGGTTCGCCGGACCCGGCGATCCCCGACGATCGATTCGCGGCTCGCTGGGTCGGCACGGTCGTGGCCCAGGAGAGTGGCGTCCATCGGTTCAGGCTGAACAACGACGACGGCGTGCGGGTCTACATCGACGGCTCGCAGGTCGTCGAGGCGTGGTTCAACCAGTCGGGTGGCGAGAACCACGAATTCGACCTGATTCTCGCGGCCGGCGAACGACGCGAGATCCGCATCGAGTACTACGAGGATGGCGGAGGGGCGAGCTGCCGGTTCCGCTGGCGTCCTCCGGCCGCCAAGACGTTCGAACCGGTGCCAGCCTCGGTGCTCCTGCCTCTCGTGGACGTGGACGGTGACGGAGTCGCCGACGCCTGCTCGCCCGACTGCGACGGCGACGGGATCAGCGACGCGTCCGCCATCGCGGACGGGCTTTCGCCGGACTGCAACGGAAACGGCGTGCCGGACGAGTGCGATCTCGGTTTCGAGGGTGACGATGTCGTCGCCTGGTGGCGGTTCGAGGATCCGGCGGATCTCGGTCGGGACCAGGGCCCGTACGGCCTTCACCTCGACGTCTTCGGCGTCGAGGCGTCCTCGGAGACCCCGGTGTCGGCGCTCCCGCGCACCGACGATCCCGACCTGGCCTCCTCCAGCTACGACTTCTCCAACCGACTGACCACCCTCGATCCCGACCGGCGACTCAGCCTCGTGGAGCGCCGGTTCACGGCGGAGGCCTGGGTCCGGCTCGACGAGCTGGCCGCGGACGCCTCCACCCCGGCGGATCGGCAGTGGCTCTTCCAGCGGAAGAACCCGACCTCCGATGGGCGGATCGAATGGGCCTTCCTCGTCCAGTCGGGCAACATCCACGAGGTCTGCGACTTCGGCGTCTTCGGAGCGGAGCTCGCTCCCACCGGTCGGCAGCTCGCGGTCGTCCTCGGCACGGGCAGCGCCGACGGGGGCGAGAAGTGGTGCGTTCTGAGCGGCCTGCAGATCGAGGACAACGACTGGCACCACGTCTCGATCGGATGGGATCCCCTCCGAAGCGAGGTTCGCTTCGAGCTCGACGGTGCCGTGGACGTCCAGCGATTCGAGAATCGCGGCCTCAACCCCAACGCCCATCGGTTCGCGATCGGCGCCCACGTGAACGAGTCGGGCAACTGGAACCAGGGTGTTCGCGGGCTCGTCGACGAGGCGCGGATCCGACTCGGCATCACCCCGCTCGACCAGATGCTCGACGTCCCCTACGTGGCGGCGTCGGTGGACGAGGACGGGAACGGCGTGCCGGACGAGTGCCGGGAGGCGTCCTGCCCCGAGGATCTCGACGGCGACGGCCTGGTGAACGGATCGGACTTCGGCCTTCTCCTGGTGGACTGGGGCCAGTCCGGCCCCGCCGATTTCGACGGCGACGGCGAGGTCGGGGGCTCGGATGTCGGGATCATGCTCTCGGCCTGGGGTGTCTGTCCCTGAGCGTGCCCGACGGTCGCGTCGCTCGCCTTCAGGATCCGCGTGTCCGGAGTCTTCATCGATGACAGGTCCCCGCGTTCGCCGCCTCTGGTCGCTTCTCCTGGGATCCGTCCTCGCGGCGACCATGGTCGTTCGGCCGCTGCAGGCCGAGGAGATCTACGTCCCGGACGACTTCGGGACGATCCAGCTCGCGATCGACGTGTCGTCGGCGGGTGACGTGATCCTCGTCCGGCCCGGGACCTACATCGAGACCATCGACTTCAAGGGCAAGGCGATCACCGTCCGGAGCGTCGAGGGGCCGGAAGTCACCATCATCGATCGCGCGGGCGGCGACGACACCGTCGCGATCTTCCGCAACTTCGAAGGCAGGGATTCGATCCTCGACGGCTTCGAGCTCCGCGAGGGGACGGGCAACTGCGATCTCTTCTTCTGCTACGGCGGCGGCATCTTCTGCGTCGACGCGTCGCCGACCATCCGGAACTGCATCGTCCGGGACAACGCGACGACCTTCGACGGCGGTGGCATGTACGTGCGGCGGGGAGCGCCCCTCCTCGAGAACTGCCGGTTCGAGGGCAACGTCGCCAAGTGGTACCAGGGGGGGGCGATCTACGTCGATCAGGGATCGATCGAGGTTCGCGGTTGCAGGTTCATCGGGAACTCGTGCAACGGCGGGGGCGGCGGCATCCTCGCCAAGTTCGCCACGGTGCTCATCGAGGACAGCGAGTTCACCGCCAACGTGGCGGGGGGCAATGGTGGCGGCGTGGACCTCACCGGCGGATCGACCACGATCCGCCGCACGCTCTTCGACTTCAACCGCTGCGACACCCGGGGCGGTGGGATCCGCCACGGGGGCGGGCCGCTTCTCGTCGAGGACTGCCGGCTCGCGTTCAACGACGCTCGCGGCGACGGCGGCGGGATCCACTGCAAGGACGGCGACCTTCGAATCCTCGGTTGCGAGGTCACCGGGAACGTCGCGTACGGAAAGGGCGGCGGCATCCATGCCGACGGGGGCGAACAGCTCCTGATCGAGGGTTGCCGGGTGCTGAACAACACCTGCGAGGTCAGCGACGGCGGGGGACTCCTCGTGGCCGACGTGCCGGTGGAGATCCGGTCCTGCGAGTTCTCGAACAACGAGGCCCACAAGGGCGGCGCGGTGCACGCCTATGGGGCCTCCGGCCCGATCTTCGTCGTCGGTTCGACCTTCACGCGCAACCGGGCCGTGCTCGGCAACGGCGGGGCGCTCGAGCTCTCGAGCGGCCCGGTCGACATCGTGAACAGCGGCTTCTTCCTGAACGAGACGGTGGACAACGGCGGCGCGGTCAAGGCGAACCAGATCGAGGATCTCGTCGTCGCCAACTGCGTGTTCGTCGGGAACCAGGCCTACTGGAACGGCGGCGCCCTCGACGTCCACCAGGGGCTGCACAGGATCGTCAACTGCACGGTGCTCGACAACGAGACCTACAGCGCGGGTGGCGGCATCTACGGGAACGTGAACGGTCTCGTGGCCAACTGCATCGTCCGAGGCAATCACGCGATGCGATGGCCCGACGTCTCCAATCGCGACGAGGGCTGGGAGATCGATCTTCGTTGGTCGAACGTCGGCGAATGGCGAGGCGAGGCGGTGGGGGCCGTCGTGGGTCGTTCGGGGGTCGCCGACCGCCTCGGGCCCGATCGAATGGTCGGCACCGGCGACGAGGACCTGCGGGCCACCGCGTGCCTGGCCGGCATCGACGCGGGGGATGCGACGCTGATGCCCGCGGACCGGGCGGACGTGGATCGGGACGGTGACGTCCTCGAGCCGATCCCGCTCGACTATCACGGCCAGCCGCGTTTCTTCGACGATCCGTCGGTGCCCGATGGGACCGAGCTCCCCGGGGCCGCGGTGGACCTCGGAGCCTCGGAATGGCAGGGAGATGGTCCCGCTTGCGACGTCGTCGTCGACTGCGACGGCAACGGCGTGGCCGACCTCCTCGACATCGCGAACTGCGTCGGCGACCCGGGCTGCCTCGACTGCAACGGCAACGGCCGGCCCGACCGATGCGACGTCGTCGACGCTCCGCCTCCGCTCGAGCCGGGGATCGGGTTCTGGCGTTTCGACGGCGACGCGACCGACCTCGGACGTGCGGGCATCGAGGGCGAGCTCCAGGGCGACGCCGCCTTCACCACGGATCGCGCGGTGGACGTGGTCCCGGGGCTTCGAGGGGCACCCAACCTCGGGGCGATCGAGATCGGGGAGACCGGATTCGTGCGGATCCGCGACCGCGACCACCAGAGTTTCGCGATGGGTCACACGGACTTCACGATCGAGGCCTGGGTGCGACTCGACGAACTGGGCGGCCTCGGCGACCCCTCGCGACGGCAGTATCTCGTCCAGCGCAAGCCGGGCGACAGCGGGGGGTCCTCCATGGACTACGCCTTCCTCGTGCAGGGTGGCAACCTGCCGCAGGGCGTCGATCGCCGCTACGGGAAGGCCTCCGGGTTGAGCGGCCGCGAACTCGTGGTCCAGTTCGGCGAGAACGGCAGCACGTGGTGCGTGACCAGCTTCCTCGAGGTCGAGTCGACGGGGTGGCATCACGTCAGCGTCTCGGTCGACGGGGACCTGAACGTCTTCCGCTTCGGATTGGACGGTGAGTTCGAGGAGATCCCCCTCAACGACGGGATCACCCGGTTCGGGCCGGAGGCGAACCTGATCATCGGGGCCCACACCAACAGCTCGGGGCAGTTCAACCAGCGACTGCGGGGCGCGATCGACGAGCTCCGGATCGTGCGGCGCGTCCTGTCCCCCGGCGAGATGCTCGACGCCTGGCCGGCCGGCACCAGTGCCGACTGCAACGACAACGGTCGTCCGGACGACTGCGACATCGCCGACGGGCTGCTCGTCGACGTGGACGGCGACCTGCTTCCCGACGAGTGCGCGATCGGCGGTTGCCCGGCGGACCTCGACGGCGATGGCGTCGTGGGAGGCGCCGATCTCGGCCTGCTGTTCGTCGCCTGGAGCGGTTCCGGGCCGGCCGACCTCGATGGGGACGGCGTGGTGGGTGGAGCGGACCTCGGGCTCCTCTTCGTCCAGTGGGGCGACTGCCCGGCGGGTTGCGGTCCGGCGTCGTGCGACGACGAGGACGAGTGCACCTTCGACGGCTGCCATCCCGTGACCGGTGCGTGCACGCATGTCCGGATCCCGGGGTGCGTGAGCGATCCCTGCTTCGGCGTCGTCTGCGACGACGGCGACGACTGCACGACCGACGAATGCGATCCGTCGACCGGCGAGTGCGTCCACGTGCCGATCCCCGGCTGCGAACCGGACCCCTGCGACGGGGTGGAGTGCGACGACGGGGATCCCTGCACGAAGGACACCTGCGATCCCGCGACCGGGGCCTGCGTCTTCGAGCCGATCGAGGGCTGCGAACCTCCGGCCTGCGGGGATCCGGCGGCGGGGAGCTGCACCACGCCGAACGGGACCCCGAACTGCGACGACCTCGCCTGTTGCGAGACCGTCTGCATCGCGGACGACTTCTGCTGCACCGACGCGTGGGACGAGACGTGCGTCGAGCTGGCGGCCAGTCTCTGTCCCTGAGGACGGCCCTCGGGCTCAGGAATCGTCGGTCGACGAGGACGGTCCGATCCGGAGGACGGCGAGGTCGCGGATCTCGAGGGGGGGATCGTCGCGATCCTCGGGTCTCGTCGAGTAGTCGGCTTCCATGAATCGGAGCCTGGTGCCGGGTGGGAGGTCGCCCATGGAGAGATCGACGAGGGCCACGAGGGCGGCATCGCGTCGATCGCCCTCCGGAAGCTTGAGCACCCTCGAGACGACGCCGATCCACCGGGCCGTCCGGAGGGGCCCGCGGCCGGTGGCGAAGGAGGTCTCCATCTCCTGCCCGTCCGGGGTCAGGGCCGCGACCTCGATCACCGTGCGGACCGGCTCGCGGATCGGGAACGCGAACTTCGGGTAGCACGCGAACGGCCAGCCGTAGTTGTCGCCACGAACGCCGTACCAGGTGTTGCCGGCGACCAGGATGGCGCCGACGACGGCGGTCGGCACCACCGATCCCTGCGGGTGGGGGCCGTCCGTCCGGCCGACCCCGAGTCGCCGGGACCGGACACCGAGTCGGCCGAGCACGCGTTGCCAGTCGATCAGGCAGACGTAGATCAGCTGCAGCGAGATGAATCCGATGTTCAGCGTGAGCTGGTTCGCCAGGTGGAATCCGAGGCCGAGGGCGAACGCGACGAGCCGCGTCCGGCGATGGAACACGAGGAGGATGAAGCTCATCTCGAAGACCACCACGCCCAGGCCACCGAGATCGAGCAGCCAGTCGCTCCCGGTCGGGTCGATGACGGGGCGCCAGGTCTCGTGGGTGGTCCACTGGTGCCAGATCTGGTGCTTGAGGTGGTCGCTGAACATCCAGTCGAGGCCACCGGTCCACAGCTTCCAGACCCCGGGGAAGAAGTAGACGATCCCGAGGAGCAGCCAGGCGAAGCGGAGGGGGACCCCGTAGCGGACGTCCCGGACGGGAGCCGTCCGCCTTCCCGAGATCCAGGCGTCGAGGGAGAGCACGTCCCCGCAACGGGACGTGGCGAGGAGGATGGCGAACCAGGCGAGGTGGTGGGAATGATTGACCTTCCCGTGGAGCTGCGGCACGCCGAGGACGACCAGCGTCAGGAGGGCCGCGATCACGGTCGACGCTCGGGTGAAGAGGCCGAACGCCGCCATCGAGGTGGCGACGATCCAGGCGATCAGCACGAATCGAGCCGAATCCGGGAAGGGCGTCAGGCTCGACAGGGCCGAGCCGAGGCCGGATGGTGGGAACAGGAGCGCGTCGGGCAGCGCCGCATGGACGATGAACTCCTCGCGTCCGGCGGGGATGAACAGCAGCGTCCCGAAGGTGGCGATGCGAAGGATCGCGAGATTGAGCGGGGCGTCCGCCTCGGTCAGGTACCGGCCGAGGCCGCGGGCGACCTCTCGACGTCGGACGAGGAGGAGGATCCCGAGGACCGAGGCGGCCCAGAGGATGGAGAGCCGCACCAGCACCGTCCGCATGACCCAGGCGACGTGCGCCGGGTCGAGCCAGTTCGGGTCGACCGCGGCCCGCGAGGCGACCATCCGGTCGAGAAGGCCGATTCCCGACCGGCCCTCGACGGCGGGTTCGGGGAGTCCGGAGATCCACGTGGCCCACGCGATCCACGCGATCGCCCAGCCGATGGCGATGGCGATGGCGGCGAGCGCGAACGGGCGGGATGATCGAGGACGGTGCGACATCGTGTTCCAGCCAGACCTACCTTCGGATCGGTGGAGGGCTCCTCATGAGCGGATGGGCCTTCCGGGCCCCGGGAAGGCGGTGGACCGTCAGGATCGCAGCCAGGGCGGCCGACGTTCGAGCAGTTCGGCGAGGCGTTCGTCGTCCTCGGCGAAGTGGTCGCGAAGGCGTGCGGCGACGTCGGGCGGGGGCTTGCTTCCATCGCCGCGATTGCGTGGGGCACCCCCGGGTCCGGCCTCGATCGCGGGCAGGCCGAGATGGCGATGGACGTCGGCGACGGCCGCCCCGGGATCGTCGAAGTAGTTCTCGGAGAAGATGATCAGGAACCGGTCGCGGTCGAACGCCTCGAACCAGCGGGCGAGCTGCACCGCGTAGCGGCCGCGGTCGAGGTAGGAGTAGTGCTCGTGCGGTCCCGAGGTGGCGTCCGGATCGTCGCGGAGCCTCCGTTCCTCGCCGGCGAGTCGGTCGGGTTCGGCGGCGATCGCCGCCTCGAAGTCGAGGGGTTCGAGGCCGAGGCGGCGTTCGTGACGGTGGTGCGACCACGCCCGCGCCACGGGATCACGGAGGAGGACGATGAAGTCGAGGTCCGGTCCCAGCAGTCGTCGGGCGGCTTCCGGGGCCCGAGGGTGATGCAGGTAGTAGGGGCAGGCGTCCCCGGCGCGACAGCGGCCGCCCTGCTCCCGTTCGGCGGTCGCCCGTCGCCGCCGCAGTTCCTGGAAGGACCGGCACTTCGAGGCGGTCGGCCGAGGGCCGGCGAGCACCCGGCACTCCTTCGTGAAACGTGGGAGGATGCGAGGATGCTTCGACAGCCGCGAGTCGAGATCGGTGGTGCCCGCCTTCTGGGCGCCCAGCAGGAGGAAGTCCGGAAGAACCCGGAGCCCGGCACCGAGGCGCCGGTGCAACGGGGGCCGGGGAACCGGAGTCGCATCGGGGACGAGGCTGGCCGTCGCGGGGCCCATGTCCTCGACGATACATGTCCGACCGAGGCGAGTCGATGAGTCCGCTCTTCGGTCGCCGCGGAGAGGCTCGTCCTTTCGTGATCCTCTTTCCGGGCCGGACCGGGAGCTCGTGGCTCGTCGATGCGCTCGGGCGTCATCCCCGCATCCACGCGGAGGGCGAGATCCTCGTACGACGATCGCCGGAGGAGCAGCCCGCGACCTGGGGCGGGGTCTGGAACCGCGGCTCGTCGCGTCGGGCGGCGGGATTCAAGACCAAGCTCAAGGATGTCGCGGATCCCACCGCCCTGGCCTCGGCCATCGAGAAGGCCGGCGTGGTGGTCGTCCACATGCGGCGGGGCGATCTCCTGCGGCTCGCGCTCTCCCGGATGAACGCACGACGGCTCCACGCGGAGACCGGTCACTGGAACGTTCGCTCGAAGGAGGATCGCGTCGCGCCCGGGCCGGTCGATCGCGAGGAGCTCGTGGAGGCGATGGAGGCGTGCCGGCAGGACGTCGAGGAGCTCGACCGGTTCACGGCCGGGATCGGATCGCCCATCCGCATCGTGAGGTACGCGGAGATCCTCCAGGATGCGGACGGCGTGCTCGAGCGCGTGCAGGACTGGCTCGGCGTGCCTTGCCGGAACCTGAGTCCGGGCGTCATGAAGAACTCGCGGGAGGATCTCCGCGAGGCGATTCCCGACTTCGACGAGCTCCGTCGGTCCTTCGTCGGTTCACGCTGGGAGTCCGCCTTCGACGTCGATCCCGTCAGGGAGCGGCCCGACGACTCCGGGCGTTGATGAGCCATCGCCGGATCAGTCGTCTTCGCCACGCCCGGGTCGTGCCCAGCTGCCGGCGGATGATGTTCCGGAGCTCCATGCTCCGGATGCCCGATCGTTCGTGCTCGTCGTCGACCCAGCGAAGGAAGCTTCGCCGGGCCTCCAGGTCCCGTCCCGCTCGGTGGGTGGTCGAGACGCAGCTGCGCTCGTGCTGGCGGTAGAGGTGGAGGATCTCGTCGACGACGACGACCGGATGCCGGAACATCATGCGGGCGAGGAACGCCTGGTCCTCGTGCATTCCCCGGAACGACTCCACGTGCCCACCGAAGGCCTCGAGGGGGCGTCGACGGACCAGTGGACCGAGGGGGACCGTGTGCCGATCCTCGAGGAAGCGGGGCACCAGGCCGGGAGGCGGAAGAAGCTCCCAGGTCGGCAGGCCGAAGTCCTGGTCCCAGTCCTCGCGTCCCGGCGAGCTCCACGAGTGCCAGCGGCGGTTCGGCCCGATGGCGGCGACCGCCTCCGGGTGTCGTTCGAGGGCGTGGTGGAGATGCTCGAGCTTCTCCGGCAGGAGGAGGTCGTCGTGGTCGAGCCACGTGACGAACTCGCCCCGGGATCGACGCAGTCCGAGGTTGCGACTCGTGCTCATCCCGAGATTCGCGTGGCCTTCGTGATGATGGACCGAGATCCTCTCCCGGTCCTCCCGGCGGAGGTCGTGGGCGAGGTCGAGCGTGCCATCGGTCGAACCATCGTCGACGATGTGGAGCTCCCAGTCGTCGACGGACTGCCCCTGCACGCTTGCGACCGCCTCGGTGAGGAAGTCGACGCCGTCCTTGACGATCGTGCCCACGCTGAATCGAACCGGAGCCATCAGGACCCTTCCGCGGTGGCGTAGCCGAACCGTTCGAGTCGATGCCCCGTGATCGCGAGACATCTCCTCCGGTCGCGCCGTCCGAGGGGGGGCGTCGATTCCCCGGTCCCGAACGCCTCCGGTTCCTCGAGCGGGCGATCGCCGGCTTCGCCCGCGAGACGGATGGACGCGCCGCGGCCGGCCCGGTCCTCGGCCACGATCCGCCGGACCGTCTCCTCGTCGCGTGGAAGGCCGGCGAACTCGAGGAGGCTCGAGAGCTCGCGTTCGGGATCCTCCCGGAGGGCCTCGTAGCGGACCTCGACGTGGCGGTCGGGGCCACCGGCGTCCGCATCGCGGGCGGCCGCGTCGACGCACTCGAGCCATCGACGCGAGGCGGATTCGACGGAACCCGGCGCCCAGTCGCGCCCCCACGGTTCCCGCGAGGCGCGGAGCAGGCTCGCGACGACGTCCGCCGGATGGCGGACGAGATGGACCACGCGGCATTCGGGGAACATCCGCCTCGCGAGTGGAAGGTGAAGGGCGTGATCCGGCGTCTTCTCGACGAGCACGGTCGCCTCGGGATCGGCCACGAGGATGGGGCGTTGGGTGTCGTTCCAGACCTGCCGGAGCGAGTCCACCAGCGCGTCCTCGGAGAGGAGCGTCAGGGGGCCGTGGGGGCGTGCGAAGTCGAGCTTGCGACGAGCCTCCTCGATCATCCGCTCGAAGAGCACGAGCAGGTGGGATTCCTGCCCGCCGGCGCACCCGGGATGGGCGAGCAGGAGGCGCTGGAGCCACGTGGGGCCGCTCCGTGGCGCCCCGACGATCAGGAGGGGCCTCGAGGCGGCGGACTCCGGGGCGGGACGCGAACCGTCGGTGCTGGTCGCTGGATCCATCGCGTTCGATCATACTGCACGCGGACCCATGGCCGGAAAGGGTCCCGAGGAGCCGCCGCATGGATCATTCGAAGAGGGTGATGGACGTTCTCGATCGCTTGAAGATCGAACTGCCGAGCTGGGGATTCGCCGACACGGGGACCCGGTTCGGGAAGTTCCTCCAGGACGCGGCGGCGCTCACCCTCGAGGACAAGCTGGACGACGCGGCGGAGGTCGACCGGGTCACGGGATGCTGTCCGAGCGTCGCGGTCCACGTGCTGTGGGACTTCGAGGATCCCGCCGCCCCGGAATCCTCGGCGGCGATGGCGGCGGACCGCGGCCTCCGCATCGGATCGATCAATCCGAACGTCTTCCAGGACCAGTGCTACCGCCTCGGTTCCGTGGCGAACGAGGACCCTGCGATCCGCCGGCGGGCCATCGACCATCTCCTCCTCTCGGTCGAGATCGGACGACGCGTCGGAAGCGACCTGCTCTCGCTCTGGTTCGCCGATGGAACCAACTACCCGGGACAGGGTCACTTCCGGCGGCGAAAGCGGTGGTTCGAGGACGCGCTCCGCGAGGTCCACGCGGCGATGCCCGACTCGATGACGATGCTCGTGGAATACAAGCCGTTCGAGCCGGCCTTCTACCACACCGACATCGCGGACTGGGGCATGGCCGCCTCGCTCGCGCGGGCGGCGGGCCCGAGGGCGAGGGTGCTCGTCGACACCGGTCACCACCTCCTCGGGCAGAACATCGAGCACGTCGTCGGGTTCCTCCTCGACGAGGGCATGCTCGGCGGCTTCCACTTCAACGATCGCCACTACGCCGACGACGACCTCACCGTGGGTTCGATCGATCCGCATCGCCTCTTCCGGATCCTCCTGGAGATCGTCCAGTACGAACGCGACGCCGGCTCCGAACTGCCGATCGCCTACATGATCGACCAGTCGCACAACCTCAAGCCGAAGATCGAGGCGATGATCCAGACCGTGGACATGGTGCAGGCGATGCTCGCGAAGGCCGCCCTGGTCGACCTGGAGGCGCTCGACGACGCCCGTCGGCGAGGGGACGTGGTCGACGCCGAACGATGTCTCGCCGCGGCCTTCGCCACCGACGTCCGGCCGATGCTGCGGGCGTGGCGGGAGGCTCGCGACCTTCCGATCGATCCGATCGAGGCCCACCGGCACTCCGGATACGCGGCGGCGGCCGCGGCCGACAGGCTCCAGCGGAAGGCGACGGGCGGAGGGTCCTACGCCTGATGTCGTCCGAACGGGTCATCGCCATCGACCTCGGGGCATCCTCCGGGAGGGTCATCGGGGTCGACTTCCGCGACGGCGAGGCCCGGATCGACTCGCTGCACCGCTTCCCGAACGCCCCCGTCCGGAAGGAGGTGGGGGGATTGCCCCGCTGGTGCTGGGACCTCGACGCGATCATGCGGGGGGTGACGGAGGGGCTCGCGGTCGTCGCGCGGTCCGGCCCCGTCGACTCGATCGGCATCGACTCCTGGGCGGTGGACTACGGGCTCGTCGACGAGCATGGCGGGCTGGTGGCCCCCGTCACCGCCTATCGGGACGAACGCCACCACGCCGCGTACGAACGCCTCCGGCGCGAGCTCGGGGAGGAGGCGATCTACGCCGCCACCGGGATCCAGTTCCTTCCGTTCAACTCGATCTACCAGCTCGCGACCGATGCCCTCGATCCGGCCCGGCCGCTCGATCGGGCGTCGCGGATGCTCATGATCCCCGACCTCGTCGCCCATCGACTCTGCGGCTCGATGACGGGCGAACGAACCAACGCGGGGAGCACGCAGTGCTTCGATCCGCGGACCGACGACTGGGTCGATTCGATCCTCGAGCGGGCGGGGGTGCCGAGATCGATCATGCCCCCGGTGGTCGAGGGTGGGAGGGCGGCCCCGCTCGGCACGCTCGATCCCGGCATCGCCTCGAAGGTCGGACTCCCGGCGGACCTGCCGGTCCTCGCGACGGCGACGCACGACACGGCCGCCGCGGTCGCCGGGGCCCCGCTGCGGGGCGACGACGATGTCTTCATCTCCAGTGGGACCTGGGCGCTGGTCGGCCTCGAGCTGCCACGGCCGATCCGCGACGAGCGGGCCCGGGCGATCAATGCGACGAACGAGCCCGGGGTGTTCGGGACCACCCGCTTCCTTCGGAACGTCGCGGGCCTGTGGCTGCTCCAGGAGTGTCGCCGGGCCTGGGCCGAGGAAGGGCGGGACCTCGACTGGACCGAGCTGGAAGGCATGGCGGAGCGGGCATCGCCCTTCGCCTGCGTCTTCGATCCCGACGATCCCTCGCTCGCCGCCCCGGGTGGCATGCCGGACCGGATCCGGGACGTCATGGAGCGGGCGGGTGAACCGGTCGCCGACGACGAGGGTGCGATGGTTCGAGCGATCCTCGACTCCGTCGCCCTCAAGACCGCGATCTCGATCGAGGAACTGGCGGGCGTGGCCGGTCGGACGCCGGAACGCGTGGTGGTGGTGGGGGGCGGCTCCGCGAACGGACTCCTGAATCGACTCGTGGCGGACTGCACCGGCCTTCCGGTGGTGACCGGCTCGACCGAGTCGACGGCCCTCGGGAACGCGGCGGTCCAGGTGGCGACGCTGCGAGGGCTCGGCGACCGTCGGGCGCTCGGAGGACTGCTTCCGGGAGCCGATCCGGTGGCCGAGCCCCGGGATGCTCCCGGGCACCGCGAACGAATCGAGGGGGCGAGGGATCGACTGCGTCAGCGCGGCGGTGGGATGTCGTAGGATCCGGGTTTCCAGTCCCGTCAGGATTCGCGACATGACCTCCCTCGGCTCGAGCCCGTTCGTCAAGCATCTCTGGAACGAGGAGGACGTCGTCGGGCTCGACGGCGTCGATC
>JAYZBK010000083.1:0-13096 GCA_036339295.1 Planctomycetota bacterium
CAGCCTGCTGGGCCATCAGATCCATCGGATCGGGGCAGTCATCAGGGTCCAGCAGTTCTTCGATGGGCACCGCAATCCGGCGCTTGTCGTGCTCGAGTTCGACCAACACCAGTTGCGTGAGGATCTTGCCGTCCACCACAAGCCCCGGGCCTTCGGTCGTGCCCACCCGCGTCTTGCGGTGTGGCAGGTTGGCCTTGAGCTCGCGATACGTCTGGTCCTCGTAGCGAAGACAACACATCAACCGCCCACATCGACCGGAGATCTTGAGTGGATCCAACGTGGCCTTCTGCTGCTTGGCGGAACGCATGGAGACCGGTTTGAGCACCTTGAGGAAGTTTTTGCAGCAGCAGTGCTGGCCGCACTTCTCGTAGTCCGCCGTCAGGCGCGCCTCGTCGCGGCCGCCGACCTGCCGCATCTCGATCCGCGTGCCGAACTCGCTCGCGAGCGCCTTCACGAGGTCGCGGAAGTCCACCCGGTCCTCGCTCATGTAGTAGACGGTCAGCTGTTCCTGGCCGAGGATCGGCTCGACGTCGACCACGGACATCTCGAGACCGTGGTCGGCGACCAGTCGCTTGACCACCTTGACCTTCTCGAGCGAGGTCGCCTTGACCGCGGACCAGTCGTTCATGTCCTCGATGGTGGCGACGCGGAGGATCCGTCCGTCGGTGCGGAAGGGCTAGTCCTTGCCGCCGGAGGCCGTGAGGTAGTCGCGCATCTCCGAGCGCGTGACCGACTTGCCGCAGCCGGCGTTCGGGCAGGTGGTCGTGAGCATCTCGACGAGCTCGATCCCGCGATGGGTCTTCGCGACGAGCTTCGAGCCGCAGCCGGGCTTGGCATCGCCCTTGTACGGGTACTCGGCGACCCGTCGCATGGAGCCGACCCGGACCACGATGGTCGAGGGCGACTCGAGGCGGGCGTACCGCTCCTCGTCGGTCATCTGGCGATCGGTCGGATCGGCGTCGGCCTCGAACTGAGGCAGGGGGAAGATGGACATGGTGCGCGTCGGGTCCGGTTGGCATCGATCACGACACGGTCCCCGGGCGGTCGGGCGCGGGGAGGAACGGCGTTCTCGATGTCGTCGAGCTGGTTTTCAGTCCCCGGGTCGCCGCTCGACGGGCGGCCCGGGTCTTGGACGCGTTCGCGTTGACCCATGATAGCGATCGACCCTCAGTCGAGCGTGTCGTCGCCGTCGTCGTCGAGGTCGAGCTCGAGGCCGGCGGCCCCGGACTCCTCGCCCTCCGGAAGCCGGCCCTCCCGGTGCGCCCCGCCCTTGAGTTCCCCGAGGGCCATGCGGCGGCGTTCGCTGAAGATCAGCCGGATCGGCACCTCGCTGAACGGGAGCTCCTCGTGCAGCCGGTTCCGGAGGTACCGCTCGTAGCCGCCTTCGAAGAGCTCGGGCTTGTTCACCACGAGGGCGATGGTCGGCGGGTGCACGGCGACCTGGCTGGCATACAGGATCTTGGCCCTGGTGCCGAGCTTGGAGCTCGGGCCGCGTCGATCGAGGATCTCGCTGAAGACCGAGTTGAGGCGTCCGGTCGACTCGCGATGGCCCGCCTGCTCGAAGAGGTTGATCGCCATTCGCAGCGCGGCTCCGATGCCGTCGGACTCGATCGCCGACATCCGGATGATCGGGGCGTAGTCGAGGCCGGGCAGCTCCTGCTCGAGGTACTCGAGGTAGTCCTCGAGGACGAGATCCGGCTTGGTCAGGTCCCACTTGTTGAGGATGATCGCGACCGGCTTGTACTGGTCGACGACCGCCCGCGCCAACCGCTTCTCGACCTGGCTGATCGGCTGGGTGGCGTCGATGAGCAGGAAGACCACGTCGGCCCGCTCGATCGAGTCGTGCGTCCGCTGGTGCGAGTACGCCTCGACCGCGTCGGACCAGCTCTTCCGCTTCCGCACGCCCGCGGTGTCGATCACCGTCAGGGCGTGGTTCCCGAACTCGACCCGCACGTCCACCGCGTCGCGGGTGGTGCCGGCGATCTCGCTCGCGATCACGCGTTCATCCCCGGCCATCGCGTTGACGAGGGTGCTCTTGCCCGCGTTGCGTCGACCGACGATCGCCAGCTTCATCTCCGGATCGGGTTCCGCGGTGGCTTCGGGGTCGATGCGGGACCAGAGCGACTCCTGGAAGACCCGTCGGCGATAGCCCGACTTCGCGCTGGTCATCAGCGGCTCGCCGAGTCCGAGGGCGGCGAATTCCATCGCATGCGGTTCCCAGTGGTCGCCGTCGACCTTGTTGACGACGACCATCACCTTGTCCCCGTGACCGGACCGCCGGAGCATGCCGGCGATCGTCTCGTCGAGCGAGGTCGGCCCGGCGTGGGCGTCGACCACGAAGAGCACGAGGTCGCACTCGGTGGTGGCGCGGTCGATCTGGTGTTCGATCTCGGGGGTGAGGGCCGCGAGATCCGCTCCGGCGTCGTCGAAACGGGCACCCTCGGCGGTGTAGACGCCGAACCCGCCGGTGTCCATCAGTTCCGCGTAGCGGGCGACCGCGTGCTCGTCCTCCGCCGGCGGCCGGACCGCGATGATGCGACTGACCCGGTCGCGCGTCACGCCGGGCGTCGGATCCACGATGGAGACGCGGCTTCCGACGAGCCGGTTGAAGAGGCTCGACTTGCCGACGTTCGGTCGGCCGACGATGGCGATGCGGGGCAGGGGCATGAGCGGCGGAGTGTAGTCGGTGGCGGCGATCCGACCCCGATTTCAGCCGAGAACCCGGTCGGAGGCCCCCGCGATGGCCTCGATGCATCGATCGAGGTGCTCGGTCTCGTCGGCGACGCAGCCGTCGGCCACCAGGTCGGCGACGCCCTCGGCGATGTCCTCGCGGCTGACGGCCGCGGCGAAGGCCTTGTCCTTGAGCTTCTTCCGGACGCTCTTCGCCTTGAGTCCCTCGAACCCGTTGGGCCGGACCTTCGCCACCGCGACGATGAACCCGGCGAGTTCGTCGCAGGCGAAGAGGTGCCGCGCCATCGGGCTGGTGCGGGCGATCCCGGTGTAGGGGGCGTGCCCGAGGATCGCCTCGAGGATCGCCTCGTCGACCCCGAGGTCTCGAAGGTGCGAGACGCCCACGGTCGGATGCTCCTCCATCGTCGGATGTCGCTCGTAGTCGAAGTCGTGGAGGAGACCGGCGATCGTCCAGGCGTCGATCGCGTCGGGATCGTGCATCGCGGCGTGGTGGGCCATGCATGCGGCCACCGCCTCCATGTGGCCCCGGAGCGAGGGATTCCCCACCCACTCGTGCATGAGGGTGCGGGCGTCGTCGACGGTCATCGGGGTGCTCATGGGAAGGATGCTACGACAACGACTCGATCGCGCGAAGGACCTGCTCCACCCGGGTGGGGCGATCGCCGCGGGCGACCGCGACCGGACCGCGTCGGATGCCGGCCTCGGGCCGCAGGAGTTCCGCGAGGATGAGGTCCACCCGGCGACGTCTCGCCGCATCGAGGTAGCGGAACCCGTCCGCCTCGTCGTCGAGATCGGGCGTGAGCGGCACGAGCACCACGAGGTCCGCGAGGGCCGTCGCCTCGATCACCGGAGCGCGGAGTGCCGCGAGATCGGTCGGGGAGATCGGGCCCCCGACCTCCATCGAGAGCACCGCGTGTGCGTAGGCGTCGATCGGCGATCGATCGAAGAGCACGACCTCGTCCGGTCCGGCGGCGCGGAGCCGGGCGAGCCCGTGCTCGATGATCCGTCGCTCCGCCTCGACCGTCGGCACCGGCGGAGGAGGCTCGCCGGTCGCCCGGGCGACGGCGCGGATCGGCTCCTCCTCGGTCCGGGCTCCGACGATGCGGGCGGCGAGATCCTCGACCAGCGTCGTCTTTCCGACCGATTGGGTGCCTGCGAAGACCACTCTCATCGGGAATCTCCGGGGATCCCGGCCGACGGGCGCGGGAGGACTCGGCGTCGATGGTACGGTCGAAGCCGATCGAACGATCCTGGAGGTGGAGACCCATGGAACGACGGACCTTCCTTGCCGCGACGGGTGCGGCGGCCGCCGGCGGCTGGACGAGGCTTGCGCCCGCCCTCGCCGGTTCGATCGACGCCGATCCGCCGCCGGGCTTCCCGTCCGGCGTGGATCTCCTCCGGGAGTGGTTCCGGAACTGGTCCCGCGGCATCGTGGTCGACGACCTCTGGACGTGTCGGCCGTCGAACGGGGCGGAGCTGGTGCGGATCGTCAACTGGGCCGCTCGCCATGGCTGGCGCATCCGGGCCCGGGGCTATTCGCACAACTGGTCGCCGCTCATCGTCGATCCCGAGGATCTCGACCGGGACGTGGTGCTCGTCGACATGACCGCCGGCTTCACCGGCGCCGAGATGGTGGACGACCTCGCGGTCCGGGTGGGGGCCGGCACGTCGATGGAATCGCTGCTGGGGTACCTCGAGTCCCGGGGGTGCGGCGTCACCTCGTGTCCGGCGCCGGGCGACCTCACCGTCGGCGGCGTCCTCGCGATCGACGGGCACGGGACCGGCATCCCGGCCTCCGGGGAAGCCCCGGTCGAGGGTCGGACCTGGGGGACGATGAGCAATCGCGTCCTCTCGCTCACCGTGATCGCCTGGGACGAGGGGCTCGGTCGTTACGCGATCCGGACGGTGGAGCGTTCCGATCCCGATGCCGCCGCCCTGATGGTGTCGCTCGGTCGGGCGATGATCCTCGAGGCGGTGTTGAGGGTCGAGCCGAACCACAACCTCCGCTGCGAGAGCTGGACGAGCATCCCGGGGGCCGAGCTCTTCGCGCCGCCGGGATCGAGTGGTCGGCTGTTCACCGACTTCCTCGCGGAGAGCGGCCGGGTCGAGGCGATCTGGTATCCGTTCACCGCCAATCCGTGGCTGAAGGTCTGGACGGTGGAGCCGAACCGTCCGTTCTGGGCGCGCGAGGTCTCGTCGCCCTTCAACTACGGCTTCTCCGACAACCTGTCGGACGAGGCGGCGGGTCTCGTGGACCAGATCGTCGGCGGCGCCCCGTGGCTCGCCCCGACCTTCGGTGGCGTGATGTACGCGGCGACCGTGCTCGGCCTGACCTTCGAGCTCGGATACGACCTCTGGGGGGCCTCGAAGAACCTCCTCCTCTACGTCCGGCCGACGACCCTCCGCGTGACCGCCAACGGCTACGCGATCGTGACCCGGCGGTCGAACATCCAGGCGGTGCTCCACGACTTCGTCACGCGATACGACGAACTCGTCCAGGAGTACCGGGACCGCGGCGAGTACCCGATCAACGGTCCGATGGAGATCCGCGTGACCGGGCTCGACCACGCCGAGGACGTCGGGCTCGTCGATCCGCGGAAGGCCGCGCTGTCCGCGGTGCGGCCGGAGGACGCCCATCCGGACTGGGACGTCGCGATCTGGCTCGACCTGCTGACGCTGCCGGGCACCCCGACCTCCGGCGCCTTCTACGCCGAGCTCGAGCAGTGGCTCTTCGATCGCTACTCCGACGACGACGCGTGCTGCCGGGTCGAGTGGTCGAAGGGGTGGGGCTACACCGCCGACGGACCGTGGCGCAGCGACGAGGTCGTGAAGGACCGCGTCCCCGCGTCGCTGGGGCCCGAATTCGCGTCCGCCACCGACACGCTCGCGAGGCTCGATCCCCGATCCGTCTTCATGTCGGGATTCCTCGACCGGATGACCGGAGGGCCCCGGCCGGCGATTCGATCCCGCTGACGGTCACGCCCCGGAGAGCAGGTCGCGTCCGGTCATCGCCTCGGGACGCTCGATTCCCAGCAGCGCGAGCAGCGTGGGGGCGATGTCCGCGAGCCGTCCGTCCTCGCGCAGCGTGCGGCCCCGGCAGCGTTCCCCGACCGCGACCAGCGGCACGTCGAAGTTCGTGTGCGCGGTGTGCGGGCAGTCGCCCGCGGGATCCCACATCTGTTCCGCGTTGCCGTGGTCGGCCGTGACGACCAGGGCGCCGCCGCGGGCGAGCGTGGCGTCCACGATCGCCCCGACGCACCGGTCGACCGTCTCGCACGCCGCGATCGCGGCCTCGAGGCTCCCGGTGTGGCCGACCATGTCGCCGTTGGCGAAGTTCACCACGATGAGGGACTCGCAGTCGGGGGCGGCGAGTCGATCGAGCACGGCGTCGCGCACCCCATGCGCGCTCATCTCCGGCTTCTGGTCGTAGGTCGAGACGTCCGTCGGGCTCGGCACGATCACCCGGGTCTCGCCTTCGAACGGCTCCTCGCGGTAGTCGTTGAAGAAGAAGGTGACGTGGGGGAACTTCTCCGTCTCGGCGCAGCGGAACTGCGTCAGCCCGGCCTTCGCGACGGCCTCGCCCAGGATGTCCTCCATGCGAGGCGGCTTCTCGAAGATCACCTCGATCGGGAGTCCCGCCTCGTAGCGGGTCATGCCGGTGAACCGGATGTCCGCCGGTCGCCGGCCGCGGTCGAAGCCGCCTCGCTCGACCTTCGCCCAGTCCTCGTCGTCGAGGACGAACGCCTTCGTGATCTCGCGCGGTCGGTCGCCGCGGAAGTTGAAGAAGACGATGCCGTCGCCGTCCGCGACGCGGGTCGCGTCGACGTCCTCGCCGATCGCGGTGGGCTCGACGAACTCGTCGCCGCCGCGGGAGGGCTCGGTCGGTGCCTCGTAGTAGGCGGCGAGCGCCTCGTCGGCGGTCGGCGCGGTCGCGGCCGCGGGACCGACGAGGCAGCGGTAGGCGCGCTCGACCCGGTCCCAGCGGTGGTCGCGGTCCATCGCCCAGAAGCGACCCATCACCGACACGATCCGGCCGACGCCGAGCCGGTCCATCTCCGCCTGCATCCGACGCACGTAGTCGCGACCGGCCTTCGGCGGGGTGTCGCGGCCGTCCGTGATCACGTGGACGAGGACGCGGTCGCCCTTCAGCCCGCGGCGGCCCGCGGCGTCGAGGATGGCGACGAGGTGTTCGAGGTCGCTGTGGACCTGCCCGTCGCTGACGAGGCCGAGGACGTGGAGACGACCCCCGGTGCTCTCGACGTGGCCGATCGCCTCGAGCAGGGCGGGGCGTTCGTGGAAGCTCCCGTCGCGGACGGCGTTCGTGATCCGCATGAGTTCCTGGTCGACGATCCGGCCGGCACCGATGTTCTGGTGTCCCACCTCGGAGTTCCCCATCACGGGTCCTCGATCGCCGACGGGCAGGCCGACATCCTCGCCGCTGGTCCGGACGAGGGTGGTCGGCCACTCGGACTCGAGCCGGTCGGCCACCGGTGTCTCGGCGAGCCGGATCGCATCGAAGGCATGCTGGTCCGGATGGGGATTCCGACCCCATCCGTCCCGGATCAGGAGGACGACGGGTCCGGGATTCGCGGCATCGGCAGGGGAGGTCTGGTTCATGGGGGCGACAGGGTAACGGACCGCCCGCTCCCGCCTGCACGGCTTGCGGCGGGGTGCCCCGCAGGACTAGGCTTCACGCATGAGCACGGATGCTGCGACCACGCCGACGGATGGACGAGACCTTCAGCAGGACGTCGGCTCGATGCCGACGCCTTCCAAGGACCTGAAGGCCCGGTACGAGGACGTGAGATCGAGGATCGACGCGGCCGCCGCCAAGGCGGGCCGCCGCGGCGACGACATCGTCCTGGTCGCGGTCACCAAGAACGCCTCGATCGACGTCGTCCGCCAGCTGCTCGCGCTCGGGCACCAGGACTTCGGCGAGAACCGGGTCCAGCAGCTCGTGAACCGCGCGACGCAGGTCGGAGAGTTCCGCCAGCGTCTCGTCGACCACCCCGAGGCCGCGGCCGGGACCGAACTGGTCCAGCCCCGCTGGCACATGATCGGGCAGCTCCAGCGCAACAAGGTCCGCAAGCTCGTCGAGCACGTGCGACTCATCCACTCGGTCGACAGCATGCGGCTGGCCGAGGAGATCCAGGCCCAGGCGGCGCGTCGCGACACGCAGGTCGAGGTCCTGGTCGAGGTGAACCTCGGCGAGAGCCAGAAGGGCGGCATCGCCGCGCCGGCGGTCCGGCACGTGGTCGACCAGGTCGACTCGATGCTCAACGTCAAGGTGCGCGGGATCATGGGCATGGCCCCCTTCACCGACGACGAACACGTCGTCCGCTCGGCCTTCGAGCGATGCCGCGAGCTCTTCGAGGACGTGCGAAAGCACGTCGGCGACTCGGCCTCGGTCGACATCCTCTCCATGGGGATGAGCAACGACTTCGAGATCGCGGTCGAGTGCGGGGCGAACGTCGTTCGGGTCGGTTCCGCGCTGGTCGGCGATCCGATCGTCGAGGAGCCCGAGGAGGCGATCGAGGAGGACTGACGCCCTCCCGGCCCTTGCGCGGCCGGAACGGGCGGGGCCCGCTCAGAATCCGTAGGAGAAGCCGAGCGTGACCCAGACCTGGTTGTAGCTGTCGCCCTCGGCCGGGTTGCTGTTGTACTCGTCGCGAAGCGTGAAGTACATCGAGAGGTTGTCCATCATCGCCAGGGCGACGTTGACGTTGAGCTCCAGCACCGTGAGGTAGTCGCTGAAGTCGCGGAACGCGGGCTCGAAGCTGGCCGAACCCTGGAGCGTGATGCCCTCCGCGGGCTTCCAGCTCGCTCGCGTGCTCACGTTGACTCGCGGGGTCCAGCCGTTGTTGGAGCCGCGCTCGTCCCAGCTCGTACCCGCACCGCCCCGGGCGCTCCACTGCAGGTCGTCGGTGTTCGAGATGAAGTAGCCCGCACCACCGAAGCCCTTGACCCGCTGCCGGTAGGACTCGGTCTGGTTGAACTGGTAGCTGCCGTTGAGGAACCAGCTCCACGGCGAGTCCGCCGCGAGGAGGCGGTTGTAGTCCGTCTGGGCGACGAGGAAGTTGTCCTTCACTTCGCCATCGTCGTAGTTGTAGACGTACTTCACGCTGGAGGCCCACGTCGAGAGGTCGTCGGTGCGGGTCGCGGCGAAGCTCATGTTCAGGCCGACGGTGTCGGTGGTCGTCTTGCTGGCGGTGAACCCGAGTCCGACCGATCCCTTCCACGGGCTCGGCTTCCCGGCCGCCTCCGCGATGTCGGGGGTCTCCGCATCGTCCGGCAGGCCGAGGACGAGGGCGGAAGGCGTCGGCAGGGAGGTCGCCGGGGCGATGCCGGCAAGGCCGAGGACGACGAGGGCGAGGGCGTGGATCTTCATGCTGGTTGGTCTCCGGAAGTCGAAGAGCGAAACCTACCCGCTCCGATTCGGAAGGAGTCTCCCGCGATACTCTCCACGAACGATCCACATCGCCCGGGCTCCGTCCGAGCGACCGGGACCGCGGCGACCCAGGGACACGGACCACCATGCATCACGACGAACACGACGATCGTTCGGGGCACGACCGCGAAGTCGACGATTCCGAGCGGTCGAGCGACGTCTCCGCCGATGCCTACGAACTCGAACCGGCGGCCGAGCCCGACCCGGATCCCGTCGACCTCGATCCCGAGGCGACGTGTCCTCGATGCGGGGCGCCCCGGCCGGAAGGGGATCCGTCGCAGCCGTGCCCGTCGTGCGGCTTCGATCCCACGACCGGCGAGGTGATCGACCCCGAGGGCGAGGCCCCGGCCTCGGAGCCGGAGCCCGATGCCGCTCCGTCGGACGAGGAGATCGATCGTCGTCCCTTGCTGCGTTCCGGCGACCCGCTGCGGTGGCTCGTCGCGGCCGGGGTGCCGATGGTGATCGTGATCTTCGCGATGCTGGCGGGTTGGTCCTCCTTCTTCCAGCAGGTGGATGGACGATTCCCCGATGCCACCGGAGCCGGGGTGCTCGACGCACCTCGGGTGGGACTTCGTCTCGAGGCGGTGCTGCGGTACGTGGTGGCGACGGGCGTCCTGCTGGGGGCCGGGCTTCTCGCCGTCCGGATCACGTGCGTCTTCGAGCGACTGCCGTTCGGCGATCTCCGGACCGGCGCGGCCCGGCTGCTCCTGGTCCTCGCGGCGGCCTCCCTCGTCCGGCTCGTGCCGCTGCCCTACCCGTGGCTGCAGTCGCTCCTGCACCTCGTCCTCGGTGCGGGCGTCGTGGTCGGACTCTCGATGCTGGTCGTCGGTCGTCGCGATCGCGCGGTGGCGATGTTCCTGCTGGCCTGGGTGCTGGTGGTGCTGCTGGTCATCCCGGCGACGCGACTGGTCTCCTGGTCGCTCCCGCTCTGGTGATCAGGCCCCGTCCCCGAACCGGGCCGGAACGCCGCGGGCGACGACCCCGGCGGGGATGGGCGTGCTGGCGACGGCGCCGGCGGCGAGCGTCGACCCGGAACCGACCTCGATCTCCGGCAGGACGACGGACGACGCCCCGACCAGCGAGTCGGGGCCGACCCTCGCCCCTCCAAGCAGCACGGCGGCCGGGGCGACGTGGGCGAACGCCCCGACCCAGGCATCGTGCTCGACGACCGCGGCGCTGTTCACGATTGCGCCGGTCTCGACCAGGGCCCGGGCGTTGATCACGGCGCCGGGGCCGATGAAGACGCCGGGACCGATGGTCGCGGAAGGCGACACCACGGCGCTCGGATGGACGATCGTGGCGGCGACGTCGAGGCGATCGGCGAGCCAGCGGCGGCGGATCGCGGGATCGCCGACGGCCGCGTGCACCCGCGCCCCTCGCGCGAGGAGATCGGCGAGCGAGGAGTCGGGGTCCTCGGGATCGCCGAGCCAGGGGACGCCGCCGAAGGGAGGTGTCCCCTCGCCGTCCGGGCGCCGGTCCGCGAGCACGCCCGCCAGGACGAATCCGGCGGAGACCGCCGCGTCGGCGACGACGGCGGCGTGACCGCCCGCTCCGAACAGCACCACCTCGCCGGGATCGATCATCGAGTGTCCTCCGTGTCGACCGTCTCGTTCGATTCGCCTGCCGCGGGCGGATCACCGTCCGTCGGAGCCTGCTCTCGATCGCGTTCCGCCACGTCCGCCTCCCATGGTCGGTGATATCGGGCGATCGGCATGCGGTCGTACACGGTTCCACACCGATAGCAGACCAGTCTCGAGCGGGCGGCCACGAGAAGGCCGATGTCGACCGCGAGCAGGATCGCGAGCAGGACCAGCACGACGGGGTCGGTCGCCCAGCCGAGCAGGGCGACCGTCGCACCACCGAAGGCGAGGGCCACCACGAACGGGGTCAGTCGGGGAAGCGAGCGGGAGCGGTAGAGGCGGGGATGGCCGCAGACCAGGCAGCTCCTCAGGTGGCCGGCATCGTCGATGACCCCGTCCCATTCGAGGAAGAGGTCGCGATCGGCCCCGGCCGGCCGGATGCGGACCGGTCGCGTGTCCGGATCGATCTCGACCCGCCCCAGCCGTTCCCCCGAAGGCGATCGCACGTCGGCTCGCATCGTCCAGATGGTACGGCAGGGGCGGGGGGACTTGCCGGACGGCCCGCCGGTCGTCATAGTCGGGCCATGCTCGACTGGACCAACCTCCTCGCCGGACGATTCCTGGTCTTCGACGGCCCGGACGGGTCTGGGAAGTCGACCCAGCTTCGTCGATTCGCCGAACACGCGACCGCGGCGGGCATGCCGCCCGTCGACGTCCGGGAGCCGGGCGGCACGCCGATCGGCGAGGCGATCCGCGAGGTGCTGCTTGACCCGCGGTACGACGAGATGGAACTCCGCTGCGAGATGCTCCTCTACATGGCGAGCCGATCGCAGCTGGTGAAGGAACGGATCCGGCCCGCCCTCGATGCGGGCGGGTTCGTGCTCGCCGACCGGTTCATCTCGTCGACCCTCGCCTACCAGGGGACCGCCGGCGGGCTGGATCCCGAGGAGATCCTCGCGGTCGGTCGCGTCGCCACCCGCGGGTGCGAGCCCGATCTCGTGGTCATCCTCGACGTCGACACCGAGACCGCCGCGACCCGTCTTCCCTCCCAGCTCGATCGGATGGAGCAGAAGGGCATGGCGTTCCACAAGCGGGTCCGCCAGGGCTATCTCGCGCAGGCGGAGCGGGATCCCGGTCGCCACCTGGTGATCGACGGGTCCCGGACGGAGGACGAGGTCTTCCGATCCCTGCTCGAGGGCGTGGGGGCCCGGCTCTCCACGATCGTCGCCGCCGAGTCCGCGGGCTAGGCGCCGCTTCCGGCGTTGCGGCCCGCACCGAGTCGCTCGCCGACCACGTCGATGAGCTCCGCGACGGCCCGTTCGAGATCGTCGTTCACGATGAAGGCGTCGTAGATCCCGCTCGATCGCGCCGTCTCGATCTCGTGCCGGGCCTCGGCGAAGCGGCGTTCGATCGTCGCCTCGTCCTCCCGCGCCCGCGACCTCAACCGCTCGAGCAGCGTGTCCTCGCTTGGGGGGAGCACGAAGACGCCGAACGCCTCGGGCATCGACTCGCGCACCTGCGCGGCGCCCTGGACGTCGATGTCGAGCACGACGAGTCCGCCGTCGGCCAGCTGCTTCTCGACCGGTTCGCGCGGCGTGCCGTACCGGGATCGACCGAAGACCTCGGCGTGTTCGAGGAAGCGACCGTCCTCGACCCAGGAGACGAAGGTGGACTCGTCGATGAAGTAGTAGTCGCGACCGTCGACCTCCCCCGACGAACGGGGTCGCGTCGTGGCGGAGACGCTGAAGACGCCGCCGTACCGCTCGAGCAGGCGATGGACCAGCGTGGTCTTGCCAACCCCGGACGGTCCGCTCATGACGAGCAGCAGTCCTCGATCGTCGGTCCCGGGATCGGAATCGTCGTGCGACATGCCGGGATCGTATTCGCCCGACCGGTTAGAGTGGAACCCTCATGAGCCAGAAGTCCGCCGAGTCGACCGACGTCCCGGAGACGATCCAGTCCCTGCTGGTGGCGTTCACGCTGGCGCTGGTGTTCCGTGGATTCGTGGTGGAGGGATTCGTGATCCCCACGGGCTCCATGGCCCCGACCCTGCTCGGGCAGCACGTCCGGCTCGACACCCCGGACACCGGATACGGCTACGCCCTCGATCCGACGCCCGTGATCGGCGCCGCGACGAGGGATCCGAACACCCCGATCGCCGTGGTCGATCCGATGGTCTCGCAGGACCGGGGGGTCGGGGTCGAGGCGGCGGGACGCATCGCCTCCACCACGCGGGCCGGCGACCGGGTGCTCGTCCTGAAGTACCTCTACGAGTTCTTCGACCCCGATCGCTACGACGTCGTGGTCTTCAAGAACCCGGTCGACCCCATCGGCCCGAGCCAGAACTACATCAAGCGACTGGTCGGCCTCCCCGACG
>JAYZBK010000084.1:0-54262 GCA_036339295.1 Planctomycetota bacterium
CCGAGGTCCGAACCCGATTCAAGGTGGGGACCTCGGTGTCCGATTCGAGCCTTGACCGGGCAGGTCCCGGAGGACCGCCGAGGCTCGTATCATCCGGACCCCCGGGATCCATTCCCGGAACTCGATTCACCCCAGGCGACGCACGGACCCCCCATGCAAGACCAGTCGAATCCACATGCCGCCCACCCCGCCCTCGACCTCGTGCAGGCGGCCGCGGCCCGGCACGCCGGCATCGAGCCGCGTGCAGCCGTGAGCTACCAGAGGACCCGCGAGATGACCATCGACGAACTCCTCCTGGAGAATCGGGTGGTGTTCCTCATCGGGGAGATCAACCACGCGTCGGCGGCTCGCGTCATGATGCAGATGCTGTACCTCGAGAACCAGAAGCGAGGACAGGACATCCAGCTCTACATCAACAGCCCCGGTGGCGCGGTCGACGACACGCTCGCGATCTACGACACCATGCAGTTCATCTCGAGCGAGGTGGCGACCTTCTGCATCGGCCGCGCCTACTCCGGTGGATCGGTGCTCCTCTGCGCCGGCCAGAAGGGCAAGCGGCACATCCTTCCGCACGCGAAGGTGATGATCCACCAGCCCTACGGCGGCGTGACCGGCCAGACCACGGACATCCAGATCCAGGCCGAGGAGATCATCAAGGCGAAGCGAACGCTCAACGAGATCATCGCCCGGCACACGGGCCAGGACGTCGAGCGGGTCGCCGCCGACGGCGAACGCGATCGCTTCTTCTCCGCGCAGGAGGCGCTGGAGTACGGCCTCGTCGACGAGGTCGCCGAATTCCCCGCCGCGAAGGCCGGCGATACCAACGACAAGTCCGACGGCTGAGACACGCCCACTTCACGACTGGACCCGAATCATGACCCTCGTTCCGATCGTCATCGAAAAGACCGGCCGCGGCGAGCGTGCCTACGACATCTATTCCCGGCTCCTCAACGACCGCATCATCTTCTGCGGCGGTCCGGTGGCCGATGCGATGGCGAACCTCGTCGTCGCCCAGCTCCTCTTCCTCGCCAACGAGGATCCCGAGGCGGACATCTCGCTGTACGTGAACAGCCCCGGCGGCAGCGTCACGAGCGGTCTCGCCATCGTCGACACCATGCGCTTCATCCCGAACGACGTCGCGACGTACGTCATCGGGCAGGCGGCGTCCATGGGATCCGTCATCGCCTGCTCGGGCACGAAGGGCAAGCGGTACTGCCTTCCGAACAGCGAGAACCTCATGCACCAGCCGCTGCTCAACGGGGTGCTCGAAGGCCAGGCGACCGACCTCGAGATCGAGGCTCGCCACATCCTCCGGATGCGCGACCAGATCTACAAGATCTACCACGAGCAGACCGGGGCCTCGGTCGAGAAGATCACCGAGGACTGCGAACGGAACCTCTGGCTCACCGCCGACCAGATGGTCGAGTACGGCCTCTGCGACGAGATCCTCGAGCGGCTTCCCGCAGGTGGCGGCTCGAGTCCCGACGCCGGGTGATCCCGATTCCGATCCGGGCCCCCGGGCCCCCGGGCCCTCCGCATCGAACCATTCACCGCCGATCCCGTCTCGGGATCGGCGGTGTCCTTCTACCGGGATCGGTGCTCCCCCACCGAAGGACTCGTGGGTGCCGGAGAACATATGCTCCAAGGACCAGCCTGCGATGCTCGTTCCGGACCCCTTTCCGGGGGCGCAGCGACAGGCACGAGGACCCGCACCATGGCCGATGCCAACGAGACCGCCGCCGCGATCGAACGATTCGGACACGACTACCGAAGCGTGAGGGAGGAGATCGCGAAGGCCGTCGTCGGACACGAGGAGATCGTGGACGGCGTCCTGACCTGCCTGTTCGCGGGCGGCCACGCCCTGCTCGAGGGCGTCCCGGGACTCGGGAAGACCCTGCTCATCCGCTCGCTGAGCGAGGCCCTCCATCTCCAGTTCAGCCGCATCCAGTTCACCCCGGACCTGATGCCGGCGGACGTCACCGGAACCACGATCGTGGTCGAGGGGGACGGCGGCCGTGACTTCGCCTTCCGGAAGGGACCGATCTTCTCCCAGATCGTCCTCGCGGACGAGATCAACCGCGCGACCCCGAAGACCCAGTCGTCGCTGCTCGAGGCGATGCAGGAGAAGTCCGTGACCGTCGGGGGCGAGACCCACATCCTCGACAAGCCGTTCTTCGTGATGGCGACCCAGAACCCCGTGGAGCAGGAAGGGACCTATCCCCTTCCCGAAGCCCAGCTCGATCGCTTCTTCTTCAAGCTCGTGGTCGGCTACTCCACCCGGGAGGAGCTTTCGGAGATCCTCGATCGAACCACGACGGGCCATGAGGCGAGGATCGAACGGGTGCTGGACGCACCGGCGATCGTCGAGCAGCAGAAGCTCGTCCGCCGCGTCGGCGTGACCCCGGAGGTCCAGGACTACGCGGTCCGGCTGGTGCTCGCCACGCATCCCGAGGGCCAGTTCGCGACACCGGAGGTCAACCAGTACCTCCGATTCGGGGCCAGCCCCCGCGCCGCCCAGACGCTGGTCCTCGGCGGCAAGGTCCGGGCCCTGCTCGACGGCCGCACGAGCGTCTCGACCCGGGACATCAAGGACGTCGCCCTGCCGGCACTCCGACACCGCTGCCTGCTCAACTTCGAGGCCGAGGCGGAGGGCGTGACCACCGACGACATCGTCACCAAGATCATCGACACGCTTCCGGCCGACGTCGGGATGGCGGGTGCCTCGTGAACCGCTTCACGACCACGCTCTCCGCGGTCCTTCTCGGCACGCTCGCCGGCGGGACGGCCGCGGGCGACGCCCTCTCCCTGCTCCAGGACGAAGCCGCCGCTCCAGGCGACCCCCCCGCGGGAAACGCCCCCGGGAGTGCCGGGCCTTCGGGCGGCGGGAGCCTCATGTTCGAACGAGTCGAACGCGGCACCCATGCGAGCGTGGGCTACCTGCACGAGTTCGGAACCGATTTCGAGGGTGGCGGGTCGGTCGCGGTGGACCGCGCCTTCGCCTCGGTCGGAACGGAGATCCGCCTCCATCCCGACGTGACCGGCTCGGTGGGACTCGCCTGGGGCGGTGACTGGTACCGCTTCAAGGGCGATTCCGATCTCGCCCTCGCCCCGGGCGCCCAGCCGTGGACGAATGCCCAGGCGATCACGGCGCTCGGGTTCGCGAACTGGCAGCTCGACCGGCAGTGGTCGCTGAACCTGGGCCTCCGCCTCGGCTTCGCGGGCGAGCCGCAGGCGAACCTCGGCGACAGCTTCACCGTCGGAGGCAACGCGGCCGTGAGCTACGCGTTCAGCGAGAAGCTCAGCCTCGGTGGTGGCGTGCTGCTCTCGAGCCAGATCGAGGACTCGATCCTCGCCATCCCCATCGTGATCGTCTACTGGCAGGTGACCGACAGCGTGGTCGTCTCGAACGTCCTCGGACCGGAGGCCTACCCCACGGGCGCCGGACTCGAGATCGCCTGGCGACCCGATCGCGTCTCCGAGATCTCCATCGGCAGCCGCTACGAGGTTCGCCGGTTCCGGCTGGACGACACCGGTCCCGAGATCCGCCGCAACGGCGTCGGCGAGGACAGCGGCCTCCCGCTCTGGCTCCGGGCGACCTGGCGATTCCCCAACGGGATCCGGATGGACCTCGTGGGTGGGGTGTCGTTGTTCAACCAGTACCGGCTCGACGACAGCAACGGCGGCCGGATCGCGACCGCCGACCTCGACCCCGCCCCGTTCATCGCGGGTTTCCTCAGCTGGCGATTCTGAGCGGGCCCTCCAAAGGGAGCAGGGCCGACCGGGAGGTCACTCGGTGCCTTCGCCACCGAGATCGATCCTCGGGGACCACTCCAGCCAGGAGGATTCGGCCCGCTCGGCGAGTTCGAAGACCGCGCCGGATTCGACGGGAGCGCCGGGCCGGGTCGGCGTGGCGACCCCGATGCCTCCTGCGACCATGGACTCCAGCGAGTCGACATCGGCCCGCAATCCGTCGAATCCAAGCTCGAATCCGATCCCGCTCGTCGAGAAGAACCTCGAGTTCTCGCGGATGAGCGGGACGTGGTCGGAATCGATCAGGACCTCCGCCTCCACCCTGGTCGCATCCCGCGCGAGCTGCACCGAGAGAATCCGTCCGATCTCCACCCCGCGATAGGTGATCGTTCCCCCGACCCGCATGCCGGCCCGCCCCTCGGACTCCAGCCGGAGCCGAAGACCGGGGATCCCCTCGCCGGCCGCGACGTCCTCGACCGGCACCTGCGCGAGTCCCACGAAGGGGCCGAGCGTCGGCGGGCCCGTCCCGGGACGGAGCCCGACGTAACGCGGACCCGTGATCGTGTCGAGGCCTCCGACCCCGCCGAAGTCGACCCTCGGTCGCTCGATCCAGAACGCGACGCCCTCCCGCAGCAGCCCGATGTTCGGGCGGGCGAGGGCGAGCGTGGCTCGCACCACCGGCACCCCGTCCTTGGCGTCGAGCGAGAGGGCCTTCACGATCCCGACCTCCATCCCCGATGCGCGGACCGGATCACCGGCGTCGAGACCGTGGGCGGCATCGAACGACACCTCGACGTGCACGGCACGATCCTGCCACGCCCGCCAGCCGATCACCGCGACGACGACGAGGACCGTGACCGGCACGAACCAGACGGGCGAGGGCGCTCCCTGCCGGGCGACCGGCTCGACGACCGCTTCCGGCACCTGCTCGTCCTGCTTCCCGGGACCGCGACCGTCGTTCAAGGTCAATTCGTCGTCTCCGTTCGGACCGCCCGGGGATCGAAGCAGGCCGAGGCGAGCAGCGAGAACACCACCATGACGGCGAAGACCGCCGCCCCGGGGCCCGGTTCGATCCTGACCAGGTCCCCGAGCTTCACGATCGCGACGAGCGCCGCGACGAGGAGCACGTCGAGCATGCCCCACCGACCGAGCGACTCGACGAGCCGCCAGACGCGTCGACGAGTCCGGGACCCGACGCGGAGTCTCATCACCGAGAGAAGCAGCAGGCCGAGGAGCTTGGCCAGCGGGATCACGATGGAACAGAGGAGCACGACGAACGCCAGCCAGCCGTGGCCGTCGCGGAAGAGCGTCGCGACCCCCTCGAGGATGCTGGTCTCGTGACTGTGCCCGAGTCGATCGATCGCAAGCACCGGGAGCAGGACCGCCGGTGGATAGAGGATCAGCGACGATGCCGCGAAGGCCGCTGTCCGCTCCCGTGATCTCGCCGGACCACGGCTGCCGATGGAACGATGGCCGCAGTGCGGACAGCGAAGTCGCAGCGAATCGTCCCCCGCGCCCGGGCGGCGAAAGACGCCGCCGCAAGACGTGCAACCGGCGAGGATCTCACTGCCCGTCGTGCTCACCCGCCCTCGGATCCGGAGTCCTTCCCGGTCGAGGCCACCTTGCGCTTCGGGGCCATCGGTCCGGTGAACCGCCAGATCGCGCCGTTCCCCGGGAACTCGTCGCCCTCGAAGGTGCAGATCCAGAGCTCTCCGTCGGCGTCCTCGCCGAAGCTCGAGATGAGCGAGTTGCGAAGCCGGGTGATCTCGACGGGACCCTCCACGAGTTCACCGTCCTCGGCCCGGATGCCCCAGATTCGACCGCTGCGGTAGTCCGCGTAGATGTAGGCGCCGACCGCCTTCTCGCGGGCGGTGCCTCGGTAGACGTGGCCGCCGGTGATGCTGATTCCGTCCTTCCGCGGGTACTCGACGACCGGCTCGACGAGTTCGACGCCCTCCGGCGCGGATTCGTCGGATCGGAAGGGATGCTTCCCCTCGCGGATCCGCCAGCCGTAGTTGCCTCCGGAACGAATCAGGTCGACCTCCTCGTACTTGTTCTGGCCCACGTCGCCGCCCCAGAGGTCGCCCGTCTCGCGATCGAAGGACATCCGCCAGATGTTTCGGAGTCCGTACGCCCAGATTTCAGGCCGCGCCCCCTCGTGATCGACGAACGGGTTGTCGGTCGGGATCGCGTAGGCGAGCCCCTCGTCCCGACCCTTCGGATCGATGCGGATCACGGTCCCGAGCAGGGTCCCGAGGTTCTGCGCGTGGTTCATCGGGTCGTTCGCCGCGCCACCGTCGCCGATCGAGAGGTAGATCATCCCGTCGTGGCCGAAAGCGACCGTCCCGCCGTTGTGATTGCCCCAGGGCTGGTCGATCTCGAGCAGGACCTCCTCCGAGTCCGGATCCGCGACCCCGTCCTCCCCGATGGAGAAGCGCGAGAGCAGCGAACGCCGAGGCGAACTCGCCGAGTAGTAGAGGTAGAAGCTGTCGTCCTTCGCGACGTCCGGCGAGAACGCCATCGACAGGAGCCCCTCCTCGTTGTTCTTCATGCGGACCTCGGGCCGGATGTCGAGGAAGACCTCCGGCGTGTCCATGTCGGGGGTGGTCCGATCGAGGACCACGATCCGGCCGGGCTGCTCGAGGACGTAGAGACGCTCGGGCTGGTCGGGGCGAGAAAGGATCTGGACCGGCCGCTTGAGCTTCACGTTCTCGAAGGCCCGCGACGGCCTCATCCGCGGAATGGGGGCGACGTTCGAAGCCGTCGCGTCGACCATGACCGCGGCCGGCTTCACGGACGGGTCGGACGAGCCGAGGGTCGAGGAGAGGGTGATCGCGAGCGTGGTGAGCAGGATCATCGGGGCGCTTCCAGGGTCGAGTCGTGTTCGCAGGAGATCGGCAGTCAGGCCGGCGGTCGAAGCCTTCCATCGTCGTCGAACGGATCCCGGGGGTGGAATCCGATCTCCCAGAGGAATCCATCGGGATCGGCCAGCCATCCAGCATAGGCCCCCCACGGCATGAGGCCCGGCATTCTCCGCTCGGATCCGCCGGCGTCCCGGCCGGCGGCGAAGCGATCATCGACCTCGGCCTCCGAATCGAGATCCAGCGAGAGCATCACGCCCGCCCCTCGTCCGGCCTCGAAGCCGAGGAGGGCCTCGATGGCCGCCGAATCGGCCACGACGAGCACGCCTCGCGGCGGCCGGTCGTACCAGAGCATCCCGGAGCCGCTCCTCGGATGCCGGACGAACCCGAGCGCCTCGTAGAAGCGTTCACTTCGATCGAGATCCGTGCTGAGGATCGTCGTGAACCGGCTCGGGAGGCCACGGTCGAGGGCCCCCACCCGCGGATGGTCGCGTTCGTTCATGCACGCATTCTGCCAAGCCCCGACGGATCGAGTCGGAAAGAACGGCTCGATACACTCCGGCACATGACGGGATCCGTCCCCAGGAAGGCGTCGGGCGGCAGCGGCGGCATCATCGTGCTTGCGGCACTCGTCATCGTCGTCGCAGGCATGAAGGCCGCCTCGTCGATCGTCGTGCCGATCCTCGCCGCGATCTTCGTGGCCGTGGTCAGCCTGCCGCCGACGGCGATGCTGGTGAGACTCGGGATCCGGCGATGGCTGGCGACCCTCCTCGTCTTCTTCGTCGTGATGATGGTCGGGCTCGCCGCCGCGGCGATCATCACGTCGACCGCGACCGCCCTCGCGGCGGAGATCCCCGTCTACCAGGAGCTCCTCCAGGCGAAGATCGACAACGCGGTGTCGTGGCTCGAGGAGCGGGGACTCAAGTTCGGCGTGCTCGCCGGAGTCGGGACCAACGGGGAGGCCGAGATCGCCGCGGGGGCGGCCACGAGTCCCGAAGCGACCGCGACCACCACGCGGGGGGAGCAGATCGGGGAGCTGACGGATCTCGACGTCCTGTTCCCGTACATCCAGCGGACGCTGAACACCCTCGTCGGGCTGCTGCAGGACACGGTCTTCGTCCTTCTCACGGTGATCTTCATCCTCATGGAGGTCACGGCGATTCCCACGAAGATCAGGATGATCGCGAGGCAGAACGCCGGCGAGGAGACGATCGAACGGTGGCGACACGTGCTCGGCGACCTGCAGGGCTACCTCGTCGTCAAGACCTTCACCAGCGCCGCGACCGGCCTCATCGCCGGCACCGGGTGCTGGCTGCTCGGTCTCCCCTATGCGTTCGTCTTCGGGCTGATCGCCTTCGTCCTGAACTACGTGCCCTCGCTCGGTTCGATCATCGCCGCCATTCCACCGATCCTCATCGCCCTCGTGGTCGAGGGCCCCGGCACCGCGATCGGGGTGACCCTCCTCTACCTCTGCATCAACATCGGGATCGGCAGTCTCGCGGAGCCCCGGATCATGGGTCGCCGCATGGGCCTGTCGCCCCTGGTCGTCTTCCTCTCCCTGGTCTTCTGGGGCTTCATCCTCGGTCCGGTGGGCATGTTCCTTTCCGTTCCCCTGACGATGATCGTCAAGATCCTCCTCGAGGGAACCGAGGATCTCAGCTGGATCGCCGTGATCCTCGGCCCCGGCGACCCCAAGGATTCGCGCGAGGCGAGGATCGCCTCGAAGGGCGGGGGCACCGCGAATGTCCCCATGGATCACGCATGAGCACTCCAGACCTCGACCCCGTCATCCGTGCCGTCTCCGCCGCCAGCCGCGTCGCGAGGCAGGCCGCAGCCGAACGGGCGGACCTCGCCGATCTCCTCAAGGACGACAGGAGTCCCGTGACCGTCGCCGACCTGGCCGTCCAGGTGGCGGTGACCGCCGCGCTTCGCGCGGCCGACGTCCCGCACGCCGACCGCCTCGTCGGCGAGGAGGGCGCCGACTCCCTCGACGCCGGCGGCACGACGATGATCGAACAGCTCCTCCGGCTCTCCGGCGAGGCGCTCGACGCCGCCGGTCTCGGGCATGCCGCCCCTACCTCCGAAGGGTCGCTTCGCGAGCTGCTCGATGCGGCCGGCCTCGATCCCGTCGAGGAGGGTCGCGAGACGTTCTGGTGCCTCGACCCGATCGACGGAACCAAGGGATTCCTGCGAGGGCAGCAGTTCGCGATCGCGCTCGGCCTCGTGACGGGAAGCGAGCCCCGGATCGGCCTGCTCGGATGCCCGCACCTGGCCCTCGGCACTCGCGACGACTACGGCGTCGCGGACGAGGTCGGGAGCATCTACCTCGGCGTGATCGGAGAAGGCGCCTGGTCGGGCCCGACGACCGCGGCCTCCCGGGGCGATCTCGCGCCGACCGCGGTGTCGCCGGAACCGCCGGACGGCAGGGTTCGCGTCTGCCTCTCGTACGAGAAGGCCCACAGCGACACCGATCGGACCTCGGCCGCCCTCGAGGCGGCGGGCGTCCGCACCACCCCGATCCGCATCGACAGCCAGTGCAAGTACGCCATGGTCGCCAGCGGACGGGCCGATCTCTACCTCAGGCTCGCCCGCGAGGGCTACCGCGAGAAGAGCTGGGACCACGCCGCCGGATGCGCCGTCGTCCGCGCCGCCGGCGGCCTGGTCGAGAGCGCCACCGGCGGGGAACCGCTCCGCATCGAGGGTCGCTGGGTCGATGCTCCGGGCGGGATCGTCGTGCGAACCGCCGCCGTCGAACCGGCCACGGCGCAGGGCTAGTCCGGATCGGGAAGGCGAGCGGTTGCATCTCAGCATCAACATCCTGACCTACCGGAATCCCGGGTTCCTGGACGCGCAGCTCCATTCGCTGCGTGGCCAGCTGCGGCCGGGGGACGAGATCGTCGTCATCGAGGATGGTCCCTGCGACGGCACCGCCGAGGTCGTCGAGGCACATCGCGAGCACCTCGCCATTCGGCACGTCTGGCACGAGGACGATGGCCGCCGACTCTGCCTCGCTCGCAACCGATCGATCCTCGAATCGCGACATCCGCTGATCCTCTTCCTCGATCACGACGTGATCTTCAGGCCGCGTTCGATCGAGCGTTTGCGCCGGACGATCAGGCCCGGGTGGGCGCTCGGCCTGAGACGCGTGATGCTCGACGACGCGACCACGAAGCGGATCGTCGAGGACCAGGCACACCTTCGCCCCTCCTTCTGGCCGCTGCTGCCCTGGCGTGCACTGCTCGGGCGATGGAAGGGATGGCGGTTCCTCCTTCCGCTTCGACGACGCGATTGCAGGGGCCCGTCGAACGACTGGCGAGGCTGCGCCACCTTCGGGTTCCTCTGCCACCGAGAGGACCTGGTCGCGGTCAACGGGTTCGATACCCGGTACGACGGGGAATCCTACGCGGAGGACTGGGACCTCTTCGCCCGCCTCCGGCACTCCGGAGTCTCCTTCGGACATCCCGACCATCTCTGTTCGGTCGGACATCTCGAACATGGACGCAGCGATCATTCCCTCGAAAGCAGGAACTACCGACTGCTCGAGGAGGTCGAGCGAACATCCGCGGTGAGGGCGAGGGTCGGCCTGGAGGAGATGCAGGCGTCGTCCGGGACGTGATCGACCCGGGCACCCACCGGTTCCCGATCAATCCCGCCGCTGGAACCACTGGTCGTAGACCGTGTCCCGTCGGAGGATCTCGTCGGCCTCGTCGCGATCCAGCCGCGGATCGAAGCCGCATTCATCCATGAAGGCGTAGATCTCCTCCCGGGAGCCGCCGAACCGATCGAGGTACTCCGGACAGATCTCGACGAGCACGCCTCGACACTCGGGACGCTCGAGGATCCCCGCGAGCGATCGGAGGACGATCAACTCCGCTCCCTCGACGTCGATCTTGATCCGGAGTTCGGGAGAGTCCTCGGGGATGAACGGTGCGATCGCGGTCTTGACCGGACGAACCGGAACCTCCGTCCCCGGTGCCCCGGATTCGGATCCCACGGCGAGATGCCCGCCACCGGTGTGGGCGGTCGAATCCACGACGAGCGACATCCACCCGGGACCCTCCGCGATCGCCGCGGGGACGAAGAGGAATCGGCCGCCCACGTGCCGTTCCAGGTTCGTCAGCAACGGTCGCCACAGGGTGCGATTGGGCTCGACCGCGACGACGGTTCCCTGGTCGCCGACCGCCCGGCCGGCGAGACACGCGAACGGTCCGCGATTCGAACCGACGTCCACGAAGCACCCCCCGCTCGGCATGGAACTCGCGAACTCCGCCGGAAGCCTGTTCCCCTCGTCACCGAGAATCAGTCGCCGGGACGTGTAGTCGCGGGGTGCGAGCAGGAGGGGTATCCCGAGAACGGTCTCGAACCAACCCTCTTCCGGAACCAGCCAGGACCAGAGCCGCGCCTTGCCGCGGATCCGGGGGAGGCCGCGGCGGATCGACTCCGCGATCGCGATTCGGAGGCTCTGGATGGGCGTGTTCTTCTGCAGCGATCCGCCTCCGCGGGCTTCGGCTCCCTAGGCCATGATCTCGGTGACCACGCGCCCCTCGACGTCGGTGAGACGGAAGTCCCGCCCCGCGTCTCGGTAGGTCAGCCGCTCGTGGTCGATGCCGAGAAGGGCGAGCATCGTCGCGTGCAGGTCGTGGACGTGCACCTTGTCCTCCACCGCGTAGTAGCCGTACTCGTCGGTCGCGCCGAAGGAGAACCCCGGCTTCACGCCGCCCCCGGCCATCCACATCGTGAACCCGTGCGGGTTGTGATCGCGACCGTTGCCGTCCTGGGCGACGGGGGTTCGACCGAACTCGCCGCCCCAGAGCACGAGCGTCTCGTCGAGCATGCCACGGCTCTTGAGGTCCTTGATCAGGCCCGCGATCCCGGTGTCGACCTCGCGTGCGTTGTTTCGGTGCGCGGCCTCGAGATTGCCGTGCTGGTCCCACTTGTAGGAGTGGGTGCACTGCACGAATCGGACGCCCCGCTCGCTGAACCGGCGGGCGAGCAGGCACTGCCGCCCGAAGTTCTCGGTGACCGAGTCGTCGAGCCCGTAGAGCTTCCGCGTCGCATCGGTCTCGCGCGAGAGATCCATGACCTCGGGGGCGATGCCCTGCATCCGGAAGGCCAGTTCGAACGTCTCGATGCGACCCTCGAGCGCCGGGTCGATGCCCCGTTCCTGGAGGTCGAGCTGGTTGATCTCCTTGAGGAGATCGAGTTCGGCCCGCTGGATCCCCGCGTCGCCCATCGCCGTCATGTGCTCGAAGCGGGCCTGGGACGCCCGGACGCCCGCATGGCCGATCGAGGTGCCGTGATAGGCGGCCGGGAGGAACGCGGAGGAGTAGTTGTTGACGCCGCCATGTCCCAGCGTGGGGCAGATGGTGACGAAGCCGGGCAGGTTCTGGTTCTCCGAGCCGAGCCCGTAGGTGATCCACGAACCCATCGAAGGGCGGACGAAGTTCTCGCTGCCGGTGTGGATCTTGAGGAGCGCGGCGCCATGGGCGGGATTCGAGCCGTGAAGACTCTTGATGAAGCAGAGGTCGTCGACGACGCTCGCGGTCTCGGGGAAGATCTCGCTCACCCACTGACCGCACTCGCCGTGCTGCTTCCACTTGTACGGGCTCGCCATGAGATCGCCCGTCTGGGCGAACTGGACGCGAGGCTTGTCGAAGGGAAGCGACTTGCCGGAATCCGCCTGGAGCTTCGGCTTGTAGTCGAAGGTGTCGACCTGCGACGGTCCGCCGTGCATGAAGAGGAAGATGACCCGCTTCGCCTTCGGTGCGAAATGGGGCCTTCGAAGGGCCAGTGGTCCGCGCTGCATCGGATCGAGGCGACCCGGCCTTCTCATGACCTGCTGCGCGGCGGCCTCGTCGGCGAGCAGTCCGGCCAGGGCCACGGCGCCGAAGCCCGAGCAGCACTGCTTGAGCATGTCGCGACGCGACGTGTTCGGACGGATTCCACAGAACCTCGAGCTCATGCCCTCACGATACCCGTCGATCGCCGCGAGGCGAGGAGGACTGCGTCGTTTTGACCGTCGCGACGGCGGCGGGGCCGGGTCATCGGACGTAGATGAACTCGTTCGAGGCGATCAGGACCTTGCAGAGGCTCCGCCACGCGTTGTGACGAGCGGAGATCCGGCCGGGCTCCTCGGCCATGCCGCGATCCCCCGGAGGCCAGGACACCTCGGCCGCCGGTCCGCCCCGGGCCTCGATGCGTTCGACGAAGTCGAGCGCACGGTCGATCTCGGCCGGTTCCGCGGTTCGGGCGAAGCAGAGTTCGTAGGCCCGCTCCACCCGCGACTCGTCGTCGAGCGAATCGTCGTCGAGGAGCGATCCGGCCAGGGCCTCCGCCTGGGCCGCGACCATCGGGCTGTTCATCATGAACAGCGACTGCTGGGCGACCACGGTCGACGGCCGCGCCTCGAGCGAGATGCTGGGATCGGTGTAGTCGAAGGTGGAGAAGAGCGAGTACATGTCGTTCCGGATGACCGGCATGTAGATGGCACGGCGGGTCGAGTCGTACCGCTCGTTGCTGTTGGACTGGTCGTTGGTGACGTAGCCGAAGTTCCCGGATCGAAGGAGGCTTCCACCCATCTCCCGGTCGAGGTTGCCACCGACCGCGAGGATCGCGTCGCGGATCGGCTCGGCCTCCAGGCGACGAGGCTCCCGTCGCCACCAGAGTTCGTTCGACGGATCCAGTTCGTCCGCCTCGTCGCTCCGGTCGCCCGAGAGGCGGTACGTCGCGGAGTCCATGATCAGGCGATGCATGTCCTTGATCGACCAGCCGCTCGCCACGAACCGTCTCGACATCCAGTCCAGCAGTTCCGGGTGACTCGGCCGTCCGCCCCGCAGGCCGAAGTTGCTCGGCGTCGCGACGATGCCCCGACCGAAGTGCCACGCCCAGATGCGGTTGACCATGGTTCGAGCGGTCAGCGGGTGCTCCGGATCGGTGATCCACTCCGCCAGCTCCCGTCGCCCGCTTCCATCGGTCGGGATCGTCGGCGGGTCGACCGCCTCGGAGAGCACGGTCATGAACCCCCTCGGGACCACCTCGTCCCGCTTGTTGGTGTGGTCGCCGCGAACGAAGACCGGTAGATCCCGCACCTCGCCGTCCTCGACCCCGATCCCCTTCGCGATGGTCGCCGGCTGCGTGGAATCCAGCTCCGCCTTCCGGGCGTCGAGCGTCGCAAGACGATCGCGGACCTCCCGGGGGTAGTACGGGACGACCTCGGGGCCGGCCCGGAGCACGCCCCGGTCGCCGAGGAGCGCGACCCTGAGGACCTCCTGGGCCGGATCGGGAAGCGTCTTCGCCGCATCGCCCTCGGCCGCCCTCCGATGCCTCGACCACGTGTCGAGCACGAGGCTCGTCGTCGCCTGCCAGCGATCCGCGACCGCCTCGAGGCTGCGAGGCGTGGGACCGGCGACCATCGACCTGACGAAGGGAACCTCCCGTGGGGTGGCCCCGCTCCTGCCGTCGATCCCGTCGGACTCGCGGGCCTCGGGTTCGAAGCGGGCCTGGAGGTCGCGGGTGACGCGGGCCGCCTCCTCGTCCCACGACTCCGGCGCGATCGCGGCGTACTCCCGCCAGGCCACGAAGATCGAGTCGCTCGAGAGGGCCTCCGCCCATCGGGCGAGCAGCGGACGATCGAGGTCGAGCGCCTCGGCGACCCGGTCGATCTCCGCGTCGCGGGCTTCGAGGTCGACGGCACTCGTGAAGGCGATCTTCTCGAAGTGCGGGAAGGCGCCGGTCCGCTCGAAACGGATCCGCGAGGTCCCCTCGGGCAGATCGACGTCGATCGACTCCCATCGGAGGGTCTCGATGCTGAAGCCGCCCGTGGCGCTTCCGAAGACCCCGTTCGCGACCTCGACGCCGTCCGCGAGGACACGCACCGGACGGGATTCGGCCGTCGCGTATCTCAGGCGGATCGTCCAGCGGCCGCCAGCCTCGGCATCGACGTCGTACTCGACGAACTGCGGCTGCTGCTGTCGGACCGTGTGGATCACGCCGACCCCGTCGCCCCAGCGATCGTGGTTGATGCCGAGATTCGTCGCCGCGAACTCCTCCGCCTCCCGGATCCGCGGGGTGGACTCCAGCGACGCGGCGGCGAGCAGGACGTCGGCCGTCCGTCCCGACCAGGCACCGGCCAGCGTCTCCGCGCCCTCGGCGTTCGCCGACGACCGTTCCTCCGAGGTGCGGCGAACGGCCTCCGCGTGCGCCCGCGCCGCCTCGATCTCCGCCGTCGGGGCGAGGTCGCGTTCGAGGACCCGGGCCACCGTGTTCAGGGTCGCCATGGTCCTCGTCGAGATGAGGATCCCGGCCATCGCGTAGTAGTCGTCGTGGGGAACCGGATCGAACTTGTGATCGTGGCACCGTGCGCAGCCGATGGTCTGCGCCAGGAAGGCCTTGCCGAGCACGTCGAGCTGCTCGTCCACGAGATCGACCAGCATCTTCTCCTTGTCCGGCTCGGCGAGGACCTTCGGACCGAGCGAAAGGAACCCGGTCGCGACGATGTTATCGATCGCCTCCTGCCGGTCCTCCGGCTCCTCGAGGAGATCGCCGGCCAGCTGCTTCCGGACGAAGTCGTCGTAGGGAAGTCCCTCGTTGAACGCCTTGACCACCCAGTCGCGATAGCGCCACGCATTGCCGAAGGCGGTGTTCTCGTCGAGTCCGTTCGAGTCGGCGTACCGCGCCACATCGAGCCAGTGCCTCGCCCATCGCTCCCCGTAGTGCGGCGAATCGAGCAGTCGATCGACGAGTCGGGACCACGCACCGTCCGGATCCTGCTCGTGGTCGGAGAGGAACTCGGCCATCTCGGCCGGGTCGGGCGGAAGGCCGATCAGGTCGAAGTACGCGCGTCGCGCGAGCGTCCTCGGGTCGGCCTCGCCGACCGGATCGACTCCGGCGTCGCGCAGGCGTCGCAGCACGAAGCGGTCGATCTCGTTCCGGGACCAGTCGTCGTCCGGAAGCGCGGGGACCGGCGATTCCATCATCGGGCGGTACGCCCAGTGCTCGCGCCCCTGCCCGTGGGGATCGAGCCACGGGTCGCGTGCCCCACCGTCCCCGGATTCCTCCGTCGTTCGCACCCGCGGATCCGGAGCGCCCATCTCGATCCACTGGCGGATCGCGTCGATCTCGGCCTGGGAGAGCCGCCCTCGCGGCGGCATGGCGAACTCCTTGTCCTCGTAGGTCACGGCCCGGAAGAGCGGACTCGCGGCCGCGTCACCGGGAACCAGGACCGCGCCGGTCTCGCCGCCGACCAGGAGGCCCTCGGCGTGGGACAGGTCGAGGCCGCCCTTCAGCGAGTCGAGATCCTCGCCGTGGCACTCGAGGCAGTGCTCGATGAAGATCGGACGGATCCGGGACTCGAAGAACTCGACCCCACGGGGATCGAGTGCGAGCGAGGAGGCCTCGTCCTCGTCCAGGACCGCGGCCGACAACGACCCGCCGATCAAGACGGCCAGGAGCGGCATCCAACGACTCTGGAATTCGAATCGACTCATGGGGCTCCAGCGGGAGGCTCGTTCCTGCAATATACGGCAGCACCAGCAGCCTCCAACCGCGAAACCCTCCCGACCACGGCCGATCCTCCCCCGGATGCTCCCGACCCAGATGTCCCCCATCTCCTCCCAGACCTCGTCCAACGTCCCGCACCCCGGTGCGGCGGATCCCGGCGGGGGCCTCGACCTGATCGGGGACATCCACGGGCAGGCGGAGATGCTCGACCGACTCCTCGACCGACTGGGCTACGAACGCGTCGACGGCGTGCCGCGGCACCCGGATCGGACGGCGGTCTTCCTGGGCGACTACATCGATCGCGGACCGGAGATCCTGCGAACGCTCCAGACCGTGCGTCGAATGGTCGATCGCGGCGATGCGCTCGCGCTCATGGGCAACCACGAATACAACGCGATCGCGTGGTTCACGCCGCGGCCCGACCGGCCCGAGGTTCCATGCCGACGGCACACGACCCCTCGTCGCCGCCTCATCGAACCGACGCTTCGATCGATCGGCGACGAGCTCGAGGACTGGCTCGAGTGGATGGGGTCGCTGCCGCTCTGGCTCGAGGGCGAACGAGTCCGCGCGGCGCATGCGGGCTGGAACGCGGCTTCGGTCCGGCGACTCGGCGAACTGCTCGGACCGAGCGGCGGGCTTCTCGCCGGCTCGGCGATGCAGGCGACCTGCGAACCCGGGACCCCCCTCTTCCGGGCGATCGAGCAGATCCTGAAGGGCGAGGAGATCGCGCTCCCCGAGACCCTCGTCCTCGAGGACGCGGAGGGGTCCCCGCGACGACACATCCGCGCCCGCTGGTTCGAGTCGCCCGAGGGCCGGACCTTCCGCGACTACGCGATGACGGTCGACGATCGCTTTCCCGACGAGCCCATACCACCCTCGGCGATTCCCGAGGACTTCAGCATCTACGGGCCGGACGAGCGACCGCTGTTCGTCGGGCACTACTGGATGCAGGGCGAGCAACCGAGGCGACTGACCCCCAATGTCGCCTGCCTGGACTGGTCGGCGGCCCGAGGCGGGCCCCTGGTGGCCTATCGATTCGACGGCGAATCGGAGATCGACGAGGCGAAGTTCGTCGCCGTCCGCTGACCGAGCGGACCACACGGGGATTTCACGTCCTTTTCGGACCCGTCGATTCAGATGGTCCCCGGTCTCGCCGATGCCCATCGAGGCACCGGGTCCCCACGGATCCGCACCTCCGGAGCCCTCGATGAGCGTCCTTCTCCAGATCCTCGCAGCCGTCGGCGCCTTCGGCGGCTGGATCCTGGCCCTCACCCAGCTTCACCGGCAGCACTCGCGGCAGGCGAGGGAGCTCTCGGACCTGCGCGACCGGATCGCCGCCCGCGAGCGGGCGATCACGAAGATCCTGGGTCGATACCGGGAAGCCCACCGCCAGCTGGTCCTCCAGCTCGAGCAGGCGGACATCCAGTTCGAGATCGAGGCCGAGCTCTCGGAACGACTCGCGACCGCCGAGGGAGGAAAGGCGGTCGCGAAGAAGCGGGAAGCGAGGATGAAGGTCGTGGAGAGGCGCGGCGGCGACCTCGACATGCTGACCGGCGTGATCTCGCCGTCGAGCATCCGGGACCTCAGGGAACGGGTGAACGAGACGCTGCTCGGGACGATCGAAGCCGAGCTCGACGAGCTCCGACCCACCCCCGGTCCGACCATCGACCGGAACGACGACACCCTCCTCGCCGAGGCCGCCTGAGCCCGACGAGAAGCCACCCCTGCGAGACGATCATGACCAGCCAGTCCAACACCCTCCTTCTCGGTCTCGCCGTCCTCGCCGGACTCAGCGGCTGGGGCGCCGTGCTCGCCTGGTGGCTCCGGGAACGGTCGAAGACCGTCCAGGGGATCAAGCGGCTCCGGCGGGTCAACGACCGACTGCAGAAGACCGTGGTCTTCACCCTCGACAAGTGGCGGGACCAGGTCGAACGACACCAGGTCTTCCTCGCGATCGAACAGGAGTACGCCGACCGCCTGGCCCAGCAGGCCGGCGTCTCCGCGTCGCACGTCAAGACGACGGTCAGGTCCGTGGTCGAGCAGGCCTGGAGGGACGGAGACCCCATCCGCACCGACCCCGCCGCCGCCGCCGACTACCGTCACGGCATCGCCGCGATCGAACAGGTGCAGCGATTCGTGGAGGATGGCGAGGGCCACCTCGCCGAGATCGCCATCGAGGACGAGGCCCGTCGCGCCGCCTGAGGCGACCGCGTTCGTCGCTGGAATCAGAGGGACACGGGAGCGCCGTCGAGTTCGACGGACGCGATCTCGGCCTGCAGGACCCGCGCGGTCTCGGCGGCGTCGTCGAGGGTGACCGGTGGCGCGGCGTCGGCTCGCACGGCCTCCAGCAGACCCCGGACCTGTCCGTCGTATCCGGTCCCCCCCTCGCTCGCCTCGGGGTGCGGCACCATGGTTCCGTCCGGGTGCTGGACGATGATCTCCGGATCCCGGGAGAGATCGAAGGTCATCGTGCCGCGCTCGCACTCGAGGGTGGCCTTCATCGTGAATTCGGCATCCGGGTCGTCGAGCCAACCTCCCTCGGCGACGACCTCGGGGCCATCTTCGTACTCGAACCGGGAAGCGACGTATCGCCGGGATCCCTTCGACGAGACGGCCGACGGGGTCCCGAAGCAGTGGAGCACGAAGTCGGTGTCGTGGATGTGGAGATCGACGATGGCGCCCCCGCTCTTCGAGTCGTCGAGGTAGAACCCGGGATTCCAGGCGGGCGCGGCGCCCCGACGGAGGAAGGAGGCCCGAAGGCAGCGACCGAGGGCCCCGGAGTCGAGCTGGTGCTTCATCCAGGTCCACGCGGGCCAGAACCGCATGCAGTGGGCGGGCATCGCCACGACCCCCGCCTCCCGAGCCTCCTCCGCGAGGGAACGGATGACGGCGGGATCCAGGTCCACGGGCTTCTCCACCAGCAGGTGCCGACCGGAGGCGATCACGGCATGGGCGAGTGACCGGTGCGTGTGGGTCGGCGTCGTGATGGAGACGAGCTGGACGTCCGGGTGATCGATGAGCTCGAGGGCGTCCTCGCAGGTGGAGACGGTCGCCGGGTCGAAGAGCCGGCCGCTTCCACCGGTGTCGAAGTTCCCTTCGCTGGGTGCTTCACCGGACAGCCGGGCCGCATCCCGGTCGGCGACCGCGACGATCTCGCAGCCGTCGGCTCCACCGAAGGCCGCCAGGTGGGTCCGACCCATGAAACCGAGACCGACGACGCCGACTCCAACGACCTGCTCTCGCATCATGCCTCCCCCGGGTGCCCGGGACATCCATTCAAGCCGGGGCGAGGAACCTCGGGCCTGGCTCCGCCCGTCCCGCCGTGACCGCCTTCCGGGCGACCGGCGACCGGTCCCGCACCATGCGCGACGATGCGACTCAAGACGACCTCTCGCCGTAGTTGGTGTCGATCCAGTCGCGGTAGGAACCGTCCATGACCGCCCGCCACCACGGCTCGTGATCGAGGTACCAGTCGAGCGTCTTGGCGAAGCCGGTCTCGAAGGTCTCCTTCGGCTCGTACGCCAGCTCCTTCGCGGCCTTGCGATAGTCGATCGCGTAGCGCCGATCGTGCCCGGGACGATCCGTCACGTGGGTGATGAGAGAGCGATTCGACTCCCCCTTCACCGCCGGACAGTTCGGGAACCGATCCGCGAGGTCGGGCCGCCGGCCCGCGGCGTCCTCGATCAGGTCGCAGAGCCGGTGGACGATCTCGATGTTCGGTCGTTCGTTGTCGCCGCCGACGTTGTAGACCTCGCCCGCGGTGCCGCGCTCGATGCAGGCCTCGATCGCCCGGCAGTGGTCGTCGACGTACAGCCAGTCGCGGATCTGCATGCCGTCGCCGTAGACCGGGAGAGGCTCGCCGTGCAGGATCTTCACGATCATCAGCGGGATCAGCTTCTCGGGGAACTGGAACGGGCCGTAGTTGTTCGAGCAGTTCGACGTGGTCACGTCCATCCCGAAGGTGTGGTGGTAGGCACGAACGAGATGGTCGCTTCCCGCCTTGCTCGCCGAGTACGGCGAATTCGGCTGGTACTGGTTCGACTCCGCGAACGGCGGGTCGCCGGGGCCGAGCGATCCGTAGACCTCGTCGGTGGAGACGTGGTGGAACCGATGGTCGACTCCCGTTCCATCCAGCCAGACCGTCCGCGCGGCCTTGAGGAGCGAGTGGGTCCCGTCCACGTTGGCGGAGATGAAGGCGTCCGGTCCCTCGATCGATCGATCGACGTGGCTCTCGGCGGCGAAATGGACGATCCGCCGGATGCCGCGGTCGCGGAGAAGTCGCTCGACCAGCGCCGTGTCCCGGATGTCGCCATGGACGAATTCGAGCCGTTCCGGGTCGAGGCCCTCGAGGCTCGATCGATTCCCGGCGTACGTCAGGGAGTCCAGGACGACCACGCGATCCCGGTCGTCCGCCTCGAGTCGGCGACGAACGAAGTTCGCACCGATGAATCCCGCGCCGCCCGTCACCAGCATCGATTGCACCGTTGGTCCCCTTGCCGTGAGCGAACGACCGGACCGCTCAGCCCGTCGGATCCCGCCACTCGGCGAGACACCGCTCCAGCGTACTTCGCCAATCGGGGGTCGGCGCCCCGAGGAGATCGATCGTCGACGACTTGTCGAGGAGCGAGAACGCCGGACGTCGCGCGGGCGTCGGATAATCCTCGGTGCGGATCGGCACGACCCGGCATGGGGATTCGATCAACCCCCGGGCGCGTGCGATGTCCTCGATCGCGACGGCGAACTCGTGCCAGCTCGCGGTCCCGGAGTCGGTCACGTGGTGGATCCCCCCGGCCCCGGCCGACACGAGACGAAGGATCGCATCCGCCAGCGTCGGTGCCCAGGTCGGCGTGCCGACCTGGTCGGACACGACGCCGATCTCCTCCCGCTCCCGCATCAGTCGCAGCATCGTCGCGACGAAGTTCCGATGCCCCGAGGCGTAGACCCACGCGGTCCGGACCACGAGCGCCCGGTCGCCGAGGACGTCGATGCATCGCCGTTCGCCCTCGAGCTTGGAACGGCCGTAGACGGACAGCGGTCCGGTCGGGTCGTCGGGGCGGTAGGGTCGGTCCGATTCCCCGTCGAAGACGAAGTCGGTCGAGACCTGGACCATCCGGATCCCGTGTTCGAGGCACGCGGCGGCGAGGAGCCCGGGGCCCTCCGCGTTCACCGCGAACGCCGGGACCTCGTCGGTCTCGGCCGCATCCACCGCGGTGTACGCGGCGGCGTTGAGCAGGACGTCGGGACGGAAGCGATCGAGCGCGGCCGCGATCGAGTCGGGACGGGTGATGTCCATCTCGTCGACCGGGAGGATCGCGGACTCCACGGCCCCGGGTTCCGCTCGATCAAGGAGGCGACGGGTCGCCTCCGCGAGCTGCCCGCCGCCACCGGTGACCAGGAGTCTCATCCGAAGGTCTCCGCGCCGGCGAGGTCGGACGCCCCGTCGCGGTCCTTCGCGCTCAGGGAGACCTCCCCGACCCGGTCGAGCGGCCACTCGATCCCGATGGCGGGATCGTCCCATCGAATCGTCCGTTCGCTCTCCGGGTGGTAGCGGTCGCTGCACTTGTACTGGAAGTCGGCCGACTCGCTCAGGGTGAGGAACCCGTGGGCGAATCCCGGCGGGACCAAGAGCGACCGCTTGTTCTCCTCGGAGAGCTCGACGCCGACCCAGCGTCCGAAGTGGGGACTCGAACGTCGGATGTCGACCGCGACATCGAACACCGCGCCCGAGACGCACCGCACGAGCTTCCCCTGGGTGTGTTCCAGCTGGTAGTGGAGACCACGGAGGACCCCGCGGGCGGATCGGCTCCAGTTGTCCTGGGCGAAGTCGAGATCGAGGCCGGCCTCCCGGTAGGCCTCCCGGTTCCAGGTCTCGAGGAAGAACCCCCGAGCGTCCCCGTGGACCGCAGGCTCGATCAGCTTGACGTCGGGGATGTCGAGAGGGGTGACCTTCATCGTTCGGAAAGCAGGCCCAGGAGGTACTGGCCGTAGGAGTTCTTCGACATCGAGTGGCCGGCCTGCTCGAGATCCTCGTCGGAGAGCCAGCCGTTGCGCCAGGCGATCTCCTCGGGGCAGGCGATCTTGAGACCCTGGCGGTCCTCGATCGTCTGCACGAACTGACCGGCCTGGAGGAGGCTCTCGAAGGTGCCCGTGTCGAGCCAGGCCGAACCTCGACCGAGGAGTTCCACGTCGAGCTCGCCCTTCTCGAGATAGGCCTGGTTGACGGAGGTGATCTCGAGCTCGCCCCGGGCGGACGGCTTCACCGCGGCGGCGATGTCGACGACCTGCTCGTCGTAGAAGTAGAGCCCCGTGACCGCGAAGTTCGACTTCGGGTGCTCCGGCTTCTCCTCGATGCTCAAGGCACGCTGGTCCGCGTCGAAGTCGACGACGCCGTATCGCTCGGGGTCGCGCACGCGGTACGCGAAGACCGTGGCCCCCGCCTCCTGCTTCGAGATCGAACGCAGGCGTCTCTGGAGCTCCGTCCCGTAGAAGATGTTGTCGCCGAGCACGAGGGCACTGGTCCGCCCGCGGACGAAGTCCGCGCCGATGATGAACGCCTGGGCGAGTCCGTCCGGGGACGGCTGGACCGCCCATTCGATGCTCATCCCCCACTGCGATCCGTCGCCGAGGAGGCGGACGAAGCCCTCCTGTTCGTGCGGGGTCGTGATGATCATGGTCTCGCGGATCCCCGCGAGCATGAGCACCGAGAGCGGGTGGAAGATCATCGGCTTGTCGTAGATCGGCAGCAGCTGCTTGCTGACGCCGCGGGTGATCGGGTGGAGTCTCGTGCCGCTTCCGCCCGCCAGGATGATGCCTCGTCTCGACTGCGTCGCCATGGTTCCCTCGATCCTGCGTTCCGTGGAAGGATCCCGTCGTCCCTGCTCGAGTCTACCGCTGGAGCCCGAAGAGAAAGTCGCGCATCTCCTCGAGCTTCCGTTCGCTTCCCAGCGGATCGGCACCCGACAGGATGCGGATCGCCTCCAGCACCTGCCCCCGCGCTTCGGCATCCTCGCCACCGGCGGCGAGGATCCGGGCGAGCGTGTACCGGAAGGTCCCGCGACCGGGTGCCGCGGCCAGCGCCTCGTCGGCGAGACGCCTCGCCTCCGGGAGATCCCCGAGGGCGAGCGACGCGATCGCGAGCGTGTCGGTCACCTCCGGGAGATCGGGGTTCATCGAGTCGAGGAACTCGAACCAGTACCGGAGGCTCTCCTCCAGTTCCGCGGGATCCTCGACGCGACCGTCGATGAGATCTCCCGCGGCGTTGGCCACGAAGTTGTTGACCGAGAGCAGGACCGGCTGGAAGACCATGGCCAGCCTCGCCCTTTCCGCCTCCGGAAGCGAGGGGAAGGTCCGGGTGCGCGAGATGATCTCCTCCGGGATCGACTCGAGGATCTCGAGGAATCGAGCCGTCGCCCGGGACTCGGGCGGGCGATCGTCGAGGCCCGCCTCGAACACCGCGAGCTGCAGCTGGCGTTCGATCGGTGCCGGCTTCGCCTCCACGCGCGCGAGTCGCTCCTGCACCTCCGCCCTGAGGCGGGGGTCGGCCGTTGGGTGGTGGGCCACCAGCAGGGCTCCGATCGACGGCGTCCGATCCACTTCGGGTGGTGTCCGGGCCTCGACGAAGCGGACGGCCTCGAGCACGTCCTCGGCGTCGAGGTTCTCGAGACGGGAGAGCCAGCCCGCGTATCGCTGGACCGGAGGAGCCGCGGCGGCCCGGAGCATGAACAGCTCCCAGGCCTCCTCGATGGAACCGATTCGAAGGAAGGTGTCGACCATCAACGACCAGGCGAGCGGGCGAGTCGCGGGATCCTCGCGCACCTCGTTAAGGAAGGGAGCGAGGGTCTGGCGGGCCCGCGTCGGCTGGTCGTTGAAGAGCTGGAGCTGGGCCACGCGAATGGCGCTCCCGAGGTTCGCCGCTTCGCCGATGCGCTGGACCGTCCGCTCGGCGACGAGGAGCGCCTGCTGCGGATCCCCCATCTGGAGGCGGATCGCCGCCAGCCGAAGTCCGAGCTCGGCATCGCCCGGGAACTGATCCGCCGCCCTCGACGCGAGGTCGACCAGCCTCTCGCCGAGAAGCTGCGATCGCTCCAGGTCGTTGCCGGTCACCGCATCCCGGAACGCCGAAGCGTGGAGATCGAGCCCGAGCGACCAGGCGAGTCGGATGTAGGGACTGGCCTCGATGAGATCGATCACCTCCGTGAGATCCCGATCGGAGGGGGCGAGGCGATCGCCCTCGCCGGCCGCCCTGAACGCGATCCGCGCGAGGCGTCCCTGGATCGGCTGGACCCGCTCGACGGCGTCGATCACTCGAATCGTCGCCCGCCCTTCGTCGGCCGCCCGCAGCCCGGGGTCGCCCATCCGGACGGCGAGAATGCGTCCGAGCGTCGATGGATCGTCACCCGCGAGTTCGATCGCCGCGTCGAGCGCCCGGCCTGCGGCCTCGACGTCGGCGGGAGCCATCGCCATCGCGTGACGAGCCGCGATGACCTGGAGATCCGCGGATTCGGGGAATCGCGTCACCAGCGCAGGAAGCGCGTCCCCGAGTTCCTCGAGACGCCCGATCTCGAGGAGGAGGGACGCGATCGCGGTCTCACGCAGGACCTCGGAATCGAATCCCCCGGCGGACCGAAGAAGTCCGAGTGCCGTCTCGACGTCGCCTCGACGCGTGGCGCGAGCGGCCAGCTCGAGATCGACCGCGGCAGGACGTTCCGCGAGGTCCTCCAGCAGGTCGAGCCTCGCATCGGCGGAGGCGACGTCGCCGATCGCCAGGAGGGCCCGGACGCACGCGATCGCATCCACGGGGTCCCCGGTCCGATCCGCCTTCTCGCACCGGAGGGAAGCGACCTCCGCTCGGTTTCCCTGGCTCTCCAGGAGCGACGCGAGGAACACCTGGATCGAGGGAGGCACGACGTCGCGACGATTCCAGAGATCGGCGAGGTACTCCTCGGCCTCCTCGAAGCGTCCCATCTCCTGGAGGACGTCGATGAGGAGCAGCATGGCATCGAATCGCGCTGGATATCGCTGCACGCAACGACGAAGCACCTCGACCGCCTGCGAGCGATCGGGGGCCTCTCCCGAAAGCAGCAATCGCGCCAGGACGACTCCCATCTCGGCGCTCCCGTCACCGCGGGTGACGAGGGGATCGAGGGTGACGACCGCGAGGTCGAGGGCCGATTCGTCGTCGGAGGAGAACTGGAGCGTGTGACGGGCCAGCAGCAGGACGGTCCAGGGCGATCGCTCCCCGAGCTCCTCGGTCATGCGCGTGATCATGGCCAGCGAGAGATCCTCGTCGTCCAGCTGCGTCGCGCGGAGCTGGAGACGAGCCAGGAGGTTCGGGCCGAACGGATCACCCGACGCATCGAGCCCCTCGACCGCATCGAGGAGGTCCGCATCGCCTCGCAGGGCCCGCTCGACCCGCGCCCTGGCGAGCGCGGCCCCGGAAGACCGGCCGGAAGGATCGTCCTGCTTCTCGAGAAGGGCGGCCGCCTCCTCCAGCCTTCCTTCCCGCTCCAGCACCGCCGCCTCGACGAGGGCGATCTGCGATCGCAGATTCCCGGTCTCGTCGGCCTCGATCGCCGCATCGAGAAGGTCGCGGACGCGTTCGGAGCCCGCCCCGAGCACGACGCGAGCCATTCCGAGATGGGTCGCGGCCGCGGCATCCATCGCGAGGAGACGATCGACGAGGGGATCGAGCTCCTCGAGCCGACCGGAACTGATGGCGGCCTCGGCCGACAGCGGGATGAAGATCTGGGCGAGGCCCTCCCGTTCCCCGACCCCGTCGAGGATCGCCTGCGCAAAGTCGAAGGACGTGGGCCATTCGGAGAAGCTCGACTCGACCAGCTGGGCCGACAGTCCGGACGATTCCAACCCGATGTACGACCGGAGCAGCAGGATCTCGCCGAGCAGCTGGCGGGAGACGCTGGCGAACGCGAACGCCCGCTCGAACGCGAGCTGGCTCGCGCCGCTGTCGAGGTACGCCTCGATCAGTCGCCGCTGCACCGGGACGGCGTCCGGCCGAGCCATCCGCGCCGCGTCCTCGTAGTGCCGGATGGCCGTCTCGACGAGCCCCGTCCGGTTGTAGACGTCGCCCAGGATCAGCTGGATGAAGAGGTTGGCGGGCAGGGTCGAGGCCAGTCCCTCGATCTCCTCCAGCTGTTCGGGCGTCATGCCCTGCCGGCCCGCGAGCTCGATGAAGTCGATGCCGGGCCGGATGACGCCCGTCACCGACGCCTCGAGCCGGTTCTCCGCCAGCATGACCTCGAGGGCGTCGATCCACTCGGCCTGCGATTCCAGGCCCTGGATCGCGGCCACGAGCGCTCCGGTCAACAGCTGGGTCGCCGTGGCCTCCTCGGCTTCGAGGATGTTCCGGAAGGCCGTGGATGCCTGGGGGAAGTTGCCTTCGAACCACTGCCGGAGTCCGAGCCGCACGGCCACGCCGGGATCGGTCTTCGAAAGCTCGACGACCTGATCGAGAATCGCGGCCGCTGCCCGGCGATCCTCGACCTCGTCGAGCCTCTCGCGCATTCCCAGGAGGAGGAGAAGGGCCTCGGGATCCTCGATCGTCTCCGGGTCGATCTCGCCGAGGACCAGGCGGGCCGCATCGGGGTCGTCGTCGGCCAGGCACTCGTTGGCATGGATGATCCGGAGACCGTCGTCGGACGGCCCGTCCAACTCGACGATGGCCTGCGCCAGTTCCCGTGGCGTCTCCACCAGACGGCCCGTGGACATCGCGGATCGAAGACGCTGTCGATCCTCCCAGCCCGCCTGCTTCAGCATCGTGAAGAGGGCGCCCTGGCTGATGATGCGCGAGGGACCATCCTGCTCGATCTGTGCCAGGTGCCATCGAAGGGCGCTGCGGTCGTCCGCCTCTCGCAACGCCTCGCCCCAGGCCGCGAGGGACCGGCCGTTCCGGAAGAGCAGTTCGTCGTCCTCGGGCAGCAGCTCGCCCGTCGCGGCCTTCAGGCCGATCAGGATCTCGACCGCCTCCTCGTTCTCGGGATCGATGCCGAGCAGCGCGGTGCAGGCCCGCTCCGCGGTGAGCGGCGCCCCGGTGAATCTCGCCATCCGGGCCTGCCCGAGCAGCGCCTGTTCGTAGATCTCGTCGGTTCGACCGTCCCGGACGCAGGCCTCGACGGCTCGGGTGTAGTAGCTGCTCGCCGTCGAGATGTGCCGATCGTTCACCTCCGGGACCCTCGACCTTGCATCGGCGAGCCTGACCAGGGCTTCGAGATCATCGTTGTCCCGCGAGACGGCGAGCGCGAGCTGCGGCAGCGACTCCGCCCATGCGCCCTTCTCGAACAGGGCGAGGCCGGCTTCCCGGGCCTCGGTCGCTGCGGCATCCTTCTGGATCTGCCGGAGCCACCAGACGCCGGAGACGGCGCAGCCGAAGACCACGAGAAGCAGGGACATGAGCGTCAGGCGTCGACGCGCTCGTCTGGTCAGTGGCATGGAGTCAGGATCCTCGGGATTGGAAGGGGCGGGCCTCGATGGCCTCACCCACCTCGCATGAGAAGGTTGCGGGCGGTACGAAGACAGATGAGCAGGTCGAATCCGAACGACGCCGAGCGAACGTACTCGATGTCGTACTTGATCCACTCCTGGAAGTCCTCGCCGGGACGACGAGTTCGTTCGACCTGCCAGAGTCCGGTGATCCCCGGCCGCACCGAGAGACGGATCTCCCGCCAGGCCGGGCTGTACTGGTTCTCCCGGTCGGGACTCGGCCGGGGACCGACGACGCTCATGTCGCCGGTCAGGACGTTCCAGAACTGGGGAAGCTCGTCGAGCTGGAACTTGCGGAGAAGACGCCCGATGCGCGTCACGCGGGGATCGTCCTCGATGAACACCTGCGGGCCGTCGGCCTTGTTCATCTGGCTGAGCGAGGCGACCATCGACTCCGCGTCACGGCGCATCGTCCGGAACTTCCAGCACTTGAAGTTCGCGCCGCCTCGCTTCTGGCGGGTGTGCCCGAAGAAGATCGGCCGGCCGTCGTCGACGGCGACGGCGATCGCCACGACGAGGAAGACCGGCGAGAGGAAGAGCAGGACGCCGGCCGCGGCCGTCACGTCGAACCCGCGCTTGAGGATTCCGTAGAGGCTCCCGCGCGGCAGGAGTCGCCGCGTTCGCCGACCGTTGGGAAGCGGGATCTCGTGGATGCTCCGTGGTTCGTGACCGGCGAGGGCTTCGGGCGGCGTGTCGGTCCCGTCCTCGATGAAGTCCGGTCCGATCACCGGTCGATCGAGCGATTCCGACTCCACCCCGATCCATGCCGGTGCCACGCAGACGTCCGGCAGCGACTGGTGGTCCTTGCTGCAGAAGATCCCGTCCACGGGCGAGACCAGTCCCTCGATGACTCGATCCGGATCCTGCCAGGACGCGACGAGCCGGCGGACGAAGGCCGCCCGCTCCTCCTCCAGCTTGTTGTCGTAGAACCGACCGTAGACCCGGTCGTAGTCGATCCGCTCCTCGCCGAACCGCCGCATCTCCAGCCAACCGCTCCTTCGCGATCCCGATTCCGCCCAGCGCTTCGCCGCGTCCGCAGATCGGGTGAGCGCAATGCTGAATCCCGTGCTCTCGTCGTGGCTGTAGGAACGCCGAAGCCCGGTCACCTCGCCGTCGGCCGACCGCACGAGCTGCTCCTTGTAGGCCTCCTCGCTTCGCTTGATGATCCGGATCCGCGTGATCTCCGCGTGGGCCCAGACCATCGCCTCGGCGATCTCCCGGAGATCGAAGGCGACGAGCTGGTCCCGCTCGAGCAGCATGTAGAGCTCGGCCCCGCGAATCCGCTCGAAGCTCGAACCCCGATGGACGCATTGGACGCCACGCCCACGCCACCAGGCGTCGTGAAGCTCCTGCGCGCCGAGGCCCCAGATCGTCGGACGCAGGTCCGGATCGGCACCGCCCGATGATTCGGCCGTCTGGACTGGCAAGCTCAATCGCCCTCGTGGAGTCGCATGTCCCCGAGGACGGGATTCCGACCGGCGGGAAGCTCTTCCAGGTCACCGGCCTCCAGGGCTCGCTGCACGCTCACGCTCATGCGCGACGTGGAGCCCAGCCGGATGCAGTCGGACCGATCGGCGTAGTTGAGCACCACGCCGAGGTAGTCGGTCCCGACCTGGCGGATGTCGGAGATGCACTCGGAGAGTCGCAGGCGGGACCTTCCCCGGCGCAGGGTGAGGATCACGCCGTCCGCCGCGGTCGCGACCGGAATGGCCTCGATGCTCGCGGTCATCGGACCGGTGTCGATGATGATCAGGTCGTAGTCGTCCCGGATCGACTCGAGAACCCTCGACATGAGCCGGGGACTGAGGTTCGCCGCCGTGATCCGTCGGTCGAAACCGACCGGGAGCAGGCAGAGGTTCGGGTGACCGAGCTCGTGGATCTCCGAATCCACCTTCCCGTTTCGCACGATCTCCCGAAGTCCGGGGGACTTCAGGTAGCCGAACTGGTGACTCATCGCTCGTCCGATGAAGTCCGCATCGATGAGCAGGGTCTTGTAGCCGCTTTCCGCGTAGGACCACCCGAGGCTGACGGCGAGCGTGGTCTTTCCATCACCCTGGAACGGGCTCGAGACCAGCATCGCGTAGCCTCGCTCCGGCGCGCGGCGGGCTTCGACCCGGGCCCGGATTCGATGGACGCAGTCGGTCGCGAGCGTGACGGTCTCGGAGTCGGACTCCACGCTGTCCATGTCGGGCATCACCCCGAGGACCCGAAGCGAGTTCGACGAATTCTGGAGCTGTCGAACCCCGAAGGTCTTGTGGTCGATCGATCCGAGCACGAAGAAGAAGCCGAGGCTCAGGCCGACGCCGCCGAGCGCCCCTGCGAAGGCGGCCTCCATCTTCTTGTCGCTGCTGGGAGCGAACGCCTCGGTCGCGTACTGGGAGACCTCGATTCGACCCTCCGAGATCGAACCACGTTCCCGATCCAGCGCCTGGAGCCGGTTGTTGATCTTCGCCAGTTCGGCCTCCGCCTCGCTGATCTGCCGATCGATCGACTCCGCCTGCAGCTGGCCTTCGAGAAGATCGTCGTTCCGGGACTTGACCTCTTCCCGGGTCCGCTCGAGTCGTTCCTTCTCGCCACTGAGCGCCGCCCACGTGCGTTCGATGCCGACCTCGCTCTCCCAGGATGCGAGCGCGAGGCGCTTGCGTTCCTCGAGCTCCCGTTCGGCGGCGTCGAGGGCCACCTGCATCTTCCGCACTTCCGAGTGACGGGGCCCGAACTGGTTGGAGATCTGCTCCGCCCGGATTCGAATGGAACGGAGCCTCGCCTCCTCGGAGGTGATCGCCGGGTCGATCTGGGCGAGATCACGGATCCCGGGCTTCACCCAGCTGTCCGGGGCGGGTTCGAGCTCCTCCGGAAGGACCTCGCGGGACTCCCGCGCCGCCTGCACTTCCGCAGCCGCTCGGATGGAGAGTCGGATCCGCTCGAGCTGGTCGTTCACGAGGTCCAGCTGGTCGTCGATGTCGCGGATCGCCAGCGCATTCTCCCGGATCAGCGAGTCGACCTCCGCGATTCCGTAACGGCTGTCCTTCAGGGTGTCGAGCCGCCTTCGCTTCAGGCTCTCGATGTCCTCCGTGGCGGCTCGCGACAGGCCCTGGATGGTCGTGTAGGTCGCCTGCCATTCCTGCTTGGGATCGGTCGAGAACAGGGTGAGGTAGGCGTCGATCATCGAGTTGACCACCGCCGGCGCCACGGCGGCGTCGGAGTGCTCGAACGAGATCAGGACGAGCGACGTGTTGCGAGGCTTGGAGACGGAGAGCCCGGAAGCGATCTTCGAGCCGATTCCCGGATCGACCGCGATGACCTCCTGCATCCGCTCGTCGTTCAGGGCCTCTCGATAGGTGACCGGGCCGCGGATCTTGTTGACCTGCTCCGCGATGAACGATTCGAAGTCGTCCATCCGCTCCTGCTCCGTCGTCCGATCGACGAGCGAGTCGAGTCGCGCGTCGACGGCGAGCGCGCCGTACGCCGGGTACTTCACGGGCCCGAAGTACCAGCCGATGATGGCGAACACGGGTGCCAGGATCGCCGCGAGGATGATCGCGCGGACCCAGCGGCCGTGAAGGCGGTCGAGAACCAGCTTCAGGGGACTCTCGGGAGCCGAGTTCGACGGTGCCTCCGCGACATCCCAGCGACCGGCATCGGGGCCGGTCGCATCGGTCGGGCGGATGGCGAGATCGTCCTGTCTCCCCGTCATGGGAGTTCTCCTGTAACCACTGCGTCCATAGTGTCTTCCGCCCCGCCGATCGACGCCAGTAGTTTCGAAGGCAAGCTCGAAAGAATGTCGGCTGCGAACCCATCCACGACGTCCGAGGGAAGACCCCCGTCGAAGATCAGCTGAAACTGCGCGAGGCCGAGTCTCGAGGTCTCCGCACGTCCCAGAATCCGCGAGGCTTCCGATAGCTTCGCGGCGGTGGTCCCGTCGGGAAGAAGGAAACCGTTCACGACCCAGATGCTCGTTCCACTCTCGCCCCGGGAGAACTGGTAGCGGGCCACCTGGAGCTCGGGGCCGACCGGCATCTCGATGCGTGCGGCGGACTCCACGTCCTCGTGCATGAACCAGCCACTCGAGGGGTAGCAGTTCGGAGGATGGTGCCCGGCCATGGATCGAGCATCGATCGAGTGGCAGAGGAGCACCGTCACCTTGACCGGAGGCTCGACACCGTCCGGCAGCAGGCCCAGCAACTGGTACTGCCGCGACAGGTATCCGTTCAGGTCGAGCATCCTGGCCTGCGAGGTGGGAATGGGAACGTCCCGCACCCGCCTCCACCGTCCTTCGGTTCCCAGCCTCGTCGGAATCCGATCGAGTTCGGCTCGGATCGCCGCACGCCGCGTCTCGAGCGAGACGTCGCGCGGCTCCATCGCGGCCACCACGGCGGCCGCCGCGAGAATGGCCAGCGTGGCCGCACGGATCGCAGTTCGGCCCAGCTTGACTCGCTTCATCTCAGGAACCCACCAATCGCCATCTCTCGACCGGGAGATCCAACCAGGTCGCCAGCCTGAGGAGACTGATCAGGATCCAGACGGCGATCGGGATCATGAGCCAGCCACCGATGTCGTGGACGCTTTCGCCGATGTCCGGAGCGTAGGCGTAGGCGATGGAGGTCGGCACGAGCCTCAGGACGTTGCAGAGAATGGCGACGGGAACGCTCAGGACGAGGACGAGGATCCGGGCGCCGAGTTGGAGGGGAAGCGAGAAGACGAATCCATAGATGACGAGACCGAGTGGAAGCATCAGTCTCATGCCGTCGCACGCGGCGCCGATCGCGACCACTCGCCCGTCGATCTCCAGCGTGTTGCCGGACTGCGTGACGGGAATGGCGAGGAGCTCGAGGATGCCCACCGTGACCTGGGCCGCCATCGACTGCAGCGGTTGCGCCACCTCCTGCCTCAGGAAGCCGGGTATCGGGACGAGCAGGAAGAGGACGAAGACCGCCGGGAGGAAGCGGGTGACGATCGCCGTTCCGAAGACGGTCACGAGGATGCCGATGAAGGCGAACACCGGACCGGCATGCCAGAGCGCGATGTGGTCGCGGTCGAAGCCGTAGGAACCGACCGCGAGCCCGGCGAGGATCAGGAGGGGGCCCGCCCAGGCGCCTCGGCCGTCCAACGAGCGGAACCTCGAACGCCTCAGGTAGAAGAGGAAGGCGGAAACGAAGGGAACGAGAAAGACGTAGCTGCGGTCGATGTCGCCCCGGGCCACCTCGAGGACGTCCTCGATCGGGGCCCTGAAGGCCACGAGCCACAGGACCAGCCCCACCACGATCCATCCGATGATCGCTCCCTGGTCGCCCCCGCGACCGATCGATCCTCGGCCACTCATGCGTCCACCGCCCCACTCGTCGTCGACAGGCGTGCCGCGAGTTCTCGCTGGCCTCGATCGGACGACGAGAGCACGGAATCCGAGAGGACCATCCCCGACGAGACGATCGCGCCCGGCCCGACGATCGATCTCGCGACGATCGCTCCCGGTTCGATGAAGGCGTCCTCGAACACGATCGAGGAGATGATGCTCGCGCCGGCGCAGGTCGCCGATTCCGAGATTGCGGAGGGGCCGTGGGCGAGGACGCGAGGAGCGGTCGAACCGGCCGCATTCGATGCCTCTTCCCCGCCGGCCAGCGCGGCGACCGAAGCCAGGGCACCGGACAGTTCATTCACCCTGAGGGCCCGTTCCGCGATGACGACCGAGTCGAGTCGAGAACCCTTTTCGCGAGCGACGGGAATCAGCTGTTCCTTGAGGTCGCAGAAGCCGACTTCCGGCACGAGATCCAGGACCGCGGGACGAAGCAGCAGCACGCCGCAGAACCGGTCGAGCTCGCTCGCCCCGAGCACCACGCTCGACTCCTCGCGAACCAGCAGGTCGACGAGCCCGCCCAGTTCGACCGCAGGCGAGGCGGACGCTTCGACGACCGCGATCCAGTCGGCATCGACGCCGATCGAACCGGTATCGCGCAGGTCGCGGACCACGCCGGCGGTCCCACGATGGGGCCGAGGATCCGCCTCGATCCGCCAGCGGGTCCCCCCCACCATCTCGAGCTCTCGTGCATCGACCGCGTCCCGGACGAGGACCCGGGCGCCCCGGGCACCGTTCTCGTCCCCGAGGAAGTCGCTCCAGAGATCGTCCCAGATGGCAAGGCACGACGATCCGTCCCGGAGCAGCATCTGCCAGGGCCTGACATCGAGTCGTTCGAGGAGCGGTGCCACCCGCGGACCACCGTCGAGCACGACGATGTCCAGGCGCATGTCAGGAGGCAAGCAGGGATCTGACTTCCGCACTCCGAGGGCTCCGCACCCAGGACCACACGATCAACGCGAGACAGACGATGCCGGCGAGGATCCCCACCGCGTGAGGCAGTCCAAGGGCGGTGGGGAGGACGAACATCAAGGCGGGCAGAGAGGCGACGACACCGGTCCGGACGGCATTCGACCGGCCCGTTCGTATCTTCCATCGGATCATTGACGGAATCCAGACCACCTTCCAGACTTCGAGCCCAAATGAGAGCGCCGCCAGGAAGATCGCGAAGGGAAGCATGCCCTCGAGCAGGATGGCCGTCACTGCCGCACCCGTCCGCACGACGAGTTGCAGGGCGTTGACGGCCAGCAACCAGCGGGTCCTCCCGTGCGCGAGGATCGCCTGCGTGAGAACCAGTCCGGGGAGCCAGAGGGCGAATCCGGCCACGAGCCAAGCGATCATCCGGCCCAGGTCACCCCAGCCCGGTCCGTAGAGATGCTCGACTATCGGACCGATGACCACCGCGACGAGCAGGACCGCAGGTGTCCAGGTCGCGAGCGCGGCGTTGAACAGCGGCCTCCCGACGGACTCCGTCTCGCCTTCGCCACTGTGACGGCGGGCCAGCAGCGGGTAGATGACGCGTCCGCCGATCGACTGGATGCGCTCGATCACGCCGCGGGTCAGTGCCTGCGCGCGGTCGAAGAGACCAAGCTGGTCTTCCGCCATGTACCGACCGAGGAGCAGATTGGCCAGGGCGATCCCGCAGACATGGATCGCACCACTCAGTCCGAGGCCCGCTCCGAAACGGAGCGCGGCCCGACCGCTGGAGAGCGGGGCGGGCCGCCCGGGTATCCACGCCGTGGCGATCATGCAGCCGAGAAGGTCCACGGCCGCTCCGAACGCCATGCCGATCGGAAGCGAGACGACGCCCACGCCGAGGAACGCGAGCGACAGGGTCGCGGAGTTCGACGAGATGCTGGTGACCAGCTCGATCTTGTTCATCGAGCGCAGTCGGAGCTGCCGTCTCAGCAGTGCTCGGTACTGGTTTCCGAGGACCCGAAGCAGCACCAGCACCGAGAATGCGATGCTGATTCCAAGCAGCCCATCGGTCTCGTACCACGCCTCGAAGAGCGGCACCGTTCCCACGATGAAACCCGCGGACAGCAGGGCCAGCCCCAGCGCGATCCAGAACAACAGCGAGGCGAGCTCCCGGGTGAGCTTCTTCGTGCGAACGATGCTCTCCCCGATGCCGAAGTCGCCGAAGAGCGTGGCGACCGCCACGGGGACCGAGACGAGCACGAGCAGCCCGAAGGCCGCCGGCGGGATGAGAAACGGAAGGACCGCGTTCGTCGCGGCGTAGAGGACGAGGCGAACGACCTGGACGGCGGCGACGAAGCCGACCTGCCTCCGCACCTCCGACATGTCGGACGAGACGTCGATGTCGTCGAACAGTCGGTCCGATCTCATGTCACGCCCGCCGGTCACGACGAGGGCCCGAGGATTCTCGATGGGAGTTCGACATGGTCAGGCGGCGGCCGATCGCTGGGGTTGAACCCGTACGGGGTCTCGCTTCGACATCAGCCGACGAGACCGACCAGGAATTCATGGAGACGTCGAGAGAGCGCACCCCGCTCGAACGGGAGCATATGCGGCTCGGGGACCAGGTGCGTTCGCGGGTCGCGCTCGCGCCACCACGAAACGCACGACCGAATGGCCCGGGCCACTTCGCCGGCATCGCAGGGATCGCACGGGAAGGCATGGTCGGACATGCTCGCCAGGTCGCGGGCATCCCCCTCGGGCAACGCGGCGACGACCGGCGGGCCTGCCACGAGATACTCGTAGGTCTTGCCGGGGACGATCAGGGAACGATCCCCGGGACGCAGTCCACCGAGCGGCAGGAACAGGGCGCCCGCGTTCCGGATGGCCTCGATCGCCGTGCCGTGCGGGACGGATCCCATGGGCCGCACCCGTCCTTGAAGCCCGAGCCGCTCGACCAGGCCCTCGACCGAGCCGACCTGCATGCCGAGGAAGTCGCAACGGATGTCGGCGCCCTCGTCGACGAGGAGCCGCACGGCTTCGAGGAGGTGACCGGCTCCACGGCCCGAACGGTCGATCCACTGCGGCTCGTGGGAGATCGCCGAGGCGAGCCGCGACTTCAAGGAGGGACGCGGAGAGGAATCGTGCAGGGTCCCCGAATGCACGATCCGGAGCGGCATGCCCTCGCGCACCGGCGCATCCTCGGGAGGCGTCCATTCACCCGGGAAGTCGGCGGCGGCCCATCCGTTCTGGATCACCGCATGCGGGCGTCCGGCAAGGCCGGGCATGGCCTCGAGCACCGCACGCATGGCATCGGGCGTGTTCATGATGAAGCCGTCGGACGTCCGGAGCGCCTCCTCCATCCTCCGGAACTCGCGCCGCCAGTGCCATCTCGACCGGTAGCCGGGCCAGCTGTCCAGCGCCCACGGGTCGCGCAGGTCCAGGACGACCCGGGCGCCCATGTCGCGCAGGTCCGGGACGAGGTCGGCGAGGGCGAACGGACTCATGGTGACGACGATGGCGTCGACCGGGTCGCGACGAAGATCCTCGAGGACCCCGGACCTGAATTCGTCGGTACCGACCCCCGGACCTCCGGGTCGGATGCGCCGGACCTCGAGTCCCGATGCCGCCTCGTCGAGATCGGGATCCGCGGGAGCCCACGTCGTCGAGAGCCCTTCGAGCGTCGGGGTCAGCACCCGGACGCCCATGCCCGCGGAACGGAGCCCCCGCGCGAAGTGCAGCGGCCGTTGCGCTCCCGCCCCACCGCTCGGCGGGAAGTACCACGCCACGATCGCGACGCTGGCCATCAGTCCCGTCCAACCGAGTCCCAGCAGCCCGCCGAGAAGTTCCAGGTCTTCACCACGCGAGCGGGTGCCCCGACCGCCATCGAGTACGGCGGGATGTCGGTGGTGACGATGCTGCCCGCCCCGACGATCGAGCGTTCACCGATGGTGACGCCCTTCAGGACCATGACGCGTTCCCCGAGCCAGACGAAGTTGTCGATCCGGACCGGCGCCTGCACCAGCCTCCGATTGGCGATCGGTGGATCCGATGGATCGCTGACGTCGTGATCGTGGTCCGTCACGTAGACGCCGCTCGCGAAGAGGACTCGATCGCCGATGCTGACCGAATCGGCCGCGGCGAGGTGCACGCCCGGGTTGAAGATGCATCGAGCACCGATGTCGAGGGAGACCCGGTTCTCGCCCAGGCCGAACGCCTCGATCCGCGCGTCGCGCATGATCAGGGTCATCTCGCCGAGACGGATGTACCGTCCCCCGTGCACCATCATCGGCTTCTCGATCCGCGCACGACGACCGCAGAAGGCGATCGTTCGACGGGTGGTGAACTCGTTCCTGGCGGAGCGGAGGCGACGACGAACTCGCCTGAACAGTCCCATCGACTCACTGGCGACGGGAAGCTCGAAGACCTTCTTCGCGTCGTTGCTCACGAGCGGGATTCCCCCTGCATGCGGTTCATGCCCGGCAAGATACCAGTGCCGCCATTCGCCACGCCCCCGCGCGGCGCAGGATGGGGCCCGTTGGAGGGGCGGGCCGCGCCGGCCTCGACCCTCGACGCCGAACGGGCCGCGAGGGTCACGGAGGCACCGAGAAGCAGGAACGTCTCGGGAATCACCGTCCCGAAGATCGAGACACCGATGAAGCTCAGGAACATCGCCATCAGGGACGCGAAGATCCCCCAGAACAGGGGATCGGTCGACTCGTCCCGCGAAGCCTCGGCGACGACCCGCTTGAGGATCGTCCACCAGAACGCCACGAAGAGAAGCAACGAGAGCAGTCCGCCACGGACCCCCTCGAGGATGAACTGGTTGGTCACGTCACCGAGCCCGAGGCCCCAGTGACCGGTGTACTGGATCCCCACCGCCCACCATTCCCCGATGTTCGCGATCGCCTGGTCCATCAGGTGGTAGCGATGCCAACCGGTGGAACCGCTGATCACGTTCACCCGCGCAAGCAGGTGGAGGATCCCCTTCTCCATCATGAAGTGGAGGGGGATCATCGCCAGTCCGATCGAAGCCACCGCGATGGCGGTGGACTTCCGCCACCGATAGAGGGCGAAGATCCCACCACCGATCAGCACCGCCATGACCGGCGTGCTCGAGGAGGTGAAGAAGACGATGCCGACGACGGCTCCGACACCCGCGAGCGCGAAGATCCGCCTTGCCTGCCGGGTCTCCATCGCTCGCCACGAGAGGATGACGGGGATCCAGATGCCCCAGAAGAGCCCTGCCATGATCGGATGGGTGAAGGGCCCCTGGCAGCGCAGTCTCCCGTCGCGCACGATGGTCGTCTCCGGCACGCCCCCGAATGCGGCGAACATGTTCCGGCCCGTGCTCCACTCGACGAAGAAGGCCGGGGCCACCAGGATCGCGCACGCGGCCACGCCGCCGGCGAGATTCCCGAAGGTCATGCGCGAGTCGATCAATGATCGTCCGATGTAGTAGGCGCCGATCGCGTCGACGCCGTAGCCGAGCCTGGTGATGACGGGCTTCAGCTCGCCGTGCAGGAGTCCCTGGGCCACCGCCGACCAGATGAACCACGCGATCACCATGACGTCGGGAAGCCTGAGTCGATCGGGGGCCGCGAGCTTCCAGAACAGGATTCTCGCAACGATCGCGAGGACGAGGATGCGCGAGAACGGGAAGTCCAGGCCCATGACCACGAAACGCTGGCCCATCGGCGCAATGCTCAGCATCGCGACGAAGAGGATCACGAGGTAGCGGCGATCGAGCAGGAAGGTGGCGAGGATCGCGACGAGCAGAACCGCGACGCCGGCCGGATGCAGCCGCTGGATGTCCTGGAAGTTCAACATCGTTCGTGCATCACGCGGCTTCGAATCTTCCTGCGGTCTCTACGCCGGACGCGGTCGTTCGTTCCTCGCGCCCCGGGCCCCGGACGGCGACCGGAACGCCGTCCCTCATGGTACATCGGCATTTTCGCCCGACTCCATGTCTCGATGACCGGGATGTCGCCTTCGCAGCCGTCGATGACCCCGGATCATTCGCCGACGTACGTGATGCCCGTCGAGGGGGAGACCCACGGCAGGGCCCCGTTCCAGTACCCCGGCCACGCGCCTCCGGCACCGGGACCGTCCGGGAACGGCATGAAGGGTCCGCTCCCGTCGAGCCAGGCGCAGCCGGAGAATCGGCAACCCTGCGAGGAGAACTCGCCTGACGGGGTGTACGGGGTGTCCGGCGCGTTGAGGAACCCGCCGGTGAAGCCGCAGCCATCGAGCAGCATGTGTCGCAGGGGACGGATGGCGAGGAAGTTCTTGAACCCGGACATCGCCCCGCTGTAGGTGTTGTCGATCCGAACACCCCTGATGCTGAGATTCCTGAAGTCGACCGTGTGACCGGAGAAGAACAGCCCCTGCGCGAAGACATGGTCCGTCGCCTCGAGTCCGCGGATCACGACGTTGTCGATGAAGCCGTCCGCGTGCCAGATCTGGTAGACGTCGGGATGCGGGTCCGAAAGTTCGGTCGTCTGGCCCTCCCACTGACGGGTGACCACGCAATCGAACAGCGCCCTCGAGCGGAACGCGTCCACCAGCACGCCCTCGATGCGGCAGCGGGCCGCGAAGACGTTGCCGAAGGGCGTGTCGTGCACGTCCCGCGCGAGTGAATCCTCCGCCCACACTCCTCCGTTGAAGCCCAGCCGGAATCCGGCGACGACGTTGAACCCGCCCTCCAACGTGCAGGAGTCGATCCGGAGTCGGGCATCCGTGTGCCCGTCGAGGACGTGGCCGCCGGCGAGGCCCCTGGTGTCGAGCACCACGTTCTCGACCGCGAGGCATCGGAAGGGCATGCGGGAACCCGGTCCCAGCAGGGTCGGGGGGTCGGCTGGATCGGCGGCGGCGATCGTGAACCAGCCCTCGTCGGCCGCCAGCGAGGACTTCGGCCAGCCGAAGCCGTCGGCCTGGTAGGTGCCGGCGTGAAGGAGGATCCGGCAATGACTCACGTCTGCGCCGACCACCCCGCCCCCGAGACCGATCCATGCCGCATGGGCGATCGTCCGGTAGGGCGACTGGGCGGTCCCGATGCCGGCCTCGTCGCTTCCGTCGTTCGACACGTGCACGACCCGCCGATCCTCCGAACGCACGGCGGAGAGGAACATGGAGTGCACTCCCGTGCGGGCGGACGACTCGTAAGGAGGCTGGAACTCGTGGGAGATCTCGCCCTGGAGGACGCGAGCGTCCCCGGCGTGCGGGACCACGATCGCTCGAATCTCGTGGACGCCCTTCTGGAGCGCGTCGACGTCGACGGTGGCCACGAACGCATCCGACTGCAGTCCGTCGATCCACGCCTCCTCCGAGACGCGCATCCACGGGCCGCCGTCGAGGCTGAAGTCGACGTACGCGATGCCGGCGATGTGATCCGCGACGACATGGAAGTCGACCAACCCGCCAGTGAACGCTCGGAAAGGCACCGAGGCCCAACGGCCGATCGACCGCTCCTCGAAACCGAGACTCCCGGGCGATCCGAATCGGCCGGGCTGGGCCGTCGACCCGTCGAAGCCGTCACCGGCCGTCAGGGGCGACCCGGCGTCGGCATCACCGTCTCCGGCTCCTTCCCCGTCCGAGGACCCGTCCGAGGACCCGTCCGAATCGCCGGCTCCACCGTCACCACCGCCGTCGCCCGCATCCGAAGCGCCCCCGTCGTCGACCGGGCCGTCGTCGACCGGGCCGTCGTCGACGGGATCGTCGTCGACCGATCCGTCGTCCTCCGCCCCGCCCGAGTCGTCGCCTTCCGGTTCGTCCACCGGCTCATCGACCTCGTCGGCAGGCTCCCATCCGTCATCGGAGGCCCCGTCATCGGAGCCGCCTCCCGAACTCCCGGCATCGTCGTCCGACGCCCCGCCGTCGGCCGGCGTCTCTCCATCGTCCGAATCGACGGGCTGTTCGGGGTCCCCGGTCTCGTCCGTGTCGCCTTCGGGCGATCCATCCTCGGTCACGGGGTCGTCCTCCGTCGACTCACCTTCGTCCGCCTCCCCGCCGACGTCCGGTCCTCCCTCTTCACCGACCTGCTCGTCGACCGGATCCGACGGGACGTCCGGTTCCCCGGATTCGCCGAACGGCACCGGTCCGCGACCGCCGCCGCCGCCGCCACCACCGCCTCCACCGCCCACTCCGGCCGGGGGCGGGGTGACTTCGGCCGAGGTGGAGGTCGGCGTGCTTCCGCCATCCGCGGACGGTGACGGCGTGACCGAGCTCGGAGACGCGAGCACGGCCTGGTCGTCTTCCGCGACCACCACCGAGACCACGGTGTCCGGTCCGGTCCCCGGGGTCGTGGTTCGCCGACCCGGCTTCGTCTTCCAGTCGCCGCTCCCGGCCGCGATGAGCCACTCGCCGTTCGCGGCGAAGAGGATCGCCCGGCCGTCGGCCGCTGCCACCGAGTTCGGGTAGGCACGCTGGAGGAAGGCCCTTTCGTCCGAGGATCTGGAGACGACGACCCGGCCCTCGACGACGATCGCCGCCATCTCGTCGAGGAGCGGGCGAATGATCCGGTTGGCGGAGGCGATCTCCGACCGCCTGCCTTCGAACGGAATCCCCAGCATGGCCAGGGCCGCATTCGATCGCCGCTCCTTCACGCCCTGGACGAAGTCCACCATGCGAACCACGATGAAGCGGTTGTACGCATCGACGACCTCGTCGCCTCGTCGCGTCATCAAAGCGGCCCGCGTGGACGACCGGAGGTCGCCGAATCGAAGCGCCGCGTTCCTCGGCCGGATGGTCACCAGCCGCCGTGGATGGGCGTCGATCATGGTGACCACGTCGTCGATCGCGGAATCCGGAATCGACGGCACGCCGAGGTCACCACTGAGATCGACGTCGACGAAGATCGGTCGCCGGGCGCGACGAACCTCCATGCGATCGCGCGGAACCGAACTCGAGCCCTCCTTCGGCCGGATCTCGAGAATCTCCTGCCCACCATCGGCCGGGGTCGTCGAGACGGTCCACGCCAGGAGGAGGATCGCCGCGAGCGCGGGGATCACGCCGGGAAGACCCGGCTTGATCCGACCGGCCTGACGAGGATGCGCGAGTCCTGGGGACATGCTCGGTTCCATGGCGACTCCACCCTGACGTGCAGATCATCCATCCGCGTGGATCCAGGAGAAGGATCGACCTGCTCCGCTCGGCACTTGACCCTTGATTCGTCCGGTCCGGGAGTCAAACGACATCGACCCCCGCACCATCCGGTCCGTGCCGGTTCGACCCGGCTGGCTTGAGGAGCCGAGTCCGATTACCCGCCCCGGAGCCATTCCCCTCGCCGCCCCCAGACCCGATTCCAGGCGGACGTGGCATCCGAGCGGCCGAGGCTCCGCGCCATGGTCGAGGCGACGCTCCGAAGCAGGACGCCTCCCCGGGTGATCATCCGTCCCAGCCAGGCCTTCGGCGGCGACCAATGCCGTCTCTGGAGCTGGATCTCCGCGGTGAGAAGCCGGACCCGCTTGTCCTCGAGCACCCGCTCGCTGGCCCCGCCGTGGTGGACGATCTCCGCATCGGGGGTCACGATCGCCCGCAGTCCCAGCCGCCTCGCTCGAAGGCAGAGGTCGACCTCCTCCCCGTACATGAAGAACTCGGGATCGAATCCCTCGAGCCGCTCCCAGTCGGAGCGACGCATGAGGAAGAAGCACCCGGTCACGATGTCGACCTCGCGGATCGAGTCCCGCTTCCAGCCCGCGTAGGCGCGGGGATTGAACAGCCCGCTCCCGGGCGCGAACCAGGTGAGTCCGAAGTACCGACAGAACTGCGACCAGATCGTGTAGCGACGCCAGCAGTTCGTGGGATTGAGCGAGCCGTCGGCGAAGAGGGTCCTGCCACCCCAGATCCCATGATCGTCGTGCTGCCGCGCGAAGTCGACCAGTCGCTGGATCGCGCCGTCGAGGACGACCGTGTCGGGATTGAGCAGCAGCACGTACTCGCCTCGAGCCGAGCGAGCGAGCTCGTTGTTCGCGCCGGCGAACCCGAGGTTGGTCGGACTCTCGAAGCACCGGAAGCGGGGATCGTCGCCGAACTCTCCGTGGATCGCCTCGAAACTTCCGTCTTCCGACCGGTTGTCCATGACCAGGACCTCGTAGGCGAGGTCCTCGGTCTCGCGAACGACCGACCGGAGGCACTCGATCGTCATCTCACGCGTGTTGTAGGACACGACGAGGATCGAGACGTCGACGCGATCGTCGGACGCGGATGAAGCGACCCTGGACGATCCGGTCGAGGTGTGGGCGGCTTGCTTCTGGGACACGGCTTCGGTCTGGGCGGAGTGGAAGTCGGACTTCCAGACTATCGGCTAGCGACGAAGCCTCTGCCGCAGAATCAACGCACTGGCCACCGCGACGCCGCCGATGAGCACCGGCGCCGGAAGCGGAAGAAGCGCGGGTTCCACCTGCGACTCGTTGGGCGGATCGACCACGCGCTGGCCGTAGGTCTCCCCCGTCCCGGGAACGACCCGATCCCAGATCGATCCCACCTCGCGACGATCCTCCTGCACGGTCTCGACCTCGCGGCCGGTCCCGGCCTCCGATGCCTCGCCGAGGAACAGCGGCATCGCGGCGGCGATCAAGGCCAGTCGAACTCGCGTGCTCTGGAACATCGATCGTCACCCTCTGGCGGACGCCGAACCCGGACGGAAGAACCTCATTGGACACCACGAATCGTTCAATGCCCGCCGGGAAACGATGAATTACCGGCTTTGTCGGGTCCGCCCGCGCCCCGGTCGACCAGCCCGACGAGGCCGCTCCTTTTATAGGACAGACTTTCGGCGGCGCAGGGCCAGCAAGGCGAGACCGCCGAGGATCGCCCCGATCCCCCCGGGATGGGGGACGGGAAGCCCGCTCGGCTTGCTGGTCGTGAACGTCGGCCCGTCGGCGTCGCCCGTCGATGCCATGGGCGGGGCCATCCAGTCGTGCTCGATGTCGGGCTCCCAGGGCGTGAAGAGCTCCGCGACCATCGTCTCGGGGCCGATCGAGGGAATCACCGAAGGGAGCCGCTCGAACTCGGCGGGCAGGACGAACACGTCCTGGTCGACGAAGTCGAGTTCACGACCCGCGACCACGGTGACGACGGCCATCGCCATCAACGTGGAGAAGAAGGTCTCTCGGCTCATCATCAGGTTCGTCCCCTCTCCGATCGAGTTCGTCGGGCCCTTCGGGCCGGCGCCGGGCCGGCCCGGACCACGGTCGCGGCAGGGAACATGCTCGTTCCGACGGACGTTGCCATCGGCAGGGCGACGAGGGGCGGCAAACGCCGTCCGTTCGTTCGGGTGATGAGGCCTGCGGCTTATTCGGAACCGATGGAGGCCGGCCGCCCCTCCGCGATCGACAGCGCCTCGACGAGGGCGTGCAGGCGATCGCCGAGGAGGCCGCTCACTCTCGCGAGATTCCGCACGAAGGCGTCGTGCTCCGGTTCGGGGTCGTCCACGAGGTCCGTGACGGCCTTCACCGCGAGGAACGGGATGCCGAGATCGCGCGAGAGTCGAGCGATCGCGGTCGCCTCCATGTCCTTCGCCTGGACGCCTTCGGTCTCGAAGAACGCGAGTTCCTCGGCGCACGGCGTGAAGGAGTCCCCCGTCGACACGATCCCCGGCACCGCCTCGAGCAGTTCCAGGAGGAACGACGGAGGCTCGGCCGCGATCCGGCCGACGCCGAAGGCGTCGAAACCGGGCAACGGCACCCTTCGGTCGTGGAAGAGCAGGGCCTTCGAACCCAGGTAGACGGTTCCCACGCTCGCGCCACGCGCCTCGAAGCCACCGCACGTGCCGGCATTCACGAGGAGATCCGGATCGAAGCGTCGGGCGAGCAGGTAGGCCGCGAGAGTCGCAGGCGTCGTGCCGATGCGATCGATCCCATGCTCCGGATCGGTCCCGGCGAAGCCGACCGCGACCTCGATCGGGGCGCCACCGGGCGATTCGTGGGTCCCCGCGAGCCAGTGGGCCGGCAGGTCGGGATCGAGGGAGCCTCGATCCTCGAGCCCGAGTCGCTCCGCGAATCCGCGGCCCTCGGCCGACATCGCGAAGAGGAAGGCCACCCGCCGGATCCGGTCGGGCCAGGGAACGATCGAGGCTTCCTGCATCCTTTCGACGGTACCTCCACCGGATCCCGGACGGGCGGGTCGGTGTCGGGTGAACCTTCGGCCGGCCCGAAACAACCCGCCGGGGCGACCGTTCTCCATGGCGACCCCCTACGATTTCCCGGGTGGATGGAGATTCCATGAACGCAGCGCGAAGCACCACGAGCCGATCGAGCCGCCCCCGCGGGCGACGTCTCCTTCTCCTCGTCGCCCTGCTCTGCACGGGGAGTCCGGCGACGGCCTCGGATCCCCCCATCGCCGATCGCCTGCGCGACATCGAGACGCAGGTCGTCGATGTCGTCGAGCGAACGATGCCGAGCGTCGTCCGAGTCACCACCGCCGGCCGGGTCGGAACCTCCGCGACCGGAGTCGTGTTCGATCGGTCCGGGCTCGTGCTCACCGCCGGGCACGTCGTCGAGGGTGACCCTCGTCGACTCTCGATCGAGCTTCCCGACGGTCGGCGGTTCCGGGCCCGAGTGGTCTCCTCCGTCTTCGATGGCGACGTCGACCTGGGCGTGCTCGACGTCATCGAGCCGGACGACGAACCGGTCGACCTTCCCTGGAGTCCGCTCGCCCCCGCCGACTCGCTCGAGCGGACGGACTGGGTCGTGGTCCTCGGGCATGCGGCGTCGATCGAGAGCGCCGCCGACCCGGCCCCGGCCGCCCGCATCGGTCGGGTCATCGGGCTCGATCGCGCCGAGCTCGCGCTGGACGGTCCCATCGACGCGGGCGACTCGGGAGGCCCCGTCTTCGATCTCGAAGGTCGCATCGTGGGCATCGCGAGCCGTTGCGGTCACCTCGCCTGGCAGAACCTCGCGACCTCGATCGAGGCGATCAGGGCGTGGATGCCGCACCTGATGGACCCCGGGACGCCCAGGCCGTCGGTCGAGGCCTGGAACGGCCGCACCACGCGACGATCGCCCGCCGGGTCCCGCAGGGATCCATCGTTCCTGCGGGAGATCGGGGCGCTCGCGGCACCGGCGACGACGCGGATGGTCGAGATCCGCGAGAACGACCGGGTCGTCTGCCGCGGCACGATCGTCGACGGCGACCGCGTGGTGACCAAGGCCTCGCAGTACGCCCGGCACGTCCGGACGCCCCGACTCGTGGTCCGGTCGGACGGTGACGAGCTCGAGTTCCAGGCGACCCCGGTGGCGGTCGTCCCCGAGCTCGACCTGGTCGTCCTCTCCGTCCCCGGACTCTCCCGACGCCATGCGGCCCGGCCCCTCGAGCGATCCGACGCCGTGCTTCGCGCCGGCTCGATGCTCGTCCTCCCGGGCGACGACGGAACGGCCAGCGTGGCGGTCGTCGCCCGCGACCGCGACGAACTCTCGAGCGACCGCACGCCGGACGACCGCCCGTTCCTCGGCGTGGGCACGTCCAGCGCACGAGACGGCGGGCTTCGAGTGGATCGCGTCGTGCCGAATTCGGCGGCCGCCCTTTCCGGGCTCCGCCCCGGGGACACGATCGACTCGGTCGACGATCGTCCCGTCCGGCGAACGCGCGACCTGGTGGACCTGCTCGCCGATCTCGAGATCGGCGACCCGATCCGCATCGAGGGACGACGCGGGGAGGACGGCATCGGCTTCCAGCTGGTGCTCGGCATCCGCCCGGATGCGACGCGTCGGGGCATTCCGAGCAACACGTCCCTCGGCACGAGCCGGCTCTCCAGCGGCCTCGGGACCGTGCATCTCGTGGATGCCGACATGCCGCTCGAGACGATCGGGAGCCCGGTGATCGACCTCGACGGCCGGCTCGTCGGCTGGCTCGCCGCCCGCCGTTCGAGGACCTCGATGGTGGTCGTTCCCTGGTCCACGGTCGAGGATGCGATCGACGACGTGGCGGCCCGCGAACCCTCCTCCGTCGACCGACGCCTGTGCGGCTACCGGGTCGTCGCGACCGCGGACGACGACGGGCTGGTTCGACTGGACGCCGAGGACGCCTTCCCGGACGGCGACGCCCTCCGCCGCGAACGCCTCGGCGCCGACGGCCGGACGACCTGGGGATCCTGGACCGACGTCGACGACGCCCTCGAATGGTCGGTCGAGCTCGATCGCCCCGGGCGGTGGCTGGTGCGCCTCGTCACCGCGTGTCCGCGGCGGGAGGCCGGGACCCCGATCCGGGTCGGCATCGGCGATGCGATCGTCGACGGCCGGATCGAGGCGACCGACGCCTGGAACGACTTCCAGCCCGCCGACCTCGGCGTCGCGACGATCGAGGAGACCGGCCGACTCGTCGTCCGCGTGGAGCCGCGGGCGAATCCCCGGGGCGCGGTGGCGAACCTCCTTCGAGTCGAGCTGCAGAGGCTCCCGGACGCCGAGGACGACGCGAAGGACGACGGCATGGTTGAATGAGCGCATGGCCGCCCATCCGCTCGACACACCGGGTCGCGTGTTCGTCACCGCCGACACCCACTTCGGCCAGGCCGATGCGCCTGCACGCTACGACCGTCGCTTCGAGGGTCGCGAGGAGATGGAGTCGGCGTACGTCGATGCGATCAACGACGTCGTGGGACCGTCGGACCTCCTGCTGCACCTCGGCGACTTCGTCGGTGATCTCGAGTCACGGAAGGCCAAGGTCCGGACGGCCCGGCGGATCCGCGAGCGACTCCCGGTCGAGCGGATCGTCCTCGTCCGGGGGAACCACGATCCGGTCCACCCCGAGTTCGACCGGCTCTTCGATTCGGTGCACGACCTTCTCGCGTTCCGCTGGCCGCGCGGCGGGACCCGCGTGGTCTGCTCCCACTACCCCCTTCGAAGCTGGCGAGGAAACCGCAAGGGATCGATCCATCTCTACGGTCACACGCACGGTCGACTCGAGGAGATCGGGCGATCGACCGACGTCGGGGTGGACTGCTGGAGCCATCGCCCCGTCCAGCTGGACCACCTCGTGGCCAGCCTTGGCCTGCGCGACATCGTCGCCTTCCCGATGAAGCGGATGCGACGCCAACCCGACCGCCCCGCTCCCTGAGACGATCGTTGGATCGAGGCCCCGGTTCGGAAGAGCCCCCTTCCCGGGGCGAATCAGGCTGGAGTCGGGCTCGGAGCCCATAGACTGGAGGGCACGGAGCCGGATCCCCATGAGAAGACTCGATCCGAAATGCATCGTCGCATCGATCGGCCTCGCGCTCGCCGGACCGGCGGTGGCCGTCCCGCAGGACGATCATGCCGCGATGATCGAGGCCTCCCGGTTCTTCGAGGACCAGGCGTGGCCGATCATCGAGCGTGAGTGCCTTCCATGCCACGGAGGCGGCGACCGCATTCGCGGGGGCTTTCGCATCGACGCCCGCGAGGGGCTGCTTCGAGGCGGCGACCGGGGACCCGCCATCGACGAGACGAGTCCGGCGGACAGTCTTCTCCTTCGGATGATCTCCTGGGAGTCGGACGACTACCAGATGCCGCCGAAGGGTCGGCTGACGGACGAGGAGATCGCGATCCTCACGGAGTGGGTGCTCCAGGGCACGACCTGGGCCGACGGCGTCGGTGCCGACCTTCCCGCCGACGCCTTCGAGACCGAGGCGATTCCGGATGGCGGGAACTGGTGGGCGTGGCAGCCGCTCGACGATCCCGAGGTGCCGACGGTCGCCGACGCCGACTGGGCGCGGAATCCGATCGACCGGTTCGTCCTCGCGAGCCTCGAGTCCCGCGGCCTCTCGCCGGCGCCGGAAGCGGACCGACGCACGCTGATCAAGCGGGTCGCCTACGACGTCACCGGGCTCCCACCGACCCCGGAAGCCGTCGCATCCTTCGTGGCGGACCAGCGGCCCGACGCCTACGAGCGCATGGTGGACGGGTACCTCCGCTCGCCGCAGCACGGGGTGAAGTGGGCGCGGCACTGGCTCGACGCCGTCCGCTACGCGGATACCGACGGCTACGAGCGCGATCGGGTGAAGCCGGAGGCGTGGCGATATCGCGACTGGGTGGTCGACGCGATCAACGAGGACAAGCCCTGGAACCGGTTCATCGTCGAGCAGCTCGCCGGCGACGAGCTCCCCGATCGCGACCTCGGCACGCTGACCGCCACGGGTTTCTACCGGCTGGGGATCTGGGACGACGAGCCGACCGACGTCGAACTGGCGAAGAACGACGATCTCGACTCGATCATCGACGTGGTGGGTCGCGGCATGATGGGCATGTCGATCGCCTGCGCCCGCTGCCACGAGCACAAGCGGGACCCGATTCCCCAGGGCGACTACTACCGGCTCGCGGCGATCTTCCGCGATCTCAAGCCCTACAAGGAGCGGATGGGCAACGCGATCAACGCGAACAACGTCACGCGTCGCGTCCCCGTCCACTTCGGGGCCGAGGGCGAGGCCGAGTTCGAACGGGCGGAGGCGGCGTACGACGAGTCGTTCGCAACACTGATGGCGGAGATCCGGGACCGGGCCGCGACGGTGGCGGGATCCGCCGGGTCACCACCGGCCACCGAGGGCCTCGTCGCCCACTATCCGCTGGACGAAACCACGAAGGGCGAGCTCCGCGATCTCACCGGACGACACCCCGGCCGCATCCTCGACGCCCGATTCGACCGCGAAGGCATCGAGGGGGCGGGCCTCGGCTTCGCCGGTGGGGACGACCGCGCCCGGATCCCGAACTCGGCCAACGAGTCGTTCACCATCAGCTTCTGGATGAGGACCGAGTCGCAGGGCCGCGGGTCGGACGAGGACCCGCGATGGTTCCTCGGCTCGGGTCTCGTCGACGGCGAGGTCTCGGGCATCGTCAACGACTTCGGCATCTCGATGATCGGATCGGGCGTCGTCGCGGCCGGGGTCGGGAACCCGGAGACCTTCGTCAGCTCGCCTCCAGGCGTGAACGACGGCGCCTGGCATCACGTCGCCTTCACGCGGGACGCGTCGGACGGGCGCATCACGCTGTACGTCGACGGCGCCGAGGTCGACCGTGCGGTCGGCGGTCGCCAGGCCCTCGACCGGATCGACGAACTCACGGTCGGGCGGATGCACCCCGGCCACGGCGGGTTCAGCGGGACCCTCGATGAACTTCGCATCCACGATCGGGCGCTGGCCCCGGCGGAAGTCGCCGGCATGGCTTTCCGCACCCGTCTCGACGAGGGCGTGGTCTTGGCCATCCGGGACGAGCGTGGCGAGAAGGAGGCGGAGGCGTTCGAAGCCCTCCGCGACCGACTCCTCGCGATGTCGCCCCCGTCCGCCGAGACGCGACTCGTGCTCTGTGCCCGCTCGCAGGGCACGGAACCGCCGACCACGCACATCCTGATCCGGGGGGACGCCCACAGTCCGGGTCGGGAGGTCTCGCCCGGCGTGCCCAGGGTGCTCGGGGGGACCGACTTCAGTCCGGCTCCGATGCACGACGAATCGAGCGGACTCCGCGGCGAGTTCGCCGAATGGCTGGTCGAGGACGAGAACCGCGTCACCTGGCGGGTCGCGGCGAACCGACTCTGGCAGCACCTCTTCGGCCGCGGCCTCGTGCGGTCGAGCGACGACTTCGGATCGCTCGGTTCCAGGCCGACCCACCCGGAGCTCCTCGACTGGCTCGCCCGCGAGTTCGTGCGACGGGACGCCTCGCGGCGGGAGATGGCCCGGCTCGTCCTCGAGTCCAGCACGTACCGCATGTCCACCAGGTTCGACGAGAAGGCGTACCTCGCGGATCCGCTGAACGACCTCTTCTGGCGACGCGACCTTCGACGCCTGTCGGCCGAGGAGCTCCGCGACTCCATCCTCGCGGTGACCGGGTACATCAATCCCGAACTCGGTGGTCCGGGCGTCTATCCACCACTTCCGCGGGCGGTGCTCGAGACGGCGTCCCGCCCCGACCAGGCGTGGGGCCGGGCCGACGATGCGCAGGCCGGTCGCCGCAGCCTCTACGTCTTCCTCAAGCGATCGCTGAGACACCCCTTCCTCGAGGGCTTCGACCAGCCGGACACCGATCGGCCGTGCTCGGTCCGCTTCGCCACGACCGTCCCGACCCAGTCGCTGATGATGATGAACTCGGAGTTCATCGATCGCCAGGCGTCCCTCTTCGCCGACCGGCTTCGAGCCGAACGCCCCGGGGATCGCGACGCCCAACTGTCGCGCGGGCTCGAGCTGGTGCTCTGCCGCCCCCCGTCGACCGCGGAGGTCGCCGACCTGGGCCGGATGATCGAGGAACTGCGGGCGGAGGACGGCCTCGACGACCGCGAGGCGTTCGAGGCCGCCTGCGTGCTCCTCCTGAACCTGAACGAGTTCCTCCACGTCGGCTGAGCCGAACGGGATCCAGTCATGACCGAACAAGACCGACCCGGCACCTTCTGCGGACGCACCCGCCGCGAGTTCCTCTGGGAGACCGGAGGTGCCTTCACCGGCGTCGCACTCGCCGGCATGCTCGCACAGGACGGTTTCCTGGCGAAGCAGGCCGTCGCGGCGGATGGGGTCACGCCCTTCGCCGGCGGGAATCCGCTCGCCCCGAGGCAGCCCCATCGCACGCCGAAGGCGAAGTCGGTCATCTTCCTCTTCATGTACGGCGGGCCCAGCCAGGTCGACACCTTCGACCACAAGCCGAAGCTGTACGGCCTGGACGGCAAGACCATCGACGTCCACGTCAAGGGCCGGGGCGGCACCCGGAACCAGGGCCGCGTGGTCGGCCCCAAGTGGAAGTTCAAGCAGCACGGCGAGAGCGGCGCCTGGGTGAGCGAGCTGTTCCCGAACGTCGCGACGTGCGTGGACGACATCGCGTTCATCAAGAGCATGTACGCCGAGAGCCCGCTCCATGGGTCGGCCATGCTGATGATGAATTCCGGGGAGATCCTCTCCGGCTCGCCCGCCCTCGGTTCGTGGGTGAACTACGGCCTGGGGTCGGTGAACGAGAACCTTCCGGGCTTCGTCGTGATGCTCGACGAGACCGGCGGACCGATCTCGGGAGCCAAGAACTGGTCGAGCGGCTACATGCCCGCGAGCCATGCCGGCACCGTGCTGCGCCCCAAGGGCGAACCGATCCTCGATCTCGAACCCGACGCCGCCCGCCGCGGCTCGGTGCAGCGCCGCCTCCTCGATCGACTGAGGGCGATGAACGACGCCCACGCGGCGAGGCATCCCGGCAACCCCGACCTCGAGAGCCGCATCGCCAGCTACGAACTCGCCTACCGGATGCAGTCGACCGCCCCGGAGGCGGTGGACCTCTCGGGCGAGTCCGCTTCGATGCGCGAGCTCTACGGACTCGAGGACGATCGAACGCGGGAGTTCGGGCGCAAGTGCCTCCTCGCCCGCCGGCTCGTCGAGCGTGGCGTGAGGTTCATCCAGGTCTACTCCGGCGGCAACCACAACGACGCGAACTGGGATGCCCACGGCGATCTCGTCTACAACCACACGAAGCACGCCGGCGCCACCGACAAGCCGATCGCGGGGCTCCTCAAGGACCTGAAGCAGCGTGGGCTCCTCGACGAGACGCTGGTCGTCTGGGGCGGGGAGTTCGGTCGCCAGCCCGTCGCCGAATACGCCGAGGGCACGGGACGGGACCACTGCTCGGCCGGCTTCACGATGTGGATGGCGGGGGGCGGGATCAAGGGCGGCGTCAGCGTCGGCGAGACCGACGAGCTCGGATCGGCCGCCGTCCAGGACCGTTTCCACGTCAAGAACCTCCACGCCACCATCCTCAACCAGCTCGGCTTCGATGCGAACGAACTGAGCTACTTCCATGCGGGGCTGGACAAGCGGCTCGTCGGCGTCGAGGGCGCCTCCCCCATCAGCCAGGTCATCGCCTGAGCGCTCGGCGCGACGGCGGACCGGATCGTCGGGCGAATGATCGCGAGGACGCGGGCGATCCGGTCGATGGTGAATGGGACGGAATTCGACGATCACATGGAGCACGGGAGCCGGCATGGCGATCAAGACGACACTGGTGACCGGAGGTGCCGGGTTCATCGGCTCGCACCTGGTCGATCGCCTGGTCGGGACCGGCCGTCGGGTGGTCGTGCTCGACGATCTCTCGACCGGGCTCCCGGGGAACCTCGCCGCGCATGACGGTCGGGTCGACCTCCAGGTCGGAAGCGTCGCGGATCCGGAGGCGTGCCGACGAGCGGCGGCCGGCGTCGACGAGGTCTTCCACCTGGCCAGTCGCGTCTCCGTGGTGGAGAGCATCGAGGAACCGGATCTCGACCGCGACGTCGTCCTCGGCGGAACGCGGAACGTCCTGCAGGCGGCCTCGGAGCATCCGGGGAGTCGCGTCGTGCTGGCCTCGAGCTGCAGCGTGTACGGCGACGCCCCGCCACCGATCCCGGAGTCGGCGCCGACCGATCCGCAGTCGCCCTATGCCGCCTTCAAGCTCGAGGCAGAGGAGGCGTGCCGCGCCTCGGGCGTGTCCACGGTCTGCCCGCGATTCTTCAACGTGTACGGACCGCGACAGCGACACGACTCGCCGTACAGCGGGGTCATCGCGATCTTCCGGGAGCGGGCGAGGGCGGGAATCGCGCCCACGATCTTCGGCGACGGGCTGCAGACGCGCGACTTCGTGCACGTCTCGGACGTCGTCGACTGCCTGCTGGGATGCATGGAGAACCGGGCCGTCGAGGACGGCCGGCCGCTCAACGTCGGCACCGGCCGGGCCACGACGGTCCTCGAACTGACGCGACTGCTGGGATGCCTCGAGCCGAGGCTGGAGCCCGCACGCGACGGCGAGATCCGGCACAGCATGGCCGACGTCGGCCTGGCGATGGAGACCCTCGGCTTCAGGGCCGCCATCGAGATCGCCGAAGGCCTGGCCACCCTCGACGTGGGGTGACGGCGACCCCACCGACGGTCACTGGTCCTCGGCGACCGCTTCCTGGAAGCACTTCTCGAGGGCCGCATGCAGATCCTCGTCGGAGACGTCGACGCCCTTGGCGTCGAGGTCGAGCTTCACCTTCGCGAGGACGTCGGCGTCGCCGGGCTCCTGGAGGTCCGCCTTGACGACGTCCTTCTCGTAGGCCTCGACCTCGTCGCCCGCCATGCCCATCTTCCCCGCGGCCCATCGAGCGAACAGCTTGTCCCGTCGCATCTCGAGCCGGAACTTCTGCTCGCCGTCGGCGTGGACCTTCGCTTCGAAGCCTTCTTCACGACGCTCGAAACCGCTCTCGCTCATGTCTGTTCGCTCCTCGGGGTTGGCTGTGGACGCGGGCTTGCGACCCGGGTTGCAGAGGATATCCCCTCCCGGGCGATCGAGACCGCCGAGCGAGGGAGGCTGGGCGCAGCCCCCTCCCGAGCGCTCGAGACCGCCGAGCGAGGGAGGCTGGGCGCGGCCCCCTCCCGAGCGCTCGAGACCGCCGAGCGAGGGAGGCTGGGCGCAGCCCCCTCCCGAGCGCTCGAGACCGCCGAGCGAGGGAGGCT